>JBLNGH010000609.1:0-15468 GCA_050264575.1 Acidobacteriota bacterium | reverse complement strand
CTGCGATTCGTAAATTTTGCGGCCCGCTTCGATCTGCTTGGAATCCTGCGCAACCAGCCAGCCTCCGGCCCCGAGAAGCACCGCGACTGCGACTGGAAGGAATCGCCGCATGGCGTGGAATGGCTCGACATTACCACGACCGAGGTCGTAGACTTTTCCGGTCGGAACTGGAGTCGCGACGATCTATGACTTCATGGTTTGCTCGCTCGCCGGAAACCGTCTATGAACCGGGGCGGCTCGGCCCGCTCGAATGGCGCGTGCTGGAGGCTCTCTGGTCCCGGACGGGATCGATGTCCGTCCGCGATCTGCAGCCGGACTTTCCGGAGATTGCATACACGACGCTCATGACCACGCTCGACCGGCTGCACCGAAAGAACGTGCTGCGGCGCGAGAAGAGCGGCCGGGCATTTCTCTACGTGCCGCGCCTGTCGCGCGCCGAATTCGAGTCGGCCCGCGCCACCGCGGCCGTCCGAACTGCGCTCGAAGGGGACGGTGAGTCCGTCGGCCTTCTCCTGTCGTTTCTCGTGCAGGCCGTGAGCGATCGCGACCTCGATCTTCTCGACGACCTCGAAGCGCTCGTCCGGGCCCGTCGGGCCGAAATCGAAAGTCAGCGGTCATGACGTTCGGCATGCGGCTGGTCGTGATGGCCCTGGCCGCCTTTGCGTCCGGCGGCTTCGTCGGCGCGCTGGTCACCTGGATCGTCAGCCGGCGGCGGCCTCGGGTCATGTCCGAGGAGCGGACGCTGTTCGTCCTGCGGCTGGTGCCGGTGATTGCGGCCACCGTGGCGGCGTCGGTGACCGTGCTGTCCTTCGTCCTCTTCGAGCAACGCGGCGGGGAGACGACGGGCATCAGTCTGCCGATCCTGGCAATCCTGACGGTTGGGCTCTTCATCAGCGCCGCCATTCGCGCATGGCGTCTGCAGCATCGGACGTCTCGCGTGCTCGGCGGCTGGCTCGCGACGGCAGAAACCGTGACCCTGCCGGGGATCGGAACGCCGGTTCTCGCGATCTCGTCGAGTTTTCCGATTGTTGCTGTCGTGGGGCTTGTCCGGCAGCGCGTGATCATCGCGCGGTCCGTGCTGGACGCGTGCAGTCCGGACGAACTCCGCGCCATCCTGGCGCACGAGCAGGGGCACCTCGACAGGCACGACAACCTTCGGAGGGCGATCCTCACCATGGCCCCCGACATCCTCTCGTGGCTGCCGATTTCGTCGCGGATGCTCGAGGCCTGGCACGACGCCTGCGAGGGCGCAGCCGACGAGGCATCGCACCGGCTCGGCGAGCACGGGCGGGTGCTGCTCGCTCAGGCGCTGATCCGGGTCGCACGTCTGGCCTCCACGTCGACATCGCCCGTGTTCCACGACGTGCCGGCGAGCGCGCTCTACCGCGGAGAGGATCTCGACGCGAGGATCCGGCGGCTGCTGGCACCGCCGTCGGCGCCTGCCGCCGGTCGCACGACGATCCATTACGTCGCCATGCTCGCCGTCGTCGGCGCGATGCTCGGCCTCGGCCTGATTCAGGACGTCCTCGAAGCCGCAGTGACCTTTCTGCCTTAATCGAAGTTCAGACGTGGTGATGTGGAGATGTGGTGATTTGAAGACCTTGTCTCCGTGGCAAGATGCTCTCAATTCACCACGTCACCACATCGCCACATCACAAATGCGCTTTTTTAGACGAAATTCCCGGTCAGCGAATGACGTGGCGTGGTGGCGTGACGCGGAGGCCGCGGCCGCCGCTCCGGCCGCCGACACGATCGATCGGCTGCAGCGCGAGATGGGCACGGGGTCGCCCGACGAGCTCGAACGTCGTGAGGAATTCGTCGACGGCCTCGCGCGCTTGCTCGAGTTGTCTTCGAACGGCGGATTCCCCCGCGTCGAAACTCAGCATCGGGTGATCGGGCACGATACGTGTCACTTCGTCTCGCCGGCGAGCGTGGCGGGCCAGTCGGAGGCTGCCGGCAAGCTCTTCCTCACGTCGCAGCGGATCGTGTTCGCCAGCCAGGGGGTTCGCGCGTGGCCGTGGCACCGCGTGCGCGAGGTCGCGCGGCTCGGACGCGACCTCGTCCTCACGGTCGCCGGCGTCGAGGATCCGGTTCAGATTCAGTGCAACAGCTATGGAGACGCGATGGTGGCCGCGCATCTGGCCCGCGGTCTGGCTGGCCGCAAACCCTGATCGATTATGGCGATGCTGCTTGGCTCTGATGTTCTCGTCGATGGCAGCCTGCTCCGCGGCCGCACGGTCGGACTGGTCTGCAATCCGGCGTCGGTCGACGGCCGGATCCGGCACATCGTCGATCGCCTCGAAGCGGGCGGCGTGCGCGTCGGGGCGCTGTTCGGCCCCCAGCACGGCATCAAGTCCGATCTGCAGGAGAACATGATCGAGACCGCGCACGACGAAGACGACCGGCGCAAGGTGCGCGTCTATTCGTTGTACAGCGACACGCGCGAGCCCGAGGCCGACATGCTCGCGGGCCTCGACGCGCTGGTCATCGACCTGCAGGACGTCGGCACGCGCATCTACACGTACATCTACACGATGGCGAACTGCCTCAAAGCCGCCAGCCGTCAGGGGCTGCCGGTCGTTGTCTGCGATCGGCCCAACCCGATCGGCGGACACGAGGTGGAAGGACCGGTCCTCGAGAACGGTTTCCAGTCGTTCGTCGGGCAGTATCCGATTCCGATGCGTCACGGCATGACGATTGGCGAGCTGGCGCGTCTCTTCAACGAGCACTTCGGGATCGGCGCCAAACTCGAGGTCGTGAAAATGCGCGGCTGGTCGCGCGATCAGCACTTCTGTGACACGGGGCTGCCATGGGTGCTGCCATCGCCGAACATTCCGACTCCGGACACGGCGATGGTGTTTCCAGGGGGCGTGTTGTTCGAGGGCACCAACGTCTCCGAGGGGCGCGGAACCACACGGCCCTTCGAGCTGGTGGGCGCGCCCTGGGTCGACCGGGATGCCGAGCGCTTCGCCGCCGCGTTGAATTCGCGCGGACTGTCAGGTGTGTACTTCCGGCCGGCGTATTTCGAGCCGACGTTTCACAAGCATGCCAAGGTCGCGTGCGGCGGGTGCCAGATTCACGTGACCGATCGCGCGTCGTTCCGGCCTGTGGCCGTTGGCGTTGCGTTGCTGGACGCGTTCAAGCGCGAATCGCCCGCCGACTTTCAATGGCGCCAGCCGCCGTACGAGTACGAATACACGAAGCCGCCAATCGACATTCTTTACGGGTCGACGAAGCTGCGTGAGGCGCTGGACGCCGGCACGTCAACCGACGATCTCGTCCGCTCGTGGGAATCCGGCGTTGGCGCTTTCCTGCAGATTCGAGAGAAGTTCTTGCTGTACTGACGTTGGAGGCTCGGAGCCTAGCTCCTCCCCACTGCGCGCGCGCGTGTGATCTGCTCTGCGTGGTTGTGGGCGTGCGAGGCGTAGATTTTCAGCCACTGCTCGATGCCGTACGGGCCATGCTCCGGATGCGTGCCCATCCGCGTCCAATCAGCCGGCTGCAGACGATCGAGCAGTTCTGCGGTCGTCTCGCGCGCGAACCGCAGCGCCTGCAGTGACGATTCGATCGGCCGGTCGCCGTAGTGTAGCTGTCGCGCGTACGCTTCCTGATCGTACGCATGGATCACGGGCTGGTCTTCCGCAAGCAGGCGGCGGAGCCGGATCGCCGCGGTCATCTCGCTGTCGGCCAGATGATGGACGATCTCGCGCGCCGTCCACTTGTTCGGCGCGGGCCGCGCGTCGAGCTCGCGAGCGGTCGCGCCGGCGAGCGCCTCCTGCACCGTGCGGTAGCCTTCACGATACTTGCTGATGAGTGCCGTTCGCTCCTCGGTCGTCATGGTGTGATCGCTTTCCAGAATGTGAATCCACAGAAGGTATCATGCCAGCAGGCAGGACTCGTGGCCACTGCATCACAGGAGCTCGGCGAACGATTCGAGCAGCGCCTCTTCATCGCCGCGCCGCCCGCCGTCGTCTTCGAATGTTTTTTCTCCGCCGAGGCGCTGCGGGCGTGGTGGCAGGCCGTCGGATCGGTCACCACCCCGGTGCCGTTCGGCGTCTACGCGGTCGAATGGCCGACGACGCCATTTCGCGACGAGCTGCTCGGCGCGCTCGGCGGTGTGTTTCACGGCACCGTCGTCGACGTGCGGCCGGGACAGCAGTTCCTCGTCGCCGACGCGTGGTGGGTGCCGCCCGAAGGCGATCCGCTCGGGCCGATGGCGCTGCAGATCGCCTGTCACCCTGATGCCGGCGGCTGCGATCTGCACGTGCGCCAGGACGGCTACGAACCGTCCCCGCGCTGGCGCCGCTACTACGCGGTGGCGTCCCGCAACTGGCAGATCTCGCTCGCGGCGCTTAAACGCTACGTCGAAGGAAAGCTTTGAACACCAAGAGCCACGAGGTCCTCAAGGCCAAGATCTCCGAGGTCCTTCAGGTCCTCCTTCAGGTCCGCCAGGTCCTCGAGGTCCTTCTGGTCCTTCGGTCGTAAGACCCGGCTGCAGAAAGTTCGTACGCTCCGCTCGCGCAGTCGATCAATTCCTGCCACCATACTCATTCCTTCCTTACGAAAGCCCAACCGAATGAGTGGCACAGGCATTGCCACTTCGATGCCCGTGGGTGTGGCGCGACTCGACGATCTCGACGCATATCAGCTGGCGCAAGAGTTCAAGCGGGAGGTCTACAGGCTCATCGACGCAAGTCCGGGCGCATTGCGAGATTTCAAGTTCAGAGATCAGCTCCGCGACTCGGCGAGCGGCGTCGCACGCAATATCGGCGAAGGATTTCGGCGGTTTGGCGCGGCAGAGATTGCGCATTTTCTGAACATCGCTCTCGGTTCGCTCGCCGAATCAGAGGTCAACCTTGTCGACGGCATCGATCGAAGGTATTTCACGCGAGCAGATTGCGCCGCGGCATTTCTTCTGGCGAAACGATGCGACAAGGCAACCTTCAACCTTCACAAGAGCCTCCAACCCTATATTCGCGAGAAGCGCGGCCGACCACGACGGCGTAGCGGACCTAAAGGACCTGGAGGACCTGGAGGACCTGGAGGACCTTGAGGACGGACTCAGCTCTTGGACACTCCGAGCGCCTTCGCGAGCGCGAGGGCGAGCGGCGCCGCGAGGAAACTCAAGAGCGCTCCCATCTTCGCCTCGTCGAGAATCGGCCCGGGCGGAAAGGATGCGGTCGTGAAGAAGAGCGCGACCGTGAACCCGATGCCGGCCGTAACGCCCATCACTGTGAGCGCGCGATAGTTCAGGCCGGCGGGCCGGCGGAGTCCAAACAATTCGCCGATCAGCGTCGCGCCGAGGACGCCGATCGGCTTGCCGGCGATCAAGGCGATCGTCACTGCCGCCGTGACATCGCCGAGGCTCGTGAAGGGCACACCGGCATTGACCAGTCCGAAGCCCATCAGAATCACTTGAACCGGCGACCTCCACCACTGCTCGAACTGCTCCATCGTGGCCAGCCGCATCGCCGGCCGGGATCCAAAGAGCTTCAAGTCCGACTTGCCGTGCGGCATGAACGGCACGATCGGCACCATCGCGAGCGCCGGATGGATTCCGCCGAGATGAAGACCGATCCACGACGCCAATCCGGGACCGAGCACGTACACCCAGAAGCTCTCGACGCCGCTCCGGCGCAGCAGCCACGCGCCGAGCATCGCCGCACCGAGTCCGGCCAGGAGCAGTCCGAGATTGATGTGGCCCTGGGGATAGAACGCCGCGAGCACGATCAAGCCGAGCACGTCGTCGGCAATGGCGAGCAGCAGGAGAAACGGGATCGCCGGATGCCCCTGACGAAAAATCAGCCTGGCGACGAGGTACGAGAATGCAATGTCGGTCGCGCAGGGGATCGCCCAGCCGCGCATGAGCTCGGCGCGGCCGAGCGACATGACGAAGAACGCGTAAATCGATGCCGGCGCGACCATCCCGCCGATCGCCGCCAGCACCGGCATCGCCGCCCCCGCGGGCTGGGACAACGGCCCGCCAGGCAGCATCGCCTCGTACACCTCTTTCATGACGAGCCCGAAGAAAAACACCATTGCGACGTCGTTCACGAACGGCCGCGTCACGCGCGTGAATTCGTTGTAGCCGCCGGGATCGGCGTTCGCCCACGCGAGCCCGAGCACGGCCCCGCCGAGCAGCAGCAGCGAGTTGTCGAGAATGAACTGGAAGACCTGTGCGGCCGTATCGAGCCGTCGCCGCATCGCCTACAGACGCTCGACGCGCACGAAGTTCGTACCCTCGCGGGAGAGGACCGGGTGCATCGACACGAAGACGACGATCGCGCCGCCAGGGACCAGCCCGTGTGACAGCAGCGCCTGGCGGACGTCTCCCGGTCCGAGCCGATCGGTCGTGACTGCCGTCACGCCCCAGACGAGTGACAGACGCGCGGCCACCTTCTGCGTGGTCGTGACCGCGATGATTCGCGCGCCTGGCCGCAGAGCCGCGAGCATCCTGGCGGTTTTGCCGGCCCGGGTCACCGCGACGATCGCCGCGGCACGCGCCCGGTCGGCGAGGGCGGCGGCGGCTTCGCACAACGCACGCGAGTGGTCCGCTGCCGCGCGGCCGTTGGTGCCTCCGCCGCGGCCATCATCTGCCAGCATCGACCGGCTCGCCGCGGGCTCGAGCGCGCGCTCGGCTTCGCGGATGATCGCGTCGAGCGTCGCGACAGCGCGCACCGGATAACGCCCCACCGCCGTTTCCCCCGCGAGCATGATGACATCGGCGCCTTCGTCGACCGCATGCGCGGCATCAGTGACCTCGGCGCGCGTGGGCCGCGGTTCCGTCGTCATCGATTGCAGCACTTGAGTGGCGACGATGACGGGCATGCCGCGACGGCGGGCGGCAACGATCAACCGCTTCTGAACGGCAGGGAGCGTTTCGAGCGGCAACTCGATGCCGAGATCGCCGCGCGCGACCATCAGTCCGTCGGCCACCTGGAGGATGTCGTCGAGGTGCTCGACCGCCTGAGGCTTTTCGATCTTCGCGATGATCGGAATGTCCGGGGCGCCCGCGGACGCCGCCGCCGCTTTCGCGGCGCGCACGTCGTCGCCTGACTGCACGAAGCTCAACGCGACGAGATCGACGCCCATCGCAATCCCGGCGCGCAGGTCCTCCTGGTCCTTCGCGGTGAGCGCCGACGTGCGCAGCGCCACGCCGGGAACGTTGATGCCCTTATGCGATTCCAGGCGGCCGCCGGCCACGACGCGCGTCGTCAGCTTGCCGGGCGCAACGTCGGAGACTTCGAGCTCGATTCGTCCGTCGTCGAGGAGCAACCGGTGGCCGGCTCGCATCGACGTGAACAACGCATCCGCGGTCGACGACACGCGGCCGGCCGTGCCCACGAAGTCGCCCTGCTCGATGGCGAGCGAATCCCCGTCGGCGAGATCGAGCGGCGCGTCGACCGCGCCGATTCGAATCTTGGGACCGCTCAGGTCCTGCATGATGCCGATGTCGCGGCCGGCCGCCGACGCGATGTCGCGAATGTGGCGGCACGTCTCGGCGTGCGTCTCAACCGTGCCGTGGGAGAAATTCAGGCGGAACGCGTCCGTCCCCGCCGCGAGCAGGGCGCCAATGGTCGACTGGTCCGCGCTCGCGGGACCGATGGTTGTCAGAATACGCGTCCGGCGCATCCCAGTGTGCGCAGCGTACAATCACAGTGACCGTTGCACAACCTCGCCTGGGAGACCCATCCGGATGGACCAACCGACGAACGAAAAGCTCGACGCCTCAACGCCGCCTCCGGATCGACCGGCCCCCGAGCCCGCGCCGCCGCGCTACCCGACGCCGCCGGGACCGTTGCCGCGCCATCAGGCGCCGGTCCATCCTCCGCAGCGCCGGTCATCCGCGCACCTGGTGCTCCCGCTGATCAGTCTGCTGGCGGTCGCGCTGCTCTGGTTGAAGATGGACGGAGAACTCGCACAGTTGAAGAACGACCAGCGTCGTCTGGTCCAGGAGATCGCGTCGCTCAAGCAAACGGGCACCATCGACGTCTCCGGTGCTCCGGCGCTGGGACCCGATGATGCGATCGTGACGCTCGTCGAATTCTCCGACTACGAATGTCCGTTCTGCATCCGGCACTTTCAACAGACGATGCCGCAGATCCAGACGAACTTCATCAAGACGGGCCGGATCCGCTACGTGTTCCGGGATTATCCAATCGATGAATTGCACCCGGGGGCCATTCGCGCGCACGAAGTCGCTCGTTGTGCGCTGGAACAGGATCCGGCGAAGTTCTGGGTGCTCCACGGGACGCTCTTCGCCGCTCCGGGCACGCACACGAAGGAGATGCTCGACGCCCGCGTGCGCGACGCGGGTCTCAATCCCGAATCGGTGCAGACATGCGTGGCGAACGGCCGGGTGACGGCCGCCATTCGCGACACGGCGAGGCTGGCCTCGTCGCTTGGCGCAAACGGCACGCCCGCCTTCTTTATCGGTCTTCGCGATCGCGATACGAACGAAGTGCACGTCGTCGAATCGATCAAAGGCGCGCATCCGTATCAGACGTTCGCGCAGGCGATCGAACGGGTCATCGATCAAGCTAAGTGACGTGAAATTGTGATGTGGTGATCTGGTGACGTGGTGATCTGACACATCTCTTGTCAGACGAGTGCTTTCAAATCACCGCATCACCAAATCACCACATCACAGATGCCATGGATCTACCAGCGCCTTCGGCACCTGGAACGCTTCCGCCGCCGCGAGCGCATCGTTCAGCCCGTTCAATCCATAGGTCGCCGCGCCGATTCGTGCCCACGGCACTTCGGAGCCATAGCGCTCCAGCGCGCGCAGCGCGCGCAGAAAGTGTCCGACCTCGCTGCCCCAGCATCCGCGGATGTCCAGGTGCTTTCGATTGATGTGCTCGTGCGCGTTGATCGTGCTGTCGCCGACGTTCGTGTAATGACCGGCGATCACGTAGGCGCCGCCATTTCGCGCATGCCGGACCCCTTCTTCGATTGCCCGAGCCGATCCCGCCGCTTCGACGACCACGTCGGCGCCGGCGCCGCCGGTGAGCTCGAGCACACGGCCGATTCGCTCGTCGAGCGTCGTGCGATCCAGATCGATGACGACGTCGGCGCCCATCTCGCGCGCCAGATCCAGCCGATTGGCCGGGGCGCCGATGACGATGATCCGGCCGGCGCCCGTCCGGCGCGCCAGCGCGGCAGTGCTGAGGCCGACGGCGCCGGCGCCCTGGACGAGAACCGTGTCGCCAAGCTTCAGCTGGGCGCGCTCGACGATATGCACGGCCGTGAGAAGACCGCAGCCGCCGCCGATGTACGCCTCGAACGTCACCGCGTCGGGCAGCTTGGCCACGATCACGCCCGGCTCCAGGTAGACCTTTTGCGCCCACCCGCCGAAGAGCCCTTCGGTCGCCGAGTCGGTGATGCCGTAGACGCGGCGGGACGAGCATCGCGTCGGCGTCCGATGCACGGTGCATGCAAGACATCGCCCGCACGTGCGGTGGACGTCGAAGAAGACGACCCGATCGCCTTCCTGAAGAGGCGTGCCATCAACAGCGGCAAGTGATCCGCGAACCGCGTCGAGCGTGCCGGTCGTGACGTGACCGGGAATGATGGGGTACGGCACCCCGGAGAGGCGGCCATGCCACAAGTGCACGTCCGTCCCGCACACTTCGGAAAACGCCGTGCGAAGCAGCGCGCCGCCGGCGGGCAGCGACGGCTCAGGGAATTCGCGAATCTCGATCGGAACGCGCGGCGCCGGCATGACGGCGGCCAGAACCATCGTTAGAGACTACTGCAACGTCGTTATGATTGACGCCTCGATGACCGGCTGGCTCACCATCGCCGACGCCCAGGTCCGACTTCGATCGGGCAAGTTGTGCGCGATCGACCTCGTCGAGCAGAGCCTGCAGGCGATCGAGCGCGACAGCAGCCGGCTCAACGCATTCGTGCGCGTCTGGGCCGATACAGCCCGGGCCGCGGCACGGGAAGCCGACGTCGAGCTCAGACGTCGCTCGAACCGCGGTCCGCTGCACGGGATTCCCATCTCGCTGAAAGATCTCATCGACGTCGCCGGCGAGGTGACGACCGCCGGATCGCGCGTCCTCGAACATCACGTCGCCGAGCGTGACGCGACCGTCGTCACCCGGCTGCGCCATGCCGGCGCCGTCCTGCTCGGCAAGACGAACCTGCACGAGTTCGCGCTCGGCACGACGAGCGAAGATTCGGCGTGGGGGCCGGTGAAGCATCCGGCCGACGCGACGCGACTCGCGGGCGGCTCGAGCGGCGGTTCGGCCGTGGCGGTGGCGCTGGGCATGGGATTGGCGTCGATCGGCACCGACACCGGCGGATCGATCCGCATTCCGTCGGCAGCGTGCGGTGTGGTCGGCCTCAAGCCGACGTACGGCGAGGTGCCGACCGACGGCGTGATTCCGCTGAGTACCTCGCTCGATCACGTCGGGCCGATCGCCCGCACGGTGCAGGATGCGGCCTGGCTGTGGGCGATCCTCACGGGACATCACGTGAATCCGATCGAGTCCCTCGACGCGGGCTCCCTGCGGCTGCGTCATCTCGTCGGATATTTCTCGTCACCGCTCGCGCCCGAGGTCCGCGAAGTCGTCGACGCGGCTCTCGATCGTTTGCGGTCCGCGGCCGTGACCGTCATCGCCGCCGAAATTCCACTCGCCCCGACGGTGCCCGAGATCTACGTCAACACCGTCTTGCCCGAGGCGGCGTTCTGGCACGATCGGTATCTGGACAGCCGGAAGAGCGACTACATGCCGTCCGTGCACGATCGGTTGATCAGCGGACGCGGGATTCCGGCGGTCAAGTACTTCGACGCGCGGGAGAAACGCGCGTTGCTGCGCCGGGAAGTCGATGCGGTGCTGGAAGGATGCGACGCCCTCCTTCTGCCGACGCTCCCGATCGTGGCGCCGCGCTTCGGAGAAATCGAGACGACGATCGATCCGTCCGCCACGACGCGCACCACCGTACGGAATGCGATGCTGCGGCAGACGCAGCTGTTCAATCTGACCGGGCATCCGGCCATCACTCTGCCCGTCAACACGTCGGGGTTGCCTGTCGGTCTGCAACTGGTCGGCCGAATGAACGAAACCGAACGGCTGCTCGCCGTGGCCGCCGCCTGTGAAAGAATTCTCGTATGAAGAACGTCACCGCCGCCGAAGCCCACGCGCTGCAGAAGCAGGGATATACCTACGTCGACATCCGATCGTCGCCGGAATTCGAGAGCGGCCATCCGGAAGGCGCGGTGAACGTCCCGCTGATCGAAGTGGACGAGGATTCCGGTCAAATGCTGCCGAATCCGGACTTCGTTCGCGTCATGCAGGCCAACTTCGCGAACGACGCGAAGCTCCTGTTGGGATGCCAGTCGGGCGGCCGTTCGGCGCGCGCCGCGCAGATCCTGACGACGTTCGGCTTTGCCGACGTTTCGAACGTGACCGGCGGGTTCGGCGGCGCCCGTGACCCGATGAGCGGCCGCGTCATCGACCCCGGCTGGGCGGGCTCGGGGCTGCCGGTCGAAATGACGACGCCGCCGGGACACGGCTACAAGGACCTCGCCGCAAAGACTGCCACCGAGAAGTGATCGCGCAAGGATTTCACCGTTGGGAGCGGCGGCTCGCTTCCGTCGACACCAATCGCCTCGTCCGTCCATTCGAGTGGGGACTCGACTGGCTGAACCTCGAGAACGGCGACGGACATCCAGGCCTGCGTGTGTCGGCCTGGTCACGCGAGGCGACGGCTGCAAGCGATCGGTTCTTCCAGACTGCTCCAACCGGCGACTACGAGTGCGACGGCGAGTGGCTCCGCTTTCCGAGCCCGCTCATGACGCCGCACGCGGTCAACAACCTGGTCACCGTCCGAATCTTTCCAGCCACTGACCGCCAGACCGGCCGGCCGCGCAAAGCCGTCGTCGTGCTGCCGCAATGGAATTCGAGCGCAGAAGGTCACGTCGGCTTATGCCGGCTCCTCGCGCGTTTCGGAGTGACGGCGCTGCGGCTCAGTCTGCCCTATCACGATGAACGGCGGCCGGCTGAGCTCGAGCGCGCCGATTACATCGTGAGCCCGAATGTCGGACGAACGCTCCAGGCGAACCGGCAGGCCGTGCTCGACGCGAAGCGGACGATCGACTGGCTCGCCGCACAGGGCTACGAGCGAATCGGCGTGCTCGGGACGAGCCTGGGCTCGTGCCTCGCGATGCTCACGATGACGCACGATCCCCGCATCCGCGCCGGTGCCTTCAACCACGTGTCGCCCTTCTTCGCCGATGTCGTCTGGCACGGGCTGTCCACGCGTCACGTCCGCAACGGTCTCGACGGTCACCTGACGCTCGATGAGCTGCGCGAATACTGGATGCCCATCAGCCCGTGGCCGTTCATCGATCGGGCCCGCGGACGCGACGTCCTGCTCATCTATGCCCGCTACGATCTGACGTTTCCCGTGGACTTGTCCCGGCGGATCATCTCGGAGTTCCAGCGACTCGGCGTGGCGCACAACGTCGCGATCCTGCCGTGCGGCCACTACACCACCGGCAAAGTGCCGTTCAAATATCTGGATGGGTATTACCTGACCCGGTTTCTCGTCGAGAAGCTGTGAGGCGCCGGGGCTGAAGCCCCGGCCTACAAGTAGAAGCCCCGGCCTACAAGTACTTGAACAGCCCCTTCAGCGCGTCATAGATGACCGCGCCGATTGCTTTCACGACGGGACTGACGTCGCCCGTGGACACTGCGTTGGCGACGGTGACGGGATCGGTGAGGATGAGCCAGATCGTGGCGCCGGCGATCGTGGCGGCGAGCACGCCCATGATCGCGATGAGACTCACGCTCCATCGCGCCACATTCATCCTGGCAGTCTACCGCCGTTTTTCGCTGTTAGTTCGCCGAAAACACTGGGGCAGATCCCCCATCAGCCCCTGGTTACAGCGTAGTGATGGCGTCCTTCGCTCCTAGCAACGACCGGCGAGGGGCAACGGTTAACACCCGTCAGACTACGAGCACGACTTTACCGAACTGTGACGACGACTCGAGGTAGTTGTGGGCCTGCGCGGTTTCGGACAGGAGAAACGTCCGATCGACGATCGGACGAACTTCGCCGCGGAAGAACAGCTCGCTCGCGCGAAGGAGCTCCGGTTTTCCGCCCATGTACGAGCCGAGCAGCGAGAGCTGTCTCGCAAAGAGGACGCGGAGATCGATCTTTGCGTCGTAGCCGGTCGTCGCGCCGCACGTCACCAGCCGTCCCCCGCGTGCGAGCGCACGCACGCTTCGTTCCCAGGTCGCCGTGCCGACGTGCTCGATGACGACGTCGACGCCGCGGCGATTCGTCAGGTCGCGCACGCGCGCGGCAACGTCGTCGCGATAATGATCGATCACCTCGTCGGCACCGATGTTCCGCGCGTGTTGGAGCTTGGCCTCGCCGCCCGCCGTCGCGATCACGCGCGCACCCGCAACTTTTGCGAGCTGTACGGCGGCTTGTCCTACGCCGCTCCCGGCCGCGATGACGAGCACGGTTTCACCCTTCGCGAGGCGCGCCCGTGAGTGCAGCATGTGCCACGCCGTCAGAAACGCGAGCGGGAAGGCCGCAGCGGTCACGAAGTCGATGTGATCCGGCAGCGGGATCGCGTTGACGGCCGGCACGGCCACAAGTTCCGCATCACCGCCGTCGGACTGATAGCCGAGGACGTCGTACTTCTCGCAGAAGTTGTCCTCACCCGACAGACACCGTGCGCAGGTTCCATCACTCAATCCGGGCTGCAGCATCACGCGTTGTCCGACGCGCAATCCCGTCACGCCCTCGCCAAGCGCGCTGATTTCTCCAGCCACATCCGCGCCCGAGATGTGGGGGAACGGAATCTTCACGCGCTCCAGCCCGCGCCGCTGCCAGAGATCGAGGTGATTCATCGCGCACGCACGCACGCCGACGACGATCCAGCCCGGCTTCGCCTGCGGATCCGGCGCGTCCTCGTAGCGAAGAACTTCAGGTCCGCCGTGCTGGTGGAAGCGAACGGCTTTCATCGGCCGCGCATTATGACATCCCGCCCAGGACGCCACCTTCCTTCGCGGCTTGCCAGCCGAAGCCAGCGAGCGAAGCGCGTGTAGGATGGCAGCTCCTCGCACAGTCGGCGGCCGTCACCATCGCACTGGGAGAGAAGCGCACCTTCGATATTCGGGTTGGTCGATAGCAACATTCGCTGGCGGATTTGGAAACCAAGCCGCCCTACGAAATCTCAGAATTCCGGCTCGAACACCCGAATCGGCCGGCCCAGCCTCTCGAGACCGCTCTGCACGCGCTCGGCGTCGCCGACGACGACGATGGCGGCGTCATCGGGGTGAAGGAATTCACGCGCCGTCGTCATGACGTCGGCCTCGGTCACGGCGTCGATGCGCGGCACGAAGCGATCGAATTCGCCCTCATCCAGATCGTAGGTCGAGAGCTGAACCGCGGCCCGAGCCAGCTGGCTGGCGGTTTCGAAGTTCCTGACGTACCCGCGCGTGAGCGACGCTTTCGCGCGCGCGAGCTCCGCGGGCTCGACGGCGTCGGCGCGGAGCGTCTGACACTCGGCGAGAATCTCGACGACCGCGTCGGTCGTCGCGGCGGCATCGACGCTGGCGTCGCCGGCAAAATCGCCGCCGGCGACGCGAAAGTCGAACGACGTCCGCGCGCCGTACGTCACGCCCATCGCTTCGCGCAGTTTCTTGTTGATGCGGCTGGTGAACTGGCCGCCGAGCAGCGCATTCATGGTGACGAGCCGGTGAAAGGCCTCGGTCCGGCGCGGCGGGCCCACGTGTCCGACCCGCAGATCCGACTGCGGCGACCCCGGACGATCGACGATGAGCACGTGCCGGGCGGCGGCGGTCGCGGACGGCTCGGGCGTCGGCGTGCGCGGATGGTCGCCCGACCAGCCGGCAAAGGACGCGTGCGCCGCGGCAATCGCGTCGCTGGCGGCGAGATCGCCGGCGACGATCAGCGTCGCGCGATCCGGACCGAACGCACGCGTCCAGAACGCGCGCGCCTCGTCGACCGTGATCGCCTGCAGCGAGGGAGTCGTGCCGAATGAGCCGTGGCCGTACGGATGCGATCCGAACACGGCCGCAAGCAGCGCGCGATCGCCGGCCGTTCCAGGGAGCCGCCGCATCTGCCGCAGCCGGTTCAGGCGCAGCTCGCGGACGCGATCCAGATCGGACTCGGCCAGATGCGGCCGCATCGCCACGTCGGCCAGCAGTTCCATCGCCCGCGGAAGGAACTTCGTCAGCGTCGTGAGGCCGATCGTCGTCGCATCCGGACCGGACTCGATGTCGAGGTGACTGCCGATGCGAGCGAGCGCGTCGGAGATCGCGATCGCGTCGCGCGAGCCGGCGCCCTCGTCGACCAGATCCGTGACGAGGCCGGCGAGACCCGGCCGATCCACAGGATCGGCCGCCGTCCCGATGTCCAGGACCAGCATGATCGAGACGACCGGGACCGCCGGATGCGCGATCGACCAGACTCGAAGGC
>JBLNGH010000608.1:0-6760 GCA_050264575.1 Acidobacteriota bacterium | reverse complement strand
GGGTGTTCGTCTTGGGAAACGCTCGTGGGACCCCCATCCCCACTCGCTGTCGCCCCCTTCCGCGACGTTTTTCAGACTGCCGCCGTCGCGTCGCTCCGGAGTCGGCCCGCACGACGATCCTCCAGCCAAGGGCATTACGTGTCGCAATGCGAACTTAAGTCACCGACACGGACACGCCGAGACGTACGCCGGCGCGCGCGCCTCGACGTCCGTCGCGATGCACCGAGCTACGCCGATCGGACGATCCGAAGCGCGTCGGCGATTTCGTCGAGGACTGCGGGGTCCTCGATCGTCGCAGGGATCTGGTAGGACTCGCCGTCTGCGATCTTCCGCATGGTGCCGCGGAGAATCTTCCCGGAACGCGTCTTCGGCAGCCGTTTGACGACCATCGCAGTCTTGAACGCGGCGACCGGGCCGATGCGATCGCGAATCAGCTGCAGCAGCTCGGTCACGATCGCGCGATGGCGCGTGTCGGGCACACCGGCTTTGAGCACGGCGAACCCGATCGGAACATGCCCCTTGAGCGCGTCGGCGATGCCGATCACCGCGCATTCGGCGACGTCCGGATGTGACGACAGCACTTCTTCCATCGCGCCCGTCGTCAGCCGATGCCCGGCCACGTTGATCACATCGTCGGTTCGCGTCATCACGAAGACATACCCGTCCTCGTCGATGTAGCCGGCATCGGCGGTCTGGTAGTAGCCGGGAAACTCCGTGAGGTACGTGCGTTCGTACTGGTCGTCGGCATTCCACAAGGTCGGCAAGGCACCGGGCGGCAGCGGCAGTTTGCAGACAATCGCACCGATCTGGCCGGCCTGTGCCGGCGCGCCATTTGGATCGAGCACCTGCACATCCCACCCGGCGACCGGCTTGCCGGCCGATCCGGGCTTCACCGGCAGCAGCTCGATCCCGGCCGAGATGGCGCAGATCGGCCAGCCGGTCTCCGTCTGCCACCAGTGATCGATCACCGGCCTCTTCAACTTGTTCTCGGCCCACGCGAGCGTGTCGGGATCGGTCCGCTCGCCGGCAAGGAAGAGCGTGCGGAATTTGGAGAGGTCGTACTGTCCGATCAGCGATCCCGTCGGGTCTTCACGCTTGATCGCGCGAAACGCGGTCGGTGCGGTGAACATGCTGACGACCCGGTGCTGCGACACGATCCGCCAGTACACGCCGGCATCTGGAGTGCCGACCGGTTTGCCTTCGAACATGATCGCCGTGGATCCGTGCGTGAGCGGGCCGTAGACGATGTACGAATGCCCGACGACCCAGCCGATATCCGACGCCGCCCAGAACACCTCGCCCGGGTCGACGCCGTAGACCTGCTTCATCGACCAGTCGAGCGCGACGAGGTGCCCGCCGTTGTCCCGGACGATTCCCTTCGGCTGACTGGTCGTCCCGGACGTGTACAGGACGTACAGCGGATCGGTCGCGGCCACCGGGACGCACTCGTGCGGTTGCGCGCCCGCAAGCGCGTCGTTCCAGTCGAGATCGCGTCCGGGGGTCAGATCAGCCGTCGCCATCGATCGCTGATAGACGATGCAGTGTGCCGGCTTGTGCCGGGCGAGCGCGATCGCCGTGTCGAGCAGCGGCTTGTACGGCACCACGCGTCCGGGCTCGATGCCACAGGACGCCGTGATGATGATTTTCGGGAGCGCGTCATCGATGCGCGTGGCCAGCTCCGGCGAGGCAAAGCCGCCGAACACGACCGAGTGAATTGCCCCAATCCGCGCGGTCGCGAGCATGGCGATCGCGGCTTCGGGGATCATCGGCATATAGATGAGGACGCGATCGCCTTTCGACACGCCCAGCCGCGCCAGCGCGCCCGCGAACGTCGCGACCTTGTCCAGGAGATCACGATACGTGAGCGTGGCAATCGTTCCGGTGACGGGACTGTCGTAGATCAGCGCGGGCTGCGCGCCCCGGCCGCGGGCGACGTGCCGATCGAGCGCGTTGTAGCACGTGTTCACCGTGGCGCCGGTGAACCACCGGTAGAACGGTGCACGCGAGCGATCGCACACCCGATCCCACTTCGTGTACCAGTCGATCGTTTCGGCTGCTTCGGCCCAGAAGCCGTCCGGATCTCTCAGAGAACGTTCGTGAATGAGGTCTGAAACGCGCGGCATTCTTCCCGGACCGACCATGTTAGACCAGCCTACCTGATGCGTTTGCTCCGCCGTCGCTCCGGAGCAGCGACGGCAATGTCCAGGCCGAACACTTCGCCGAGCGACGCCTCGTCAATCGTTTTTCGGGTGGCTCGTTTGTGACGGCGGCGTATGAGATCCGAGCCGGCGCCCGCGCGGGACACCAGCTCGTCCTGCTGAACCTGTCGAAGGGTGAACAGCAGCTGCGGGTCGCGATCGAGCCGGCGGCCGATTCCGTAAAGGACGGCCGCGAGGTGTTTGCACATGATGGCAGCATCCGGACACGAGCACGTCATCCTGATTTCAGAAGGGGCCGGGAAGAGACCGGTCCCTTTCCGGCACAGCCGCGCCATCACGTTCTTCGAGAGCTGTCCCTGGAGCAGCTCGATCACCGAGTCGATTGCGCCGGCCGAATCGCGGCAGATCGCGCGCCAGTGCGCCTTCGGCACCGGCGCCACATTGATTCGAACCTGATACAACTCGGTGCCGGCGACGCGCGCCGTGACGAGCCCGGACGCGATCTGCAGATCGACGACGGATCCGCTGCGAAGGTAGCTGCGGCCGCGTCCGAGCCGATTCGCGAAATCGCTGTACCGCTCCAGGTTTTCGCACCACGCCTGTCCCCAGAACGTCGTCGCGATCTCGCGGCCGTCGACAACCACAGGCGCAAGCTGATGACCCTCGCCGGCGAGTTTCGCCACGTGTTGGGCGGCCGATCGCCGGCGCGCCTCGGCCGAGACGTACCGTGGAAACGCGCCGCGGAACTTTCGGACTCTGACGTCCTTGAAGGGCATCTCACTCCGCGGCGGCCTGCCGGATGTCGAGCGCGACGAGCCGCAGCAGCTCATCATCGCTCATCTCCGTGAGCGGGATCTCGGCGCCGCTCTCGAGTACATCGCGCGACAACCGGGCCTTCGCCGCGAGAAGGTCTTCGATCTTTTCTTCCACCGTCCCGCGGCAGATGAACTTGTGCACGAGGACCGGCTGCGTCTGGCCAATCCTGAACGCACGGTCGGTCGCCTGATCCTCCACCGCGGGGTTCCACCATCGATCGAAGTGAATTACGTGCGTCGCCGCGGTCAGATTGAGGCCGGTGCCGCCGGCCTTGAGCGAGAGGACGAAGAACGGCGTCTGCTCGTCTTCCTGGAATTGCTGGACGATTCTCTTCCGTTGACCGACCGGCGTTCCGCCGTGCATCACCACGCCCGGCCGGTTGAAGACCGTCGTCAGAAATGAAGACAGTGGAGCGGTCATCTCGCGAAACTGCGTGAAGACGAGCACCTTTTCCTGCCGGGCCGCGATGGTGTCGGCGATCTCGCGCAGGCGACGGAATTTGCCGCTGTCGCGCTCATGCCACGTGTCGTCGCCCAACCAGTGCGACGGATGATTCGTGATTTGCTTGAAGCGCATCAGAAACGAGAGGACGAGGCCGCGCCGCTCGATGCCCTCGGTCGAACCGATGCGCCGCGCGAGCTCGTCGACGGCCTGCTGGTACAGCGCCGCCTGACGTGGTGTGAGCGCGCAGAAGGCCTGGACCTCGGTCTTCGCGGGGAGATCCGCGATGACGGCGGGGTCTGTCTTCATGCGCCGCAGGATGTACGGACGGACGAGATCGCGCAGCGGCGCGAACGAGGCGTGCGGCGCCGCCGAGAGACGCTTGGTCCACGCGGCGAACTCCTTGTGCGAACCCAGCAGACCGGGGTTGATGACGTCGAAGATCGACCACAGATCGGTCAGCCGGTTCTCGACGGGTGTGCCGGTGAGCGCGATTCGGGCCGGCGCGTCGAGGGCCTTGACCGCGCGCGTCTGGCGCGCCGACGGATTCTTGATCGCCTGCGCTTCGTCGACGACCACGAGTCGCCAGCGCCGTTCGGCAATCCACGGCAGCCGAAGCAGCGATCCGTAGCTCGTAATGAGCACGTCGGCCTTCTCCACGCGCGCCGGATCCATAGCCAGCAGCTCGGCGCGAGGGACCGCAGAGGTGTGCGCGATGAGCGTCTGCAGCGACGGCGTGAAGCGCGCGATTTCAGCGGCCCAGTTCGCGAGCAGGGACGCGGGCGCGACGACCAGGACGGGTGGATCTTCGGGGCGCCGCGCGCCTTGCGCCGCAATCAGGGCGAGCACCTGCAGCGTCTTGCCAAGTCCCATGTCGTCCGCGAGGCAGGCGCCGAGTCCGAGTGACGACAACACGGTCAGCCATCTCACACCCGCTTCCTGGTACGGACGCAGCGTCGCGTGCACGCGGTCTTGCGTGTCGACGCGAGCCAGCCCCTCGGGACCGCGCAAGCTCGACAAAGTTTCACGCAGCCACGGCCCCGGGACGACGTGCGCCCATTCGCGCTCGGCGGCGGCCTCGGTTGCATCGCGATCGAGCGCCGCGCCGGCGACGAGGCGCATCGCCTCGGCGAACGTGACGCCGTGCTCGGCCGCCGCGCGCTCGATCCGGCCAAACTCGTCGATCATTTTCGCCAGCGTGTCGCGGCGCACTTCGACCCATCGGCCGCGGAGCCAGCGCAGGCCGTCGGTGCCGGCGAGCAGCATCTGGATCTCGTCTTTCGTCAGCGGCTCATCGTCGAGCGTCACCGCCATCTGAAAGTCGAGCAGCGCCTCCGTGCCGATGCCGGCCGGCGGCTTCGTGCCGACCACCGCGCGCGCCCGCGGCCGTGCGGGCCGTCCGGCTCGCCACGACGCCGGAAGCCGGACGATGACCCCGGCCGCTTCAAGCGCCGGCGCATCCTGCAGAAATTGATACGCCTCGGCGGCCGTCCATCGAAGTGGATGAAAGACGTCGGCGGCGTCCACCATCTCCTTCAGCCACGTCACCGACTCCCCGGCGCGCTGGACCGGCAACAACAACGAGAGGAGCCGCGGTTTGTTTTTCGCGCCGGCGAATTCCTGAAGCGCGCGGCCGAGCGGCGCATGCTGCGCCTTCCCGCGCGCGGAAAGGGAAGTCGTGTAGGTGGCGAGAAAGGCGAACGGCGTCTCCGGATCGAGCTTGTACTCCGCCAGGTTGAAATGAACGCGGCCGACCACCGACCACGCCGCATGTTTGCGATGCAGGAACTCCTGCAACGACAGCCGTGACGCGCCGAGTTCGCTGCGAAACGCCGCGTCCAGTTCGTGCCAGACCGTCGCGAGCACGCGCGCATCGAGGTACTCGAGCCCCGTCATCGGGGGCGCGGCGGCGGCGAGCGCGTCGAGATCCGGTGCAGTGGGCGGATCGATCGACTCGAATGCCTTCCCGTCCGTGACGGCGAGGCCGCACACGGCCGTCACGTACCGCCCGGCGACATCGCGCCAGTACGCGAAGACCGCCGGCAGCGCAGTCGTGACCTCTGCGGCGCCCAGTTGCACGAGCCCATGCCCGGTGCCGCGATCGAAGGCCTCTGCCAGTCGCGCAGCCGTTTCCGCGGACAGCGGCGTCGCATCGCGATCGTCATCGAGGACGAGGTGGCCGTGCGGTGTGATGCGGGGCGTCAGGGGCACCAGCCCATCGTAATGATTTGTGCTGCCGTTGAGGGTGAGTTGACGTCAGCGGTCCGCGCGTGCGACTTTCGCAGTCATGCACACGAATGAGATCCGGGGAACCCTCACGACGCTCTTTGCCGAGCTCGTCGACGGCGCGAACGCGCCCGGCGGCGCGTTCATCCTGAACTCCGGGGACGCCGGACTGTTGCGGTCCCTCGACAAGCTCGCCGCTGGGGAGGCGTCACGGGCGCTCGACGGCGGCGCGACGATTGCCGCTCACGCGCAGCACCTTCGGTACGGCCTGTCGCTCATGAACCGGTGGGCGAGTGAGGGCGGCGATCCGTTCGCCGATGCCACGTGGGACGAAGCGTGGAAAACGACGACGGTGGGCGAGGTGGAATGGAAGGAGATCCGCGACGGACTTCGCGACCAAGCGCACCGCTGGCTCCGCGCGCTCGGCTCGTCGCGTGAAGTCACCGGCGTGGAGCTCAACGGGATGGTCGGCAGCATCGCCCATCTCGCCTATCACCTCGGGGCCATCCGGCAGATCGCTGCCGCCGCCCGCGGGCCGCGCGAGGGGACCTTCCGCTGAGGCACAGGCATTTTTTTTAAGCCCGTTGTCCTATTCGGCCTCCGTCGCGCGTCATTACCTCAGAACAGCAGGAAAGAGCCCGATGACGGGCGGGAGACGACGATGACCGACTTCTTACTCATTTTTCAGAACGGCGATCCGAACTTCATGGACGGGAAATCACCCGAAGAGCGTCAGAAGGTCCTGCAGGCCTGGTCCGACTGGTTCAAGAAGCTCGAACAGTCCGGGAACCTGCGCAACCCGGGCGCGGCGCTGGCCAAGGGCGGCACGGTCCTGACCAGGAACGGCGCCGGCTTTCACACCGATACGGCGATGGCCGAGGTCAAAGAACTCATCGGCGGGTATTCGGTGATTCAGGCGGCGTCCCTCGCCGAGGCGACGGAACTGGCAAAAGGCGCGCCGTTCCTGCAGAACCACCCGCGCGCGCAGATCGTCGTGAGGCCGATCCTGCAGATGTAGGCGGGGACGGGTTAGTTTTCCACAGAGTTCCACAGTTCAGGGACGGGGGAAACCGCGGTAGCGATCGTCAACCGCGCTTACCCCTGTCGCTGAACTGTGG
>JBLNGH010000607.1:0-16854 GCA_050264575.1 Acidobacteriota bacterium | reverse complement strand
GCGACCCGCATCGACGCAGCAACGGTCCTGAGAAACTAAGGGGTCCTGCAGGTCCTACGGGTCCTGCAGGTCCTGCAGGTCCTGTGTCATGCGATTTCGATCCTGCGGCCGCGCGAGACGTCACGCGGCGGCGCTTCGATCGTCACTTCGAGCACGCCGTTGTGGAACGCGGCCTTCGCGCTGTCAGGAATCGCGCCGTCCGGCAGCGGCACCACGCGATAGAAGCTGCCGTAGCTCCGTTCACTCGCGAAGATGCCTTCGCGTTCCTCTTCGTGCTCGTCGCGCCGCTCGCCCTGGATCGTGAGCGTGTCGTCGTTGATCTCGATCGTCACGTCGTCTTTTTTGAGACCCGGCAGATCGGCTCGCACGACGAACTGGTTGCCGCGCTGGAAGCTCTCGACCTGGGGCACCCAGGACACCCCTCCACTTGTCTCCCATGACGTGCCGCTCATCGGACGGCTGAGAAACCAGCGATCCATATGGTCGGCGATTCGGCCCATCACACTGAACGGGTCCGAGCCCCACGGTCGATCGCGCCAGGCGCTGGCGCGGCTGAGGTCGCGGGTCGCGGGCCGGCGCTCCCGGGATTCGGACGACAATTTTTCTCTCATGCTTCTGCGCTGCTCGAGTGCCATGTCGAACTCCTTCTTCACGAGATGTCGACGACGGCTGAGGAACCGGTGTCGTCGAGATCAGACGACGAGGCTGCAACGCATGTGCCACGGGCCCGCGACCACGGCACGCGTTTCAGTACGAGCGGTGACACGCGGCGCGCACGAGCGCGCCAATGTGTGCATCGTGGCGCCGTGAAGTGGACGACTTGGGAACACCATCGATTGACGGTAATCTGGCGCGGAGCTAGAGTATCGAGGCTGCATGCCAGCGTCCCCCTGGCGGCAGAGCGCATGCGCTCTCGCCGCGTTCGTGCTCGTCGCGGTTCTGCAGTCGTGGCCGCTGCCTATACGATTGTTCACGCATCTCACGGGACAGCCTGGCGGCGACACGGGCGTCTACGTCTGGAACACCTGGGTCTTCCGCCACGAGCTCGTCGACGGCCATCGATCGCCGTTCTTCACTGACAGCATCTTCTCGCTCGAGTCGCGCGCCGATCTCAGCCTCCACAACTACACGGTCTTCGCGGATGTACTCGCGCTGCCGCTGCAGCCGCTGCTCGGCGTGGTCGGCGCGTTCAACGTCATCTATCTTCTGAACGTCACGCTCGCCGGCTTCGGCATGTTTCTCCTCGCGAAACGATTGACGGGCCGGCCGCTGGAGTCGTGGCTCGCCGGCCTGGCGTTCGCGTGCTCGGCCTATCTCGTCGCGCGAAGCACCGCGCATTTCAGTCTGGCCGCGGCGGCGCCGCTGCCATTTTTCGTGTACTGGTTCGATCGCGCGTGGGAAGCGCAGCGGCGCCGCGATGCCGTCGCGACAGGCGCGACGATCGCCTGGGCCGCGTTTTGCGATCCGTACTACGCCGTCTATTGCCTGATGCTCGGTGCGGTGCTCACGGCCAGCCGGCTGGTTGCCGTCACCCGGAGCGACGCCGGCGTGCCGGCGCGACGACGGATGGTCCGGATGCTGCTCGACGTGGCCATCGTCGCCTTGACCGGTTTGATCGTGGGCGTTCACCTCGCCGGCGGCGGGCTGGTGCGGATCGCATCGATCTCGATTTCGATGCGAACGCTCTACACGCCCATGCTGGTTCTGACGGTGCTGGTCGTGCTGCGCGCGCTCCTCACGATTCGCGCGCGCCTGGCCTGGCGGCCGCTTCCGGCCGCAGCGCCCTTCATTCGCGCGGCGGCGGCCGCGCTCATCGTCGCGGTCGTGCTCCTGTCACCGACGCTGTACGCCGTTACCGTCCGCGTCGCGCAGGGACGGATGGTCACCGCGCCGGTGCTCTGGCGATCCAGCGCGCCCGGCGTCGATCTCGTCTCATTCTTCCTGCCCAACCCGAACCATCCGCTCACGCCGCCCGCCATCGCGGGCTGGCTCACGAGCAAGCCGGGCCGGTTCGAGGAACAAGTGGCGTCGCTGTCGCTCGTCGGTCTCCTCGCCGTCGCGCTGGCGTGGCGATACGCGAAGTTCCGGCCGAGCCGTTTGTGGATCGGCATCACCGCGGGATTTGGTCTGCTGGCGCTCGGTCCGTTCATTCAGGTCGCCGGCATGAACACGTACATCCCGACGCCCTGGACACTGCTGCGATACGTGCCGGTGATTGGCGCCGCACGAGTGCCGTCGCGGTTTGCGGTCGTCGTGCTGCTCGGATTCTGCGTGATTCTCGCGTACGCGCTTGCGGCTCTCACGAGCCGGTTCCCGCAAAAGCGCCGGCTGATTCTCGGGGCTGTCGGCGTCGGTCTCGCCTTCGAGCTCTTCGCGATCCCGCGCACGCTGTACTCGGCGGAAATCCCAGGCGTCTACAGGACCATCGCCGCAGACCCGCGGCCGGTGCGCGTCCTCGATCTGCCGTTCGGCATTCGCGATGGCCTGTCGTCGGTCGGCGACTTCAGCGCCTCGTCGCAGTTCTACCAGACCGCGCACGGCAAGCGACTCGTCGGCGGATACCTGTCGCGAATTACCCGACAGGATGTCACCTTCCTTCGCCGGCGCCCTGTCTTGAACGCCCTGGTGCAGTTGAGCGAGAAGTCCGAGCTCGATCCGGCCGACGCCAGCCGCGCGCGCTGGAATGCGGACGAGTTCATCGAGCAGGCCCGGCTCGGCTACGTCGTGATCGACACGTCGCGGGCGACGCCCGAGCTGCGCAACTTCGCCATCGATCTCTTCGGCCTGCGCCGCATCGAGACGGCCGGCGTGTTCGAGCTCTACGTCCCGAACGGCATAAAATGACCTTCTGTGACGGCTGCGAAGGTCTGCCACTCCATCCTCGACGCGATCGGTAACACGCCGCTCGTCCGGATCAACCGCATCGCGGCCGGCGTCGTCCCGGGCGAGGTGTACGCAAAGCTGGAAACGTTCAATCCGGGCAATTCGATCAAGGACCGCATGGCGGTGCAGATGATCGAGGACGCCGAGCGCGCCGGGCTGCTGAAACCCGGCGGGACGATCATCGAAGGGACGTCCGGCAACACCGGCATGGGCCTCGCGATCACGGCGGTCGTCAAGGGCTACAGGTGCATCTTCACGACGACGGACAAGCAGTCGAAGGAGAAGATCGACGCGCTGAAGGCATTCGGCGCGGAGGTGATCGTCTGTCCGACCAACGTTGATCCGGAAGATCCGCGGTCCTATTACTCGGTCTCGTCCCGGCTGGAGCAGGAAACGCCGAACGCCTGGAAAGCCAACCAGTACGACAACCTGTCGAACACGAAGGCGCACTACGAGCAGACCGGGCCCGAGATCTGGCAGCAGACCGGCGGCCGCATCACGCACCTCGTCTCGGGGGTCGGGACGGGCGGCACGATTTGCGGCGTCGGGCGCTTCCTCAAAGAACGCAATCCCGCCGTCAAAGTCTGGGGCATCGATACCTACGGCTCGGTCTTCAAGAAGTACAAGGAGACCGGCGTGTTCGACAAGAACGAGATCTATCCGTACATCACCGAGGGGATCGGCGAGGATTTCCTCCCGAAGAACGTCGACTTCGACGTGATCGATCACTTCGAGAAGGTCACCGACAAGGACGCGGCGATCATGACGCGCCGGATTACGCGCGAGGAGGGAATCTTCGCGGGAAACTCAGCCGGCGCGGCGATGGCGGGGCTGCTCCAGCTGCGCGATCGGTTCCAGCCGCAGGACGTCATCGTCGTGATCTTTCACGACCACGGCTCGCGGTACCTCGGCAAGATGTTCAACGACGACTGGATGCGTGAAAAAGGATTCCTGGAGAAGAAAGGGCTCGTCGCGCGCGATCTGGTCGCCGCACGCCGCCGCCTGCCGCTGGCGACGATCGACCGCCGCGACCAGGTCAGCCGCGCGATTCAGATCATGACCGAGAACGACTACTCCCAGATTCCGGTCACGGACGACGGCCGCATCGTGGGGTCGATCAACGAGCCGCAGCTGTTCGAAGCGATCGTGCGGGATCCGGACGTCAAACGCCGGCCGATCGAGGACATCATGCAGCTGGCGTTCCCGTTCGTGGACATTTCGACGGGCATCGACGCGCTGGCCACGATGATCACGCCGGACATGCCGGCGGTGCTCGTCCGCGACTTCAAGACGCAGGACACCTTCATCATCACGCGCTGGGACGTGATGCAGGCGATAAGCTGAGCAAAAGACCTGTCACCGTGCCGGTTCGGCCATCAACTGCTTGACGCCCTTGAGGAGATCTTCCTGGCGGAGGTTGACGAACCGGATCTTGCCGCGCTTGTCGAGGACGTACACCGTCGGCCAGCCGCCGACGCCCCAGGCACCGGCAATCGCGCCTTCCTTGCCGCTGCCCGACTCACCGCCGTCCCACCACATCCGGTACGTCAGGCCGCGCTCTTCTTTCGCTTTCCGGGCGATGTCCAGATCGGTGTCGCTGCTGACGCCGAGCAGCGCGAACGGCTGATCCTTGTAGAGCTCCAGCAGCAGGCGGTGATAGGGGTACTCGCCGCGGCAGGCGCCGCACCAGTCCCCCGAGAAGGTCAGCACGACGACGCTGCCGCGATAGTCGCTCAGGCGGAAGTCGACGCCGTCGAGGTCCACGCCGGCAATGTCGGGGGCGGTCTTCCCGATCGTGAGCTTGGCCACGGCGCGCCGCCGCTTTTCGATATTCGCCGCGTCCGACGGATATCGCTGCTGCAGCTTGCCGAGATACGAGACGACCGTGGCCTCCTGCGTGCGGCTCAGCACGCCGCGCTGCAGTCGATCGACGAACGTCTGCAGGTAGAGATCGGTGTCGAATGCCCACCGGGCGGGATCCTGCTGGTTCGCCAGCTGCGTGTCCAGATGGGCGACCAGGCCGCGCACTTCCGCGTCGCTGAATGGAGACACTTCGAGATCGTGGCTGGGGAATCCGGCGAACGCGACGGGCTCCTTGGCCGCCGGCGCCGTTGCCGTGGTAATCCACAGCAGCCAGCCCAGACACAGACAGACAATCACACGAATTCGCATCGACCCACCTGGCGAGATATTCAGCTTGTCGGAAGTACTCCGCGCCGCCGTTAGTAAAAGTTAAATGACCTTTTTGAAAGCGCCGCCGACGAACCCGAACGCCTTGATGATTGAGGTGCCGGTCTTGACGGTGGTGCTCACAATCGATTCGCCTGTTTTTCTGAAAGCCGTGGTCGCGTTGCCGAAGAAGCCATCCGGCGACGTGTCGACGAGCGGCGCATCAGGCGGATCCGGTCCAAAAGACGGGGCGAAGTCGGGCGCGGCGGGCAGAGACACTTCCGGAGCGGGCACGCGCGTCGCGACGACCGGCACAACCGTTGGCAGCGGCGGCTCCGCCAGCGACACCAGCTCGGCGTCGGCGGGGGCAGTCGCGACTGTCACCGGTAGGGGTTCCAGCGAGTTCGCTGAACGGTCGGTCTTCGGACGTGCGTGTCGCAGGGCGACGGCCTGGGCAGCCGTCTTCGAAACTTGGGGCGGGCTCGATAGGGCGGCGCGGGCGTCGGCCTGGAGCGCGGTCAGCGCCGGCAGGCCTCGGGGCGCCATCGGTGTGGGCGACTGGACGGCCGGGAACGCGCCCGACGGCCAGTAGTCCACGAGCGCGCCGACTCCTGCCAACAGCGCCAGGCCCAGCAAGGCCAGGGTCTTGGCATACAAATCCCGCAGTGAGTCACCACGCACGGTTTTAGTTTATCACCGGCGGCCGCTTGTGAAATTTGGCGCAAGCAGGCACGCCGCCAGACCGGCCACGAGCGCGACAAACAGCGGTTTGTTCCACGTGAGAATCGGATACCGCTCCGCGTGACTCGCGAATCGGCGGCCGGGATCCACGCGGCGACGCGCGGCGGCGTCGGCGCGTTGGGCCGCCGGCCACGCCAGGCCGGCGCGGAGCACCGGCGCAAAATATTTTTCCAGAATCAGATTCTCGCCCCACGCGGTGTCGACGTCGCTCGTCCAGGCTTCGTTTCTGGCCTGGACATGCCACAGCCCTTCCGTCAGGTACTGATCCTCGCGCGAGAGCGTCGGGGCGGGCGGCAGCGCGCCTTCCTTCCACCGTTGGAGACGATCGCGCGACGCGGCCGCGAGCTCGTCCGCCGTGTGACGGGATCGAAATCGGCCGCCTTCCCCATCGTCAATCGTGTACCCGAGATGCACGACCAGCAGAAACGCGCCGAGCGCGAGAACGGTCGCGGCGGCCAGCCGGCTCACGAGCGCGAGCGATCGACCCGCGGGCCGCAGATGAAACGCGCGCGGGGGATCGACGCCGAGGCTGAACAGGAGCCCGCACGCGATCGCCGCGCCGTTGAGCAGAATGTCGCGCACCTCGCCGTAGCGCCGCGGCACGAACCACTGGACCCACTCGTCCGCGGTCCCGACCATCAGCGCCGCGAACACCGGCACGAGAAAGATCGACACGTCGGACGAGGTCGCGCCGGCTGCTGACGGTCGCGGCACGACGGCGCGATAGAACAACATCGTCACGAGCCCGTACTCGACGAAATGAAAGCGCTCGATGGCCGGGAGCGCGTTCACCCAGACGTAGGCGACGCCGGCGGCGAGTGCGGCGGCGATCGCGCCGTAGCGCGGGAGACGACGATCGCGGATGCGACGGAACGCGGCCGCACATGCCAGGACGACCGCGCCGACGACCAGCCAGTTGATCGTCAGGCCGTACCTGGCGCCCGTGAGACGCCGCAGGCCATCGCGCAGATCCGCCACGAACGGCGACGTCAGGACCACCGTCGCTGAGACGAGGACGGCCAGCGTCACCCGGCCTCGCGCGGTCAGTCCCCGGCGTCCGGGCACGGCGCTCCGGTTGTGGTCGGGCGGGTTCATCGTCCTGGACCGGGGAGGGCATCGTAGCAGTCCTTGGGAGCGGCCGGGCGCGGCCGGTCGCTTGTGAAATCGCCTCGCCACAGCGGATAATTCGGCGAAAGCGAGGGCCGTTCCCCACTTCCCGGCCCGGCCGCATGTCGGAGTGCGTCCGGAGAACGGTCCGAGCTCACAGCCCGCCGTGCTGTCTCGATTTCGGCTCTCACCGCTCCGTTCGCAGCTCCGCGTCACCGATGAGGCAGAACGCCGCCGCATCGAGCGCGTGCTGGCAGTTGCCCGTGCGTACCTCGCGGTGCTCGCGTTTCTCGCGTTTTACATGCACCCGACGGATCCGGAGCGCTATCGCCAGCTGGTCAGCACGCTGCTCGCGTTCTACGTCCTGTCGGCGATGGTGATTCTGTACTCGGTCGGGTCCCTGACCCGGCTGACGGCGCAGTTCACCAACTTCATTCACTTCACGGACATCCTGTGGGCGGCGGTAATCACGTCGTTCACATCCGGACCGAACAGCCCGTTCTTCAATCTCCTCACCGTCTTCGCGCTGCTCGCGGCCGGTCATCGATGGGGTCTGCACGAATCGCTGGCGACGGCGCTGCTCTGCATGCAGGTTTTGCTGTTGCAGATCTATCCGTGGGGCGTGACGGGACCGGCCGAGCTCAGCTTGTCCATCCTGATCACGCCGGCGACGTTCGTATTCATCACGGCCTTCCTCGTCGGCTTCCTCGCCGACGCGGAGAAGCAGCTGCGCGGCGAAGCGAACGCGCTCGCCCGCACGATGCGGCACGCGCAAACCGAGCGTGGCCTCCGGACGAGCATGCAGCTCATCCTCGGGGATCTGCTCCAGCTTTTCGGGCCGCAGCGCATCGAGCTGGCGGCGCGCGACACGCACTCGGGCGCGGCCATGCTGTGGCGCATCGACCGCAAGCGTCCCGATCACGTCCAGCTCGTGACGGAAGAGTCGGCCACGTTTCAGGCGATTCTCGCGTCGGATCTGCCGGCCGGTGTGTACGCGCGGATGCTGAATCGCAAGCCGGCTGCCCCCGTCGGATTCATCGCCATCGACGCGGCCAGCCGCCGCATTCCCGATGCGGATCCCGAAGTCGCCGCCCGGCTCGCGCGCGAAGTCGGCGCGCAGACGATCCTTTCAGTCGGCTACTCGGATCCGGCCAACATCACGGCCCGCATCGTGCTCGTGAATCCGGATGTCGTGACGCCGGGCGCCGATCTGCGGTTCCTGCAGATGCTCACGCAGCAGGTTTCACCGGGGCTGCACAACCTCTACCTGCTCACGCGTCTCCGCACCCGCATCGGGGCGGTCGAACGCTCGCGGGTGGCGCGCGAGCTCCACGACGGCGTCATCCAGACGGTCATCGGGCTCGAGATGGAAATCGAGGCGATGCGCCGCAAGGTCGCCAGCGACGACCCGGTCGCTGCGCGGCTCAAGCACGTCCAGGAACTGCTCCACGAAGAGGCGGTTACGCTGCGCGAGCTGATGCAGCAGATGAAGCCGCTCGACCTGCGGAACAGCGATTTCGTCGCGTTCGTCGCAACGACCGTCGACCGCTTCGGGCGCGACAGCGGCATCACCGCCAGCTTCGCGTCGGGCCTGGACGAGCTCGCCCTCCCTCCGCGCGTCGGCCGCGAGCTCGGCCGCATCGTCCAGGAGGCGCTCGTGAACATCCGCCGGCACGCCCGCGCCCGAAACGTGGTGGTTCGCCTGCGCATTCACGCCGGCGAGCTGATCCTGCTCATCGACGACGACGGCCGCGGATTCGGGTTCACCGGCAGGCTGGAGGGGTCCGAGCTGGACCGCAGCTCGCGCGGGCCGCTGACGATCAAGGAACGCGCACGTGCGCTGGGAGCCGCGGTTGCCGTAGAATCGCTCCCCGACCTTGGCAGCCGGGTCGAAATCAGGCTGCCGCTCAATCGCGCCGGCATTGCGCCGATGGATCAGTCCGATGAGGCGGTACTCAACCTTCCATGAACACACCCGCGCCGATCGCTATCGTTATCGCAGACGATCATCCAATTTTTCGTGACGGCCTGCTTCGACTGCTGGAGGCGGAGTCGGACTTTCGAGTGGTCGGTTCTGCCACCGACGGCTACGAGGCCGTCACCCTGGTCCGGTCGCTGAAGCCGGACATTCTTCTTCTCGACCTCGCGATGCCCCGCCAGCCCGGGCTGGAGGTGCTGCGCGAACTGGCTGACGAGCCGGGCGCCGTTCGCACGATCCTGCTCACCGCGGCCATCGAGGACGCGCAGAAGGTGGCCGCTCTGCTCCTCGGCGCGCGCGGCGTGGTGCTCAAGGAAGCCGCGAGCAGTGTGCTGCTCGAGTGCATCCGCCGCGTCATGGCCGGGGACTACTGGGTCGATCGCGAGCCGGTCGCCAGTCTCGCCGACAGCCTGCGCCTGGCGCGCACCGATCGCGACGAGCGGCCGCGGTTCGGCCTGACCCGGCGGCAGATCGAGATCGTCAAGGCGATCGCCGGCGGCGCCACGAATCGCGACATCGCCGCACGGTTGGGGATCCGCGAAGACACCGTCAAACAGCACCTCACGAGCATCTTCGAGAAGTGCGGAGTGTCGAACCGTCTCGAGCTCGCGCTCTTCGCCCTCCAGCACCAGTTGGTGGAGAAAGACTAGGAGTCGCGGAGGCCAGGAGGGCTCGGAGCGCGAGCTTCGAAAGGCGGAATCTGCCGGTTTCTAGAGTTCGAACGGCATTGCCCAAAAAAGTCGACGATGTGACGCGGCACAGTCGAGAGAGGTTTGGGCGCGGCTGAAGAGTACTCGCGCCCACGCGTCGGTACGACGGGTGCCCGCTTGGGGAATCCGGCCTGCGCTGCCCGAGTCTCTGCGTGAGGGCTCGCGTTGTCCTACTTTGAGGTACGTCCGTCGCTACGACGCCGACGAGGATCGCTTCTCCGCAGCCCGGTTCAAGACCTTCGTCTCCGTCGCGGGCACCGAGACGACCATCGCGCGGACGGCCGCCATCAGAATGAGCACGATGCCGAACGTGCAGACGATGGCTGCGCCCGTCGGCAAATCGAAGACGACCGAGAAGTACATCCCCAGCATCGAGACGAAGGTGCCCATAATCCAGCCGATTGCCAGGCGTGGTCCGATGCGATCCGAGAACAGAATCCCCCCGACCGACGGCACGATCAGGTAACAGAACACGAGGAGGACACCCGCAATCGCGACCGACCGCGTCACGACGAAGCCGAACGACGCGTAGAAGAGAAAGTCCCACAGCCGGAGCGAGATCCCTTGAGCGGCGGCCGCTTTCGCATTGACCGAGATCTGCAGGAAGCGGTGTCTGAAGATGTAGTGAAAGAGCCCAATGACGGCGTAGAGCGCGCCGGTCGTCCAGACCTCAGGCCACTGCACCGACAGAATGTTGCCGACGAGCATGTCCTTCAGGTGCTCGCTCTCGCCGGGGGCCTTGCTCATCACCACGATCACGGCCGCCGAGGCGACCGCGTACGTGATGCCGATGATCGCCTCCTGCGGGACGTTGGCCTCGTGTCCGCGAATCATCGAGAAGATGAGGGCGCCGATGATTGTGAAGCCGAGGCTCATCCAGTAGACCCCCGGGCTGTGCGGATCGCCGCCCAGCGCCGGCACCAGCACGGCAATCGTCGCGCCGAGCGACGCAATCTGCGCGAGCGACAGGTCGACGAAGATGACGCCGCGCTCGACCACGTGCAGGCCGAGGTAGGCATGAATACCGGCGATGATCAGGCTCGCGACGATCGGCGCCGCGAGAAACTGCAGAATGGCGGGATCCAAGGGATTGACCTACTTTCCTGAAGTTTGTTTCAGCGCCGACGCCAGCTGAGAGACGTCGTAGTCGAACAACTTGATGTAATCCGTCGCTTCCTTCACGCCGCCGACCGACGGCGCGAGCACCAGCACCTGGCCGCCCGTCTGGCTGGCAATGGACTGCGGCGTCTTCAGACTCCAGTACGGCTCGACGATGATGAGCCTGGCGCCCGTGCGTTTCATCTCGCCGATCAGATCGATGATGTGCGCGGGCGGCGCGGGGATGCCGGGCTTCGGCTCGACGTAGCCCATCACCTGCAGCCCGAAGCGCTCCATGAAGTTCGGCCAGGATCGATGGTACGTCACGATCTGCGCCCCTTTGTACGGGGCCATCGTCGCGTCCCACCGCTGCTCGGCGGCGGCGAGGCGCTTGTCGAAGTCGGCGTAGCGCTGGTCGAAGTACGCCTTGTCGCCCGGCGCCAGCTGGGTCAGGCGATCGCGAATGGCTTGCGCGATCTTGCGGCCGTTGGCCGGGTCGAGCCAGTAGTGGGGATTCCCCTGCGGATGGACGTCGCCCATCGCGCGGGTGATTTGTCCCGTCGGAATCTCGAGAATCCGGACGTTCTGCGACGCGTCCAGATAGCCGGGGCCGCCGACCTGGATCTTCGCGTTGCGGCTGCTCGTCTGGAGCGCGGGGAGCCAGCCGATTTCGAGCTCGCGGCCCACGGCGATCAGCAGATCGGCGCGGCTGATCTCCAGGATGAAGCTCGGTTTCGGATCGACCTGGTGCGGATCTTGATACCCCTTGGCCAGCGAGACGACGGTCACGCGATCCCCGCCGACTTCGTTCGCCAGCGACCCGAGATCCTCGGTCGTCGCCACGATCCGCAGCGCGGCCGTCGACGCACGACCGACGCCCGTCCAGGCCGTGGCGATCGCTGCGGCCAAAATCGAGGTGACAAGAAATGTGTTTTTCATGACCTTCATGTCCTTTATGACCTTCATGCGCTTCTAGAAAATATGCGCGCCGTGCGCGCCGATTGAGAAATTGAACTGGAACAGCAACTCGTTGCCGGTGATGCCTTCGGCGTAGCTGGTGTACCGGTACTGCCCGCGAATCTGGCTGAACTCCGTCGGCCAGAACGTCAGGAACAGAGAGCCGCCGGTGTCGGTGAGCGTGTCATCGAGCGTCCGCGCGGACCGATCGTACCGGGCCCCGATGTACCACCGGCGCGCGAACTGGTATTCGCCGAGCGCGTACATCCCGAACGAGTTCGCATGCAGATCGGCAGGCAGTTCCTGCCGGCTCCAGATCAACTCGGTGCGGACATTGAGACGCTGGTAGATCGCGCGGCGGAGCGGCCGGTATCGGAAGGTCGCGTCGATGCCGAACAGACGCTTGTCCAACACCGGAGCCTCGATCCCTTCGCCCGGCGTCGTCCCGTCGAGGCCGACATCGGTCGGGCCGAACGCGAAGGAGGTTCCGACGTCGATGTTCGAGCCCTCCGTGATGTCGCGGTACGCCCGCAGGCGCCCGACGTAATTGAGCTTCGATCGTTCGTTGCTCTGGAAAACGTCCGAATCGCCCGTATACACCTCGCCGGTTGCCTCGACGAAGATCACGGGATTGTGCAGCAGGTACGCCAACGACATGCCGGCGTCCGACAGGCCTTCCTCGCCGCCGACGAGATTCTCGGTGACGAGCGGCCGGTCCACGGTCGGCATCTGATGCGTGTGCAGCGTGTTGACCTTGCCGAACTGCGCGCGCATCTTGCCGACCTTGAGCAGCAGGTTCTTCGGGAGCGACGTGAACGTGATGTAGCCCTCCTCGACGTCGACGCCGTCGGGCCCGGCGGACAGGAAAAAGTCCGCGCGCGCGTACGGGTCGACAATCGCCTGAAACGACGCTTCCGCCTCCGTGAGTTGCATGGACCGCTGGTCGCTGAAGTCGTTCGTCCCGGCCACGCCGACGAAGTTTCCAATCACCGAGATGTCCGGGTTGAAGACCTTTGAAGACGGTGTTGGCTGCTGCGGTGCCGGCGGCTGGTCGGGCGGCGGCTGCGTCGGCGGCGGCGGGGGAACCTGCGTCTGTTGACCAGTCGGTCCTCCAGGTCCTTCAGGTCCTGCTTCCTGGCTCCTTGGTCTGCTGGTCGTCTCCAACTTCTGTTCCAACAGCTGAAGCCGCGCGTCGTACTCCCGAAGCAGTCGATCGAGCTCGTTTCGCAGAACCTCGATCTCACTCCGGATCTGTTGAACGTCGGCGGGCGCCGCCGGCGAAGGCGGCCCCGACGCCGTTTGCGCGCGTGCGGACACCGCGACAGCGAGCGTGCACAGCATCGCGGAACCAGTCATGAACCAACGGCGTTGCATACGACACACCTTCCTCTCTCATCAAGAAGCCAAGTGCCGAACGGGAACCGGAACAGCCGCGCCTGCGGCAACCGGTATGTGCAGGCGATCCAGCTTCGCGTGAAGCGGATCGCAGCGCGTTCAGAACTAGGAAATGAGAAAGAGGGACGGCGGAGCGCGAGACGACGCGACGGCGTGTTCGGACGAGAAGAGGTCGCACTGCGCGACCACGCGGTCGAGCGCGATCGCCTGCACGTACAACGGCGTCAGGACGACCGCGTGCAGAGCGCCGCGAACGGCGCGCTGCAGATGACAGATTCCGCAGTGCCCGTCACCCGGCGGCTGGACGTCTTTTCCGACTTGCGGGCCAGACTCGGGGCGGACGGGCCGCTCGCATGCGGGATCGTCGAAAAGGGACGCATGCCGGGCGCCCAGGACCGGCAGGGCCAGTCCCGCGATCCATGCAAGCAAGAGAAGAGGAGCAGCCGTGCGCCGGAGTCGGCGGCCGAACATGGTCTGATCTCAATGTAGCGGGGGGTCCCCCGGAGGTCAAGCTACTGCCAGCTGCCGTACATCGGGTTCGGCAGCATGAAATACCGCACACCGAAGTCCGAGAAGGCGGCTTCGCCCTGCTGCCGCGTGGCCTGCGTCAGCGACGGAAAATCCTGAATGTTGTCGCCGACGAACGCGACGATCTCGAGCGGCGCGCCACCGGCCTCGGTTTTCCCGGCCGCAATCGCCGCAAAGCGTGGGTTCTTGTCCGACGGGCCGCCGTCGGGGCGGCACAGCATCGCGTCGAACTGCAGCCCGCGGGCGTGAAACAGCGCGATCGTATCGGCGCACTCCGACTGGAGGCGATTCGTCACGATCGCGACGCGGCCGCCAATCGCATGCACGCGTGAGAGGAACTGCGGCGCGCCGGGCAGCGGCACGGCCTCGCGCCGGCGGACCCACGCGGTCCAGCTCTCCGGCGAGAAGCTCGCGTTCAGGCGGCTCCGCTCGATTTGATACTGAAGGTTGCTGATGACGGTGTCGTCGGCATCCACCACCACGGCCCACGGCCGCCCCGACACCGCCGAATGCCGCTCAACGGCCGCGGTTGCCGCGCGATAGGTCTGAATGACGGCGGCGTAGTACTCAGCGGATCGCTGCACCCATTTCAAGCTGTCGGGCAGGGGGTCAGCCGGCTTGGACGCCGGCGTCGACGTCGGGACACGTTTGTTCGACGTGCAACCGCCCGCGATCACGCAGACGATCGAGAGACTCACCAGAAGCTTCGAAGACATCGGCTCCTCGCCACCAGATCGCCAATTCACCACATCACCAAATCACCACATCACCATATGATTCGGGGAATGGCTGTTGCGCTCGACGTGCCGCGGGTGTCGCCGCGGCAGGACCGCCGGACGCTGCAGCAGCTCGCCGACCAGGCGTTCAGCCGCGCGGCGGGCGCGCCGCTCGTCGCCGGCAACCGCGTGCGGGTTCTGCGCGACGCCACGGAGAACTACCCGGCCTGGACGCACGCGATCGAACAAGCTCGGTCGACGATTCACGTCGAAATGTACATCATCCACGCGGACCACGTCGGCCGCCGGTTCGTCGATCTGCTCGCGCGCAAGGCGCGTGACGGCGTCAAGGTGCGGCTGCTCTACGACTGGTTCGGCTGCGGCTGGGTTCCGCTGCGCGGCACGTTTCATCCGCTGTTCAAGGCCGGCGGTGAAGTCCTCGCGTTCAATCCGCCGCGGCTGGCGACGGCGCTCGGCTGGGTGCGGCGCAATCACCGCAAGCTGCTCACGATCGACAGCCGCGTGACGTTCGTCTCGGGCTTGTGCCTGGGCGCGATGTGGGTCGGCAATCCGGCGAAGAAACGTGAGCCGTGGCGCGACACCGGCGTCGAGATCGTCGGACCGGCGACCGCGCACGCCGAGCGCGCGTTTGCGACCTCGTGGCGATTCGCCGGTGGAGCCATCGACGAGCGCTGTGTCCCCGACGAAGCCGAGATGCCCCCGGCCGGGTCCGTGAGCCTGCGGCTGATTCCGTCGTGGCCCTTCACCGCGAACATGCTTCGCGTCGATCTGCTCGTCACGGCGATGGCGCGCCGCACGCTCTGGATCGCCGACGCGTATTTCCTCGGGCACGGACCATTCGTCGACGCCTTGCAGCAGGCGTCGCGCGACGGCGTCGACGTCCGGCTGCTGCTGCCTCAGGGCAGCGATGTCGGCTGGACGGTCCCGCTGTCGCGCACGCTGTACCGGACGCTGCTCGAGTCGGGCGTGCGGATCTTCGAATGGAACGGATCGATGATGCACGCCAAAACGGCCGTCGCCGACTCGCGGTGGGCGCGAATCGGGTCGACCAATCTGAACATCAACAGCTGGCTTGGCAACTGGGAACTCGACGTCGCCATCGAAGATGACGAGATCGCCCGGACGATGGAAGCGCAGTACGAGGAGGACCTGGCGCACTCGACCGAGATCCTTCTCGACCACCGGCCGAAGTACATGAAACGGCACCGGTCCGCGCGCGAACGGGCGCGGCGCGCGTCGCGCCGGGCGTTCCGCACCATGACAGGGTTCGGCCACAGCATCGGCGCGGCGGTCACCGGCAATCGTCAACTGGAGGCCTGGGAGTACGTCCCGGTGCTCGCGCTGGGCGTACTCGCGGCCGTCGTCGCCGTGCTCGGGTTCTGGAAGCCGCGATCTCTCGCATGGCCCGCCGCGATCTTCGCCACGTGGATCGCCGTCAGTTTCATCGTCGAGGCGGCGGGTCTATGGTGGAGCGGGAAGAAACAGCAATGAACAGGACGGTCGCCATCGCCGCGATCAAGCGCCTGGGCGATCGGGAACCCCGCACCGATCAGGATCTCGTCGCGGTCGAATCACCACTCACGCTGACGGTCACACACCCGTCGTTCCAGGGCGTGCGACCGCTTGGCGTGCTCATGCGAACGCCTGGCGACGATGAGAATCTCGTGCTGGGCCTTCTGCATGCGGAGGGGATCGTTCGAACGATGGCCGACGTCTCGTCCGTGGTGATTGATGCCGCGACCGATTCGTCGCGTGACGACGGCGCCACAGCGCGTGTCGCGCTGGCCCGGACGGTCGAGCCCGGCGTGTTGCCCGACGGCCGAGCGCTCCTCACGACCAGCGCCTGCGGCCTCTGCGGCCGGCTGTCCGTTCACGCGCTCGATCGCGGCCATGGCCGCCATGACCGGGAATTGCGGCTTTCACCCGCCGCCCTCTCGTCGCTGACGTCGCGGTTGCGACGTGGCCAGGCGATCTTTGCCGAAACGGGCGGCCTGCACGCCGCGGCGCTGTTCGACCCCGCCGGCGAAGAGGTCGCGCTCGCCGAGGACGTCGGGCGTCACAACGCCGTTGACAAGGTGGTGGGCGCCGCGCTGCGGGCGGGGAAACTGCCGCTGGCCGGCGGCGTGCTGGTGGTGAGCGGGCGCGTCGCGTTCGAGATCGTTCAGAAGGCCGTCATGGCCGGTGTCGCCGCCATCGTCGCCATCGGCGCGCCGTCGAGCCTCGCCGTCGAGGCCGCACGCGCCGCCGGACTGACGCTAATCGGGTTCGCGCGAGACGGCCATTGCAATGTCTATGTGGAGGAGGTCACTTCTCCTTCAGCGACTGCAAGTACGCCACCAGCGCCGCCAGATCGGCGTCGTTGAAGTTGTATTTTCGGGTCGACATCTTGATGGCTGGCGCCTTCGGCAGCGCATCTTCCATCTGCGCCGTGTGCGTCAGCCATCGCCGGATGTCGGCGGCCGACAACCGATCGCCCACGCCGTCGAGCGGGGCAATCCGGTTGCCGTGTCCGGCGATCATGTGGCACTTCGCGCAGCCCTGCGATTCGTAA
>JBLNGH010000606.1:0-4970 GCA_050264575.1 Acidobacteriota bacterium | reverse complement strand
TTCGCCGCGTTCATGCTCGTCCTCGTGCTGGGCGCGAACTTCCCGGTGATGTTCATCGGCTGGGAAGGGGTGGGACTCTGCTCGTACCTGCTGATCGGGTTCTGGTTCACGAAGCCATCAGCCGCCGACGCGGGCAAGAAGGCGTTCGTCGTGAACCGGATCGGCGACTTCGGGTTCCTGCTGGGGATGCTCTGGCTCTTCGCGCAGTTCGGCACGCTCGACTTCCAGGCGATTGCGGCGGCTGTCTCCTCGACCGGGGTTGCGACGGCAACGCTGACCGGCATCACGCTGCTCTTGTTCCTCGGCGCAACCGGTAAGTCGGCGCAGATTCCGCTCTACGTCTGGCTGCCGGACGCGATGGAGGGACCCACGCCCGTCTCCGCGCTGATCCATGCGGCGACGATGGTGACGGCGGGCGTGTACATGATTGGGCGCAACGCGGTGCTCTTCAGCCACGCGCCGCTGACACTCGAGGTGGTGGCGGTCATCGGCTGCGTCACCGCGCTCATGGCGGGCACGATCGGTCTCGTCCAGAACGACATCAAGCGCGTGCTCGCGTACTCGACCGTGTCGCAGCTCGGCTACATGTTCCTGGCGATGGGAGTCGGCGCGTTCGCGGGCGGGATCTTTCATCTCTACACCCACGCGTTCTTCAAAGCGCTCCTCTTCCTTGGATCGGGCGCGGTCATCCACGCCCTGGCGGGCGAACAGGACTTGCGGTACATGGGCGGCCTCAAGAACGAGCTGCCGATCACGTATCGGACATTTCTGGTCGGCACGCTCGCGATCGCCGGCGTGCCGCTGCTCTCCGGGTTTTTCTCGAAGGACGAGATTCTCTGGAAGACGTTCTCCAGCGGCCACACGGTGCTGTGGCTCGTCTCGGTGGTGACGGCGTTTCTCACCGCGACGTACATGTTCCGGCTGCTGTACCTGGCGTTTTTCGGGACACGGCGGTTGCCTGCCGCCGCTGCCCACGACGCACATGGGGCGCACGGTGCGCCTCATGGCGCGCACGGGCATCTTCACGACGCGCCGCCCGCGATGGCGATCGTGCTCGTCGTGCTGGCGGTCGGATCGATCGCGGCCGGCTGGATCGGCATCCCGCACGCGCTCGGCGGCGGGAACCAGATCGAGGCGTTTCTCGAGCCGAGCTTTCATGCGCCGGGAGTCGGTGTGGAAGTCGCTGCCGAGCCCGAAGCCGCGCACGGAGGCGTTGGCCTCGAGATCGGGCTGATGCTCGTCTCGACCGTCGTCGCGCTCGCCGGCATCGGCGTCGCGACGATCTTCTTCCTGCGCCAGCCTGCGCGCGCCGATCGGCTCGCGGCGAGCGCCCGTGGTCTGTATCAGCTTCTGCTCAACAAGTACTACGTGGATGAGATCTACGACGCGCTGATCGTCCAGCCGATCAAGCGCACGTCGCAGCGGCTGCTCTGGCGGGGCATGGACGCCGGACTGATCGACGGCACCGTCAACGCCGTCGGTCTGGTCGTCCGCGGCTGGAGCGCGGTGCTCCGGCGGCTGCAGACGGGATCCGTGCGCGCCTACGCGATGTCGCTGTTCCTCGGCGTCATCGCAATCCTGGGGTACTACCTGTGGAGATGACGTGCGCAACGGCAAGGGCAGAGCCCCCTGCCCTTTGCCCTGACTCGAGCAGCAGGACATGAGCCTTCCACTCCTGACACTCCTGGTACTCGTGCCGCTCGCGGGCGGTGTCGCGGTTCTCTTTGCCGGCCGCGGCCGCGATGCGCTCGTGCGCCAGGTCGGGCTGCTCGTCTCGCTGGTGACGTTCGTCCTGAGCCTGGTGGTCTGGGCGCGGTTCGATCCGACGTCCGCCGACTATCAGTTCGTCGAGCGCTACACCTGGCTGCCGGACTTCGGGATTTCCTACCACGTCGGCGTCGACGGCATCAGCCTGCTGCTCGTCATCCTGACGACGTTCCTCACGCCGATCTCACTGCTGTGCGCGTGGGAGTCGATTGAGACGCGGGTGCGCGAGTTCGTTTTTTTCATGCTCGGGCTCGAAGCCGCGATGATCGGCGTCTTCATCTCGATCGATCTGTTCCTGTTCTATCTGTTCTGGGACGCGATGCTGATTCCGATGTACTTCCTGATCGGCGTCTGGGGGTACGACCGCCGGATCTACGCCGCGGTGAAGTTCATCCTGTACACGATGGCGGGCAGCGTCCTGATGCTCATCGCGATCATCTGGATCGCCTACTACCATCAATCGGCGACGGGCGTCCCGAGCTTCGATCTCATCGACCTCGTCGCGCTGAACATCCCGGCGTCGCTCCAGACGTGGCTGTTCCTCGCGTTCGCGGTGGCGTTTGCGATCAAGGTGCCGCTGTTCCCGTTCCACACGTGGCTGCCGGACGCGCACGTCGAGGCGCCGACCGCGGGATCGGTGATCCTGGCCGGCGTCCTCCTGAAGATGGGCACGTACGGGCTGCTGCGATTCGCGTTCCCGTTGTTCCCGGACGCCGCGATGGCGTTTGCGCCGGTCCTGGCCATCCTCGCGATCATCGGCATCGTCTACGGCGCGCTCGTCGCGATGGTGCAGCCGGACATGAAAAAGCTGGTCGCCTACTCGTCGGTCAGCCACCTCGGGTTCGTGGTCCTCGGCATCTGCGCGCTCAACATCAATGGTGTTCAGGGGGCCGTGTACCAGATGCTGGCGCACGGCGTGTCGACCGGCGGCCTCTTCCTGATCGTCGGCATGCTCTCGGATCGCCGCCATACGCGGCTGATCGCGGAGTACGGCGGTCTCAAGGCCGTCACTCCTCGACTGGTGGCGGCATTTCTCCTGATCACGCTGGCGTCCATCGCCTTGCCCGGGATGAACGGGTTCGTCGGCGAGTTCCTCATTCTGCTCGGGTCGTTCACGGGGCAGTTCGATCCCGATCGCGCGCGCTTCTACACGGCGATTGCCGCCTCGGGCGTGATTCTCTCGGCGGTCTACATGCTCTGGATGTTCCAGCGCGTGAATTACGGGCCGGTGACGAACGACAAGAACCGGGGCCTGCGCGATCTCAGCGTGCGCGAATGGTTCGTGATCGCGCCGATCTGCGCGACGGCCATCCTCATGGGCGTCGTGCCGCAGTTCTTCCTGAAACCGATGGAGCCCGCCGTTCGGAAGACGATCGAGCACGTGCGGCCGATGTCGGTGCCGAGACGGCCGGTGAATACTGAAAGTCAGGCCCCAGGCCAAAGGCCCATGGCCCAAGATGCCTCCGAACGGCGGGATGCGGAGACGCCACCTGGGCCTGGGGCCTTGGGCCTTGGGCCTGATCTCGAGGTCCGCCGATGATCGGCTGGCTCGATCTCCACACGATCACGCCGGTCCTCATCGTCACGATCACGGCGTGCGCCGTGCTGCTGGCCGAGGCGCTGCGGCGGAAGGGCGAGCAGATGCCGCTCGCCGGCCTCGCGATCATCGGCTTGTCGGGCGCCATTGCCACGTCGGCGCTGCAGTGGGGACTCAATCGCGTCGGGTTCGGCGTGATCCTGCTCGACAACTTCGCCATCTTCCTGAACGTCACGATCTGCGGCATCGGCCTCCTGACCGTGCTGCTGTCCGTCGGTCCATCCGAACGCGATCACCTCCCGCAGGGCGAGTACTACTCGCTGATGTTGTTCTCGATCGTCGGCATGATGCTCATGGGGTCGACGCGGGACCTGCTCGTGATTTTCCTGGCGCTCGAGATCATGTCGCTCGGCGTCTACGTTCTGACGGGCATCAAGCGCACGAGCGAGGCTGGCGCGGAGGCGGCCTTCAAGTACTTCGTCCTCGGCGCGTTCTCGAGCGCGTTCTTCCTTTACGGCATCGCGCTGGCCTACGCCGTCTCCGGGACCACCAAGCTCGACGAGCTGGGGATGCGGGTCGCCAGCTCGGCGCTCGACCCGAACATCCTGCTCATCCTCGCGACGATCCTGCTGCTCGTCGGATTCGCGTTCAAAGTGTCGGCCGTGCCCTTCCACATGTGGACGCCCGACGCGTATCAGGGTGCGCCGACGCTGGTGACGGGGTTCATGTCGACGGGCGTCAAGGCCGCCGCGTTCGCGGCGTTCGTCCGCGTGTTCCTGTCCACGCTCGAGCCGCTGCGGTCGTTGGCGCCGACGAGCGATCCGGGCATCGGCTGGGCGCCCGTGCTGTCGGTGATCGCCGGCATCACGATGATCCTGGGAACGGTCGTCGGCGTCGCGCAGACGAGCGTGAAGCGGATGCTCGCGTACTCGAGCATCGCCCACGCCGGGTATCTGCTGGTCGGGCTTGTCGCCGGGAATGCCACGGGCAAAGCCGCCATCCTCTTTTATCTCGTCGCGTACGGCATCACGAATCTCGGCGCGTTCGGCGTGCTGGCCGCGCTCACGACCAACGACCGCCCGCACGATGACATCCGGGAATTCGCGGGGCTCTGGCACGAGCGTCCGGGTCTGGCCGCGCTCCTGACCGTGTTCCTCCTCTCGCTCGGCGGATTCCCGCCGACGGTCGGCTTCATCGCGAAGTGGTACATCTTCAGCGCCGCCGTTCAGGAGGGCATGATCGCCCTCGCGGTGCTCGGCGTGCTGACGAGCGTCATCGCCGTCTTCTTCTACCTGCGGATCGTCGTCCTCATGTACATGAGCGAGGAGACGGCGCCGGGCCACCGGCCGCGCGTGCCGTCGATTGCGCTGGCCGGCATGGTCCTCGCGCTCGCGGGGGTGTTCTATCTGGGCGTCCTGCCGGGCGCGCTGCTCTCGCTCGCTGCTGAGTCAGTCAAATCGATTTTTTGATCGCATGTAGGGCGGTGCTTCAGCCCCGCCAGCGGGCCGGCCTTGAAAGGCCGGCCTACATCTATGGCAGTCTGTAGACGACGATCCGGCCGGCGGTGAAAACGAGCCGGCCGTCGGTCTTGAGGAACTGCCACACCTCGTCCTGCACGGGCGAGCCGGGCACGATTGCCAGCTTCGCGCCCGCCTTCCAGATCGAT
>JBLNGH010000605.1:0-2643 GCA_050264575.1 Acidobacteriota bacterium | reverse complement strand
CCACTCGGGTTTTGTCCTGATTACTTCTGATTGCCACCGGCTCCGAGCCCCGACCCCGAGTCACAGACGATGTTCTCTCAAGTACACTCTCTGCGCATTCCCGCCGAGCACCGCCTCGCGCGCCTGGGACGTGAACGCCCCCAGATAATCCCGCACAACCGCCATCGTACGCGAGTAGTCCGCTGCAACCGTGCACACCGGCCAGTCCGACCCGGCGATCAGCCGTTCGGCTCCGAAACAGTCGAACGCGACGTCCAGATACGGATGGATCTGCGCCGGCGTCCACGCCGCCCAGTCGGCCTCGGTGACCAGCCCCGAGAGCTTGCACCAGACATTCGGCGCGCCGGCCAGCCGGCGCAAGTCTCGCGTCCATGCGTCGATCGCACCCTTTCTGATCTCCGGCTTCGCCAGGTGATCGAGCACGAACGTCTGTGCCGGGAAGCGCGACACGAACTCGGCCGCCACCGGGAGATGCCGCGGATAGATGAGCACGTCGTACGGCAGCCCTGCCCGGCCGAGGGCTGCGATGCCACGGCCAAAAGCCCGATCGAGCAGGAAGCGATCGTCAGGCTCGCTCTGGACGATGTGGCGGATACCGGCGAGCCGGGGCTGATCCCGGAGTTGCTCGACGCTCGCATCGACGTCATCTGCGCGGAGATCGATCCAGCCGACCACGCCAGCAATGAACGGATGGGCTCCGGCGAGCCGCAGCAGCCAGTCGGTTTCCTCGGGAGTCTGACGCGTCTGCACCGCAATGGTCGCATCGACGCCGGCCTGCTCCATGTGCGGCACCAGATCCTGCGGCATGAAATCGCGCTTGAGCGCGTGCATGCGTTCGTCGATCCAGTCGTACTCGCGCGGGTTGTAGTGCCAGAAATGCTGGTGCGCGTCGACAATCATGGTTCTGGAATCGGCGTGCCGCCGCCGGCGCTGGAGATGTAGCACGCCTCGACTACGGCCATCGTCCGGATCGCGTCATCGACCGGCGACACCAGCGCCGCGTCCTCGCCCGTGACGAACCGCTGCAGGTTCGACATCGGGCCCTCGAAGGCTTCGGTGAACCAGGATCCGCGCAGCGCCACTGGATACCACTGGCCCTCGTGTGCGACCTCGAGCGTGTCGGGCAACCCGTGCGGGTAGTCGAGGTTCACTCCCATCGACAGCAAGGCGGCGCTGTTCGTGCCTTCGATCTTGAGCATCGAGGTCCGGTACTTTTCACCGAAGACGTGGGTGTGGTTCAGCGTCAGCGAACAGCGGATGGAATCACCGTAGTCCAGGATGATCGAGCTTCGCGGATCGGCATAGTCCGGGAGCTTCGGGTGCCCGACGGCACGGCAGTACACGCCGCGAGGCTCACCGATCAGCATGCGGATGGTGTCGAGATAGTGGATCGAATGATAGAGCACCTCGAGCCGCGGTAACCCGCGCATGAACGCCCAGGTCTCCCACGGCTGGCGGACCTGCAGCCGCACCTCGATGTCGACGACCTCGCCGAGCAACCGGCGCTCGAGCAGATCGCGGAGCGCGAGCACGTTCGGGCTGAACCGCAGCTGGAAGTTCATCGCGGCGATCAACTGCCGTTCGCGGCACATATCGAGGATCTGGCGCGCGGCCGGGAGGTCGTCGCCCATCGGCTTCTGGATCAGCACCGCAGCGCCTTCGGGAAGACAGCGCAGCACGGCGAGCACTTGATCGCCGGGTACGGCCACGTCGAATACCACGGCGCCACCTTTGCCCGCGTGACACGCGTCCGTGAGCGTTCGGTGAACGGTGGGAACCCCGAAGCGCTTCGCGAGGTCGACCGCCGTGTCGATCCGCACGTCGAACAGTCCGGCGACCGGCAAACCCAGGCGCCGGTAGGCGGGCAGGTGCGAGGTCCTCACGATTGCACCGGCGCCGATGATGATGATCGGGCGCGGCCGCGAGGGCACGTCCCAGGCCTGCCGCAGGCTGAGATCCGCTGGAGAGGACACTAGCTGGCCACCGGCAAGGGAAAAGGCGCGTTCCGCCTTCCGCCTTTTGTCTTTTCCCTTGCCACGGACAAGTCTTTCATCAGTCGCTAGACCTTCGCCGGCTCCAGCCGTGGCACGAGCAGGTGAATGACACCCAGCGCGACCAGGTAGGCAAATGCCGCGATCAGGAAGACAGGCACGTAGCTGCCAGTCACCTGCAGCAGATAACCCGTGAGCTTGGCGATCAACATGCCGCCGATCGCTCCCGCCATCCCGCCGAGGCCGACGACCGACCCGACGGCCTGCCGCGGGAAGGTGTCCGACACCAGCGTGAACAGGTTTGCCGACCAGCCCTGGTGGGCCGAAGCTGCCAGACTGATCAGTGCGACCGCCACCCACAGGTCCTTGGCGCCCGACGCGAACATCATCGGCAGCACGGCGAGCGCACACACCAGCATCGCCGTCTTGCGCCCGGCGTTGACGGTCCAGCCCCGCTTGATCAGCGCGGACGACAGCCAGCCACCGCCGATGCTGCCGATATCCGCGATGAGATAGATGGCCACGAGCGGCGGCCCCATCGACCCGAGATTGATCGCGTAGTTCCGGTTGAGAAAGTCGGGGACCCAGAACAAGTAGAGCCACCACACCGGATCGGTGAGGAACTTCCCGAGCATGAAGGCCCACGCCTGCC
>JBLNGH010000604.1:0-5245 GCA_050264575.1 Acidobacteriota bacterium | reverse complement strand
CGGGCCCTGCGGGATGGCGACATCATCTCGCTCGACATCGGCGTGAAGATGGACGGCTATTTCGGCGATTGCGCAACCACGGTCGCGGTGGGGCCCGTGCCTGAGCGCACGGCGGCGCTGCTGCAGGTGACGAGCGAGGCGCTCGACCGCGCGATCGCCCAGGTGCGCGTCGGCGGCCGGCTGTCGGACATCGGGCACGCGGTGCAGGAGTGGGTCGAGATGCACGGGTTCTCGGTCGTCCGCGAGTTCGTGGGGCACGGCATCGGGGAGCGGCTGCACGAAGAGCCGCAGATTCCGAATTACGGGCTGCCCGGCCGCGGCCCGAAGCTGGTCGAGGGGATGGTGCTCGCGATCGAGCCGATGGTGGCGATGGGCCGGCCGGAAACGCGCGTGCTGGGCGACGGCTGGACGGCCGTGACGCGCGACGGCAGCCTGGCGGCGCACTTCGAGCACACGGTCGCGCTGACCGCGACCGGGCCGGTGGTGCTCACGGCGCGAAACGGGGCCAACGGCGTCGCGCGATGACGCGAGTCGCCAGCGGCACCGTGCTGGCGATTCTGCCGAAGGCGCTCTACCGCGTGTCGATCGAGGGCGGGCACGAAGTCACGGCGCACGCGGCGGCAGGACCGGGCCGGAATTTCGTGCGGCTCGTGGTCGGGGATCGAGTAACGGTGGAGCTGAGTCCGCGCGATCACGGCCGCGGACGGATTACGCGGAAGGCGAGCGGGGTAGGGCCCCGCGAGCATTAACAGAAAGACCGCGAAGCCCGCGACGTAGGAGCGGCGCTGAGCGGGCTCGTGGGGGTGGGGCCCCACAAGCAACTAAGAGAAGAAGACATCTGAAGGTCAGAGCATCGGTGAAGCGGATTTGCGACAAATGCAAGATCGTGCGGCGCCGCGGCGTCGTGCGCGTCATTTGTCCGAACCAGAAGCACAAGCAGCGGCAAGGATAGGGAGAAGAACACCATGGCACGTATTGCAGGCGTCGATCTCCCGCGTACGAAGCGGGTCGAGATCGGCCTCACGTACATCTACGGCATCGGCCGGAACCGGTCGAACCACATTCTCTCGTCGGCCGGCGTCAGCCCGGACATCCGCGTCAAGGATCTGTCCGAAGACGACGTGCGCAAGATCAGCCGGGTGATTGAAGAGGAAGGGCGGGTCGAGGGCGATCTGCGGAAGGAAGTCTCGATGAACATCAAGCGGCTGGTCGAGATCGGCAGCTACCGCGGCAGCCGTCATCGCCGCAATCTGCCGGTGCGCGGCCAGCGGACGCGCACCAACTCGCGCACGCGCAAGGGACCGCGCAAGGGCGCGATTGCGAAGAAGAAAGTTGAGTAAATGGAAGACCGCGAAGCCCGCGACGTAGGAGCGGCGCTGAGCGGGCGAGTGGGGGTGGGGCCCCACGAGCAACCAAGAGAAAACGACACATGGCCAAAAAAGAGCAGACCGAAGGCGCAGCCGGCGCGACACCCGAAACCGGGAAGGCGCCGGCGAAAAAGAAGAAGACGTTCAAGAAGCGCGGCGAGAAGCGCGTGGTACACCACGGCTACGCCCACATTCAGGCGTCGTTCAACAACACGATCATCACGATCACGGACACCGATGGGCACGTGATCGCCTGGTCGAGCGCGGGCGGGATTGGCTTCAAGGGATCGCGCAAAGGCACGCCGTTTGCCGCGACCCAGGCCGCTATGGCCGCCGGGAACGCGGCCAAGACGTACGGGATGCGGTCGCTGGAAGTGCGCGTGAAAGGGCCGGGCGCGGGCCGCGAATCGGCGATTCGCGCGCTCCAGACCGTGGGTCTCGACGTCAAGTCGATCCGCGACGTGACGCCCATCCCGCACAACGGCTGCCGGCCTCCGAAGCGCCGACGGGTCTGAAGACGTGACAATGCAACTTAGAACTCAGAACTTAGAACTCAGAACTCGCCACCAAGACAGTCTCGAGTTCCGGGATCGAAGTTCTGAGTTCAGAGTTCTAAGTTCTAAGTTTATTAGCGACAGGGGTTTCTGAATGGCTAGGTATATCGGTCCCGTGTGCCGGCTGTGCCGGCGAGAAGGCATGAAGCTCTTCCTGAAGGGCGAGCGCTGCTACACGGAAAAGTGTGCAATCGAGAAGCGCAACGTGCCGCCCGGCCAGCACGGCCGCTCCCGCAAGGCGAAGATGGTCGGCTACGGCGTGCAGTTGCGCGAGAAGCAGAAGGTGAAGCGCACCTACGGCGTCCTCGAGAACCAGTTCCGGCGCTATTTCGAAGCCGCCGACCGGCAGAAGGGGATCACCGGCGAGCTGCTGCTCCAGATGCTCGAGCGACGGCTCGACAACGTCGTCTACCGCCTGGGATTTGCGACGTCGCGGCCGCAGGCGCGGCAGCTCGTCCGCCACGGGCACTTCACCGTCAACGGCAGGAAGGTGGACATTCCGTCGTATCCGGTCCGCGCGGGCGACACGATCGCCGTCCAGTCCAAGAGCGGACAGAACCCGACGATCCAGCATGCCGTCGAGGAAGTGAAAGGTCGCGGGATCCCGGAGTGGCTCCTCGTGGAACCGGCCGGGCTGTCTGGGAGAGTGTCGCAGCTGCCGACGCGCGCGCAGATCAACCTGCCCGTGCAGGAGCAGCTCATCGTCGAGTTGTATTCGAAGTAAGAGCGAGTAACTTAGAACTCAGAACTTAGAACTCAGAACGAGATCACTTTTCCGGGTTCCAAGTTCTAAGTTCAGAGTTCTAAGTTCTAAGTTGCAATCGTCAGTGGCAATGACGCCAGTCGCCGGCCCGCAGCTCTCAGACCTGCAGCGGGAGGCCGGTGACTCATCACCGCAGGTCTGGTCTCGCCGCAGCTCGCGCGAAGAGCGAGCGAAGGCGGGCGGGCGAAAGGACAAGACCCATGTTGTGGAAGGGATTTCAGCGGCCAAAGCGGCTCGAGTTCGAGCGGGAGACATTGACGGATCGGTTCGGGCGCTTCTATGCGCAGCCGTTCGAGCGGGGCTTCGGGACAACGGTCGGCAACGCCCTCCGGCGCGTGCTGCTGTCGTCGATCGAGGGAGCGGCGGTGACCGCCGTGAAGATCGAAGGGGTGCTCCACGAGTTCTCGCCGATTCAGGGCGTCGTCGAGGACGCGACCGACATCATCCTGAATCTCAAGCAGGTGCCGATCAAGGTCCACTCGGATCACGTGCAGACGCTCACGCTCCGGGCCACGCGGCCGGGTGAAGTGCGGGCGCGTGACATCCAGGCGGACGCCGATGTCGAGATTCTCGAGCCCGAGGCGCACATCGCGACCGTGAGCGACGGCGGCAAGCTCGAGATGGAGCTGCGGATCAAGCGCGGGCGCGGCTACGTCGCGGCCGACAAGAACTTCGACGAGGACCTGGGCATCGGCTGGATTCCGATCGACTCCGTCCACTCCCCGGTCAAGAAGGTGAACTACGTCGTCGACGCGGCCCGCATCGGCCAGACCACCGACTACGACAAGCTCACCCTCGAGGTCTGGACGAACGGCGCCGTCACGCCGCGTGACGCCGTGTCGCTCGCGGCCAAGCTCATCCGCGATCACTTCACGATCTTCGTGGGGCTCGACGAGGCCGGCGATCAGCCGCTCGAGGGCGCCGGCATCGAGCCGGCTGCATCGGTCAACGAGCACCTCGACAAGAGCGTCGAGGAGCTCGAGCTCTCCGTCCGGTCGTACAACTGCCTCAAGAACGCGAACATCCGGACGCTGCGCGAGCTCGTGCAGAAGACGGAAGGCGAGATGCTCAAGACGAAGAACTTCGGCCGCAAGTCGCTCAACGAGATCAAGGAAATCCTGGCGACGATGGGGCTGAGTCTGGGCATGCGGCTGGATCAGCCCGCGGCGCAGGGATAGGCCGAAGGCCGCAGGCCATAGGCCAAAGGGAAGGACGAAGGGCCGAAGGGCAAGACCGGAAGCCTGGACGAAACGCTTCGGCCATCGGCCTTTGGCCCTCGGCCTAGAGGATCTTTTTATGCGTCATAGAGTCGCGTATCGCAAACTGGGCCGGGTGACGGAGCATCGCATCTCGATGCTCCGCAACCAGGCGCTCGCGCTGATTCGTCACGAGCGGATTCAGACGACGGTGCCGCGCGCCAAGGAGCTGCGGCCGTTCGTCGAGCGCATCATCACGATCGCCAAGCGCAGCCTGAACGCGCCCGAGGGCAGCACGCACGGCGTCACGGCGCGGCGGGCGGTGGCGCGCGATCTCGCCGACCGCGAGGTCGTGCAGAAGCTCTTCGACACCATCGCGCCGCGCTACGTCGAGCGGCCCGGCGGCTACACGCGGATGCTGCGGCTCGGCTACCGCCGCGGTGACAGCGCCGAGGTCGCGGAGGTCGAGCTGCTCGGCAGCGAGTACGACCCGGACCGCGCCGCGAAGACCGACAAGGGCCGCGCGGAAGCGCCCGAGAAGCCCAAAAAGACGATGGGCGGCCGGATTCGCGAGGCGCTCAGCGGCCGCGGCAAGAAGGCCGAGCAGGATCAGGGCAAAGCCGCGCCGAAGGGCAAGGTCGACAAGGCGGCCAAAGGCTCTGGCAAGAAAATCACCACGCCTCGGAAGGCGGGCGGGTCGTAGGATCGAACCTCGCTCGGGAGTGCCCCCGAAAGGCACACATGAAGGACATGAAGGACATGAAGGGCATGAAGAACATGAAGAAAAGCTCTTCTTCATGACCTTCATGATCTTCATGGCCTTCACGGATGATTTTGGCCCGAGATCTTGATCTTGGCTCGGAGGCCTGATGCGCGCGTTCGGGATCTGCCTCCTCACGTTAGCAATCCAGACCTCGACTCCGCCTCAGTTCGAGCCGATTCAGCGCGAGCAGTTGGCGCTCGGCGGGTCGTTCGTCAACGCCTGGGCCGATGCCGATGGCGATGGTGATCCCGATCTGTTCGTCGGGTTCAACGGCACTCCCAACCGTCTCTATCGCAACGACGCCGGCGTCCTGACGGACATCGCGGCCGAGGCCGGCGTGGCCGACGCGCGTGGTACGCGCGCCGCCGCGTGGGGCGACCACGACGCCGACGGCGACCCCGATCTCCTGGTCGGATTCGCGCCTGGCTCCGGTTCCGTGCTCCGGCTGTACCGCAACGATTCGGCGCGTTCCGGCTCGGCAGCGGCGCCGCTCAGATTCACCGACATCACCGTCGCCTCCGGTCTCGTCATTCCGACCGGCGCGGTCCGTCAACCCGCCTGGATTGACGTGGACGCCGACGGCGATCTCGATCTCTTCGTCG
>JBLNGH010000603.1:0-11042 GCA_050264575.1 Acidobacteriota bacterium | reverse complement strand
GGCCGCGGCCGCCGCTGCCACGGCCCACGTCGCCCAGGCCAGGCGACGTCGTGGCAGGCCCCAACGCCACGCGTCGGCACGAACCTGCCGCCGCGCCGTGCCGTGCCCAAACCGTTCGAGGGCCCACATCAGATCCGAGGCCGATTGGAAACGTGCCTGCGGCGACTTTTCCAACAGCCGCTGAAGGATGTCGGCGAGCCCCGCTGGAATATCCTGTCGGACGTCGAGTATGTCCGGCGCCGCGTCATGCACAATCGCGTACAGCGTGTCGATCGTGTGCTCGCGTTCGAACGCACGCCTGCCCGCAAGCATTTCGAACAGGATCGAACCGAGGGCGAACAGATCCGTCCGGCCATCGACCGCGTCGCCCCGAATCTGCTCCGGCGACAGGTACCCGGCTGTTCCCATCAGCACGCCGGTGGCCGTCGAAAGACCGTCAGCGGCGGGCGCGTCCTGTTCGAACTTCGCGATTCCGAAATCCAGGATCTTCGACGTACCGGATCGCGTGAGAAAGATGTTCTCCGGTTTCAGGTCGCGATGGACCAGCCCCGCTGCGTGAGCCGCGGCCAGACCCGCGGCGACCTCACCGGCGATTCGTGCGGCATCGTCGACCGGGACCGGTCCTCGCTGCAGCCGTGCGCGCAGCGGTTCGCCGTCGAGAAGCTCCGTGACGAGATAGGGAGTGCCGCCGTAAAACCCCACGTCGAACAGGCGGACAATGTTCGGATGATCGAGCGCGGCGGTGACGCGCGCTTCCTGCAGGAAGCGATCGATCCGCTGGGCATCGGGCGGTCCGGTCTGAGAGAGCACTTTCAGGGCGACGTCGCGCCGCAGCCTGACGTCGGTGGCGCGGTACACTTCGCCCATCCCGCCGCGCGCAATCAATCCCCCGACACGATACGGGCCGACCATCGTTTCCGGCGCGAGCGCCTGGTTTTCGCTCGCCAAATCCGCGGTCTCGAGCGCGAGAGCCGGTGTTTCGAGAAACCCCTGCAGCTCGTCGGCCGCCGCCGCAAGATCGTCGAAGTCGCGTGTCAGATCCGGGTGTTCGGTGACGAGCCGTTGACGCACGCGCTCGCGGTCCGCGATCCCGGCTTCCAGCCAGGTGTTGTGCCACTCCGACAGCGCCTGCCAACGCTCAGTCTTCATGCGCCTGCGCCGTTCTGCCGCGAGAGCGCGTGATAGAGCCACGCGCGCGCGGTGTTCCAGTCTCGTTTGACCGTGCGCACAGAAACCCCCAGCGCTTCGGCGGTCTCCTCCACACTGAACCCGCCGAAGAACCGCAGCTCGACGACCTGACTGGGTCTCGGATCGAGCGCGGCGAGCTCGTTGAGCGCGTCCTCGAGAGCGACGATGTCGAGGTGCGGAGCGGGCGCGGCGATGTCCACGCCGTCCAGCGGCACCGCGGAGCGGTCGTGGCCGCGTTTCGCTGCCTGACGCTCACGGGCGGCGTCGACGAGCACGCGACGCATCATGCGGGCGGTCGTCGCGAAGAAGTGCGCGCGATTCTCCCAGCGGACGACCCGCCAGTCGAGCAGCCGGATGTAGGTTTCCTGGACGAGATCGGTCGGCTGCCAGCTCCGGCCGCGGCGCTCACTCGACAGCATGCGGCTCGCGATGTCTCGAAGCTCGCGTCGCACGAGCGGGGCCAGCTTCTCGACGGCATCCGCCTCGCCTCGGCTCCAGGCCTGGAGCAGGCCGGTCAGGTCGGCGTCCTGCTGCATTGGCGGGATTGTAGCGCCCAAAAACCTCGTGGCCCCTTTCGACGTGGCAATCCGCCTGTAGGAGGGGAACGCCGTTCCGGCTCGCGCGCCGTGCGGCTCAATTGCAGGGGGAAACCATGGAACGCACACGCTGGGCGAGGAAGTACAGGACCTCGAGATACGGGTTAGCCGGTTTGGCTTGTGCCAGTGCGGTGGCGGTCGCCGCGTGCTCGGGACCGGCAACACCGACCGCCGACAGCCGAATCGCCTCAACCGCCACCGCGCTTACAGAAAAGGAATTCACGGGACAGCCGACTCCAGACGAGCTCAGAGCACGCGGCTGGACGTGCGTCACGCCGCCGACGCCGAATCGCATCGCATGCAGTCATCCCAATCAGGGTTTCCCGGTGTTCGGCAACCCGCCGCCCGCCGATCGCCCGGCCGGCTACTCGATCTGGTTGTTCGACGGGGCCGGGAACTTCCTCGGCATCGAGAAGCTGATTCGGACCGATCTTTATGAGGGCCAACCGTGCGAATCGACGGGTCAGGCGTGGATGTTCCGCGCGGCGATCGGCTACTACGCGTGCCTTCGCACGACGGGAAAGGACTGAAGGACAACTGAAGTGCGCTGTCGGTACGATGGGTACCATCGGGTACGACAGGTACGACGGGTCCGCGGAACGAGCTGACGCTGGCCATCTTTCTCTAGAAGATGAACGGCAAGAACCAGGTTCCCGGACCCGGCGCACCCGATGTACTCGACGTAAGATGCCGTGAATGAGACCCAGCCGCCGCCGGTTTCTGACCTCCGCCTCCGGGCTGGCCGGAGCGGCAATGTCCATCGGACGCACGGGCGCCGTGCAGGTCCTTCCGGGCGGGCCAGGCGCGACCTCTTCATTCGACCCTTGGATCGAGATAGACCCGGTCAACCTCGCCCGCAACATCGGCGAGATTTCGAAGCGGGTCGCGAACCGGCCGATTCTTGCGGTCATCAAGAACAACGCTTACGGAATGGGTCTGTCCAACGCGGCACGGCTCCTCGAGCAACTCGCTGTCATCCACGGATTCGCGGTCGTGAAATTGCAGGAAGCGATCGCACTGCGGGATGCAGGTGTCAGGAAGCCGGTTTTGCTCATGGGTCCGTTCGACGACTCGAATCTGCAGGAGTTGGTGGCGCGCGACATCATGCCGATGGTCTACACCCCTATCGGTGACGCGCTCGATCGCATCGCCGCGGGGCGAGGGCGCGCGATCCCGGTTCATATCTGCGTCGACACCGGCATCGGGCGGGTTGGCGTGCCGTTCCGCCGCGCTGCTGCGCTCATCCGTGACCTGGCGTTTCGAAAGTCTGTCGTCATCGACGGCATAATGATGACGTTTTCCGAAGACGCCGCGCTCGACCAGGAGCAGATCAAGCGATTCGAGTCGCTCTGTGGCGATCTCGAGCGCGACAAGATCGCCCTAGGCCGCAAGCACACCGCTTCGAGCTTCGGGCTCTTCCAGCATCCCGACGCGTTCTATGACATGGTGCGGCCGGGCATGGCGATCTACGGCGTCTATTCCGAACCGGAATTCCGCGGAACCGGCGTGATGGATCTCCGTCCTGCCATGGCCCTTCGGGCCCGCGTCGCCTACGTCAAGCAGGTGCCGCGCGGTGACAGCGTCGGCTACAACCGCGCGTACATCGCGAAGGATGACGTCTGGGTGGCGACCCTGCCGGTCGGCCACACGGACGGCTGGCCGCGGGTCGCGGCGAAAGGCGCGCGCGTCCGGATCGGCGAGCGGCTCTACCCCGTGATCGCCTCCGTCTCGGCGAGCCACACACTCGTCGAAATCGGCGCCGAGCGCCGGGTCGAGATCGGCGACGTCGCGACGCTCTGGGATTGGCAAGCCGGGTCGCGGCCGGAAGATGTCGGCGCGGCCTGCGGCGCGTCCGTCTACGATCTGACGATGCACCTGAATCCGCTGCTGCCGCGGCGGATTGTGTGAATCTCACTCCGCACACCGCCGCTCGTGCGCGAAGACGATTGACCTGCGTCAACCTGTGTCGATCGGCGCCGGGCAGCGCGTGGTAATTGGCCGCCGAATGCGCCGGGTGTAACATTCGCGCCCGGCGGACCATGGCGACCGGCGGCAGCTCATCGGACCCGTCATCCCATCATGTGACGGAGCTGCTCCTCGCGTGGGGCGCCGGCAACGAGTCGGCGCTCAACGAGCTGGTCCCGATTGTCCACGACGAGCTCCATCGTATCGCGCTCGCGTGCATGGCCGGCGAGAAAGCCGGCCACAGCCTCCAGGCCACCGCCCTCGTGAACGAGGCGTACCTCCGGCTCGTCGAGACCCGGGGCATGAACTGGCAGAACCGCGCGCACTTCCTGGCGATGTCGGCGCGGGTCATGCGGCGCATCCTCGTCGACTTTGCGCGATCGAAGCAGTATCAGAAACGCGGCGGCGGGGCCGTGCGCGTGACGCTGGTCGACGACGTCGGGCTCTCGGACGAGCCCGGCCGCGATCTCGTGGCGCTCGACGATGCGCTCGATGCGCTCGCGAAGGTCGACGAGCGAAAAAGCCGCGTGATCGAAATGCGATTCTTCGGCGGCCTGAGCGTGAACGAGACCGCTGAAGCGCTGCACGTGTCGCCGGAAACGGTGATGCGCGACTGGAAGCTCGCCAAAGCGTGGCTTCTCCGGCAGCTCCGCGGCAGCCAGGACTAGAATGGGCCGCCGCCCATGACCGGTCACCGGTGGTCGGAGGTCGAGCGGATCTTTCACGCCGCGCTCGAGCGCCCCCCTGAGTCGCGATCCGCCTTCCTGACGGAGTCCTGCGCGGGTGACGAGGAACTGCGACGGGAAGTGCAGTCGCTCCTGGACCAGACGTCGCACACCGGGTTTCTCGAGCAGCCTGCACTTCACGTCGCGGCGGGCATGGCGCAGCACTCGAACGCCGCCATCCACCTGACCGGCCAGCGAATCGGCGTCTATCAGATTCAGGCGCTGCTGGGTAAAGGCGGCATGGGCGAGGTCTACCGGGCCCGCGACACGCGCCTCGATCGTGAGGTGGCGATCAAAGTACTGCCGCGCGCGTTCACGGCGGATCCCGATCGCCTCGCCCGATTCGAGCGCGAAGCGCGCGTGCTCGCGTCCCTCAACCATCCCCACATCGGCATGATCCACGGCCTCGAAGAAAGCGGAGGCATGCGCGCGCTCGTGCTGGAACTCGTCGAGGGCGACACGCTCGCGGATCGGATCGCCCGCGGGCCGATACCCATCAAACAGGCGCTGACCTGGGCGCGGCAGATCGCCGACGCACTCGACGCCGCGCACGAGAAGGGGATCGTCCATCGCGATCTCAAACCGGCCAACGTCAAGATCACGCCGAACGACGTCGTGAAGGTGCTCGACTTCGGTCTCGCACGGACGTACACGAGTGGAGATGACGCCAGCGATCTGACGCGCTCTCCCACGATCACGTCCGACGGCGGCGTCATTCTCGGAACCGCCGCCTACATGAGCCCGGAGCAGGCGCGCGGACAGGCCGTGGGCAAGCGAGCCGACATCTGGGCGTTCGGGTGCCTGCTCTACGAAATGCTGACGGGCCGCATCGCGTTCGAGGGGCCGAGCGTGTCCGACACGCTCGCAGCGGTCCTCCATCATGAGCCCGACTGGGCCGCTTTGCCCTCCCGTCTGCCGACGTCGGTCACGACACTATTGCAGCGGTGCCTGGAGAAAGACGTCAAGCAGCGCCGGCGCGACATCGGCGACGTGCGCGCGGAGCTGGACGATGCGCTCGCGCGGCCGTCCGGCGTGACGCGATCGGATGTCTCCGCGCCGGTTGCGTCGCGCCGAACGCCACGGCCATGGTGGCTGCTCGCGGTTGCAGGTGGAATCGTCCTCGCGGTCCTCGCCGGTGTACTGGCAGATCGGCGATGGAACCCCGCGCCGGCGGCCGCCCCCGCGCCGGCAACGGAAGTGGGATTCGAGAGAATCACCGACTTCGTCGGCATCGAGGAGGCCCCAGCGGTGTCTCCTGACGGCAATGAGATTGCGTTCGTGAGACCGATCGATGGCCGTCGGCAGATCTGGATACGTCGGACCGGACGCAGCCCACCCCTCCAGGTCACACACGACGCCGCCGATCACGATTACCCACGCTGGCTGCCTGACGCGAGCGGCATCGTGTGCTACACGCCCTCGTCGAAAGAAGGCGAAGATGGCACGCTTTGGGAAATCCCGACGCTTGGTGGCCCACGGCGCTACTTATCGAGGTCGGTGAGCGGCGCGGATGTCTTCAAAGACGGTCGACTGGCCACGTTTCTGAAAACACACGACGGCGTCGCGCTGACGATCCTCGATCGCAACGGTACCCCGCTGGCAACCATCACGACACTGCCGACGGTTGAGTTTGGGACGCCCCGCTGGTCACCGGACGGCCGCTCGATCGCCTACGTCGCCAATGAAGGCCGAAGCGGAGACTATGCGATCTATGTCGCCGAGGTCGCGGGTGGAGCTCCGGTCGTCGTCGCTCTCGCCCTCAGGATCAGAGGACTTGCCTGGCTGGCGGACAGCTCTGCCCTCGTGTATGCCTCGTCGACAGGCAGCACCGTCATGTATCCACCCGTGTACCAGCTGCGCCTGGTGTCTCGCGACGGGCGGAGCGAGCGCCAGCTTACGGTCGGCGGCGAGACCTACGTGGATCCCGACATCGCGCCGGCCGGAAAGCTCTACGCGAGTCGCGTTCAGATGCACTCGGAGATCTGGGGCTACCCCGTCTCGGGATCGCCCGCCGCGAACGTCGCCAATGGCCGGCAGATCACCACGCAGACGGCTCAAGTGCAGACTCCTTCTGTCAGTCCGGACGGAAAGCAGATTGCATACCTATCCGACAGCGGCGGACACGGCAACATCTGGGTGATCAAGATTGATGGCTCCGAGCGAAGGCAAATCACGTTCGAGCAGGACCGCGACGTAATGCTCGGGCTCCCAATCTGGTCACCAACGAACGATTGGATCAACTTCATCCAATTCATCTGGAAACCGGTCGGGACCGTTTACCACGAGAGAATCATTCACTCGGACGGGACGGGCGATCGATTACTGGCGGAAGGCACTGGAGCATCGTGGTCCCCGGATGGCAAGTGGCTCTACTTCCAGAAATACGACGAAGCGACGAAACCCTGCGTCCACAAGATTGCGCTTGACGACGGCGCCTCCGGCACTCAGGTACTGTGTGACGCCGGCATCCCGATTCCGTCGCGCGAGGGCCTTTACTACTCTCCCGGCGGTCCAAGCAATCCGGGTGAGATCTACAGAGCGAGTCCTGAGAATTCAACTGGCATATCGGTGACGGGCTACGCACGGTCGCGGGTGCCACAGTGGCCCACAGCGGCCGTCCTGTCTCCGGACGGACGGTGGCTGGCTGTCCCCTTGATGGACGGCGGGACCACCAACATCTGGGCGCTCCCAACGGATGGCGGCCCGCATCGCCAGCTCACCGATTTCGGCCGCCGCGCCGTCCTCATTGCCCGCCAGGTCTCCTGGTCGCCGGATGGGAAGTTCATCTATGCCGCCGTCGCAGACCGGGACGCCGATATCGTGCGTTTCGACGGCCTTCTTCCGCGGTCAGACCCCAATCGAGCTCCGCGATAACCGGATGCCAGTTCGGGCCGGGTTTTCACGCCTCTGCTGATAACGGGTCTTCCCGTGAGCGGACGGACTCGCGAAACCGCTCCTTTGAGCCTGAAAGGAGCCAAGGAGATGAGCGTCATGCGTCATTGGGCTATCGGGTTCTTGCTTCTCGGGGCCGTCTTCGCCGGGCTCACGGTCACGGCCAGCGGTCAGGGATTGACCGGGTCGCTCCAGGGAACGGTGAAGGACGAGCAGGGGGGCGTCCTCGCGGGCGCCACGGTTCGGCTCTCCTCCCCCGCCCTCATGGGCGGCGATCAACGCACGACCACCAACGCTCAGGGTCAGTGGCGATTTCCGGTACTGGCTCCCGGCGTGTACGTCCTCACGGTCGAGATGCCGCCGAAAGTCGCGTCCGTCAGGCATGAGGGAATCACGGTCGGCGCCGGGACGACGATCGATCATCCGGTGATGTTGACCGTGGCCGCCGTTGCCGAATCGGTGAACGTCACGGCGACATCAAAGCTCGAGTTGCAAGGGAGCGGGCTCGTCACGACGGTCGGCCAGGATTTCCTGGCAGCAATTCCTACACGCCGGCAGTGGTTCGACGCCATCAGGAACGCGCCAGGCGTGTCCCCCACCAGCCCCTCCAGCACGACGGTGAACACGGTCTCGGTGACCGGAAGTGGCGTCAACGAGAATGCGTTCTTGATCGACGGGACGAACTACACGTGTCCCTGCCAGGGGGTGTCGCGCGCGGAGCCGAGCATGGACGTCATCCAGGAAATCCACGTGCAGTCCACGGGCGCATCGGTCGAGTTCGGCAACATCCAGGGCGGCGTGTTCAACATCGTGACCAAGCAAGGCGGCGCGCGCTATCAGGGTGACACGTCGTACTACGCGCAGACGTCGGGCCTGACGTCGCAGCCCGTGCGGCTCGCGCTGCCGAACGGCACGCAGACCGGCTACGAACGGATCAGATACCGCGACTTCACGACGAACGCCGGCGGTCCGGTCGTGCAGAACCGGCTGTGGTTCTTCGCGGGGTACCAGTACCTCCGGGACTACGACAGCCAGCCCGGCGCCGATCCCGCGTACCCGCGAAAGTACGAGCAGGACAAGGTCTTCGGAAAGCTCACGTGGAAGCTCACGCAGAACATGCAGCTGATGCAGAGCTTCCACGAGGAGTTCTGGGTCAATCCGACCGTCCCGACCGTCACCACGCCATTCATCGCGACGCAGCGCCCGCACGCGTCGGTCCCCAGCATGACGTTCGGCCATCTCACGCACGTGCTGTCGGACAAGACCGTGTGGGAAGCTCGCGTCAGCCGGTTCACGCTCGACCAGGACAGCGATCCCAGCTCTGGCGACTGGACCACGCCCTCCCATCGGCAACAGGGCACCAACATCCTGAGCAAGAACGCTCCACAAGTCGGCGCGCTCGCGCTCGATCGCGTGACCGCAAAGGCGGTACTCAACCGGTATGAGCCCGAGTGGATCGGCGTGAATCACCACTTCAAGACGGGCGTCGAGTTAGAACGTGGCGAGCATCGGGCACCGCAGGCGTTCCCCGGCGGTGTGCAGTACCTGGACGCAGCCAGCGGCGCGCCGTTGCAGTCGATCTCCCGCGACCCCTGGATCGGAGGCGGCCGCTTCATGACGACGGCCCTCTTCGGCAGCGACTCGGTTTCCGTGAACGATCGAATCACGCTCGATGCAGGTGTCCGGTACGATCACATCCGCGCGACCAGTCCGGATCTCCCCGGTGTCGACGCCAACGGACACGAGACTGACGGCGTCACCAAGGGTCTGGGCACGCTCTATACCTGGAACGTCGTCTCACCCCGCCTCGGCATCGTCGTCAAGCTCGACCAAGAGGGCCTGACCGTCCTGCGCGCCAACTACGGACGCTTCAACCAGGGCGTGCTGACCGGCGAACTGGACGTGACACATCCGGGCGTGACGCGGGTGACGACCTTGGCGTATGAGGACGCGACAGGCGGCTACACCAAGCTCGTCTCGGTGGTCGATCCAACAGTGAACCTCGCCATCGATGCGCACACACGTCCGCCGCACACCGACGAGTTTTCGCTGGCGATGGATCGGCAGATCCTGCGCGGACTCGTGGCGTCGGCCGCGTACATCCGGAAGCGAGGCAGCGACTTCATCGGCTGGACGGACACAGGCGGCCAGTACCGCGCGGAAACCCGGACGCTCGCCGACGGCACCGTGCTGCCTGTGTTTGCGCTGACGAACTCGACGGCCGATCGGCGTTTTCTCCTGACGAACCCTGACACGCTCTTCCTCGAGTACGACGGCCTCGTCGTCGCGCTGGAGAAGCGGCTGTCGAACCGATGGCAGGCCTCGGGCTCTTACACATTCACCCGGGCGTACGGCGTTCAGGTCACGAGCAATGCGCCGGCATCCGAAGCGCAGTTCAGCACGATCGCGCGGCCGAGTTTCCTGACGTTCGGTCAGGATCCCAACGATCTGACGAACGCCGAAGGCCGGCTTCCCAACGATCGGCCCCACGCCTTCCGCGCGACCGGCGTTGCGCATTTGCCATGGAACCTGCTGGTGGCGGCGAACCTGCAGTGCTTCAGCGGCAGGCCATGGATGGCGACGGCGCTCGTAGCGCTGCCGCAGACCAACAACCAGCCGACGCAGCGGGTGCTGCTCGAACCGCGCGGGTCGCGCCGGTTGTCGTCGCAGTCGCTGATCGATCTGCGGATCGAGAAGACGCTGAAAGCCGGCGGCGCCGGAACAGTCGACCTGCGTCTGGACGTGCTGAATCTCCTCAACGACAGCGCCGAAGAATCGCTCAGGTCCGATGTACTGGCGGCGCCGACGTTCGGGCAGCCCAACGTGTTCATGGATCCGCGGCGAGCGATGCTCAGCGTTCGATTGAGTCTCGGGCGCTGACGCGGGTGAGCGGGGCGCCCGTGCCTACTCCGCAAACCGCCGCTCGCGGGCGAAGACGATCGCCTGCGCGCGCGTCCACACGCCGAGCTTGTCGAAGAGGTGCGACGTGTGGTTGCGAACGGTCTTCTCGCTGATCCCCAGGCGCTCGGCAATCTCCGCGTTGCCGAGCCCCTGGGCGATCAGCGTCAGAATCTGGCGCTCACGAGCCGAGAGATCGACAAATGCGGGATCTTCAGATGCCGCGTGCCGCCCCTGTGTGAACTCGAGGACGGCATCGCAGAAGCGGCGCCAAGCCGGCTCGTGCTCGAGGAGCACGTGGTTGCGCGAGTCGAGCTCGATGAACTCCGCGCCCGGAATGCCCGCCGCGAGCAGCCGGCCTTCGTCGATCGGCTGCACCTCGTCGCCGCGCGCGTGCAGGACCAGCGTCGGCGCCTTGACGCGCCCCAACTGGTCGGCGATGTCGATCACCGATCGAGACTCTAGAATGTTCGCCGCCACCTCGCCCGTCGTCGTCTTCCGGCAGAGATCGTTGAACCACTGGAGCTGCTCCGGCGTCCCGCCGGGAATGAACCGCGACGTGAAGAGCTGCCGGAACGTCGGGTTTTCTTTGCCCCAGCCGATCCGGGCCAGATCGACGATCGCCTTGTACGTCCGATCGGAGGTTTGATCGCGACGCGCCCAGCCCCGCGCGTAGCCGCCGTAAAGCACCAGCTTCGCGACGCGTTCCGGATGGCGCACCGCGTACATGACGCACGTGGCCGCGCCCTGCGAGATGCCGACGAGCGTCACAGGCTCC
>JBLNGH010000602.1:0-4311 GCA_050264575.1 Acidobacteriota bacterium | reverse complement strand
GCCGCTGCAGAGGCTGGCGCTCACCGCCGACTCGCAGCCGTACACCTGCGACGCGTCCCACCAGTGGCTGTTGGCGTTCGTGTACGCCGGAGGGCGCTTCGATCCGGGAGGCGCCGGGTCGGGCACGCTACGTCCGACTTTCATTAGGCCGCCGGGCCAGTCGTCACCTGGCGGAAGTGGAATCTCGATCCCGTCGGCCGGCGCCGATTTCTTGTGCACGAACCAGTCGTGCACCATGAACTGTATCCAGGATGCCGCCAGCAGATTCAGAATCGTCGCCGGCTTGAACTCGTCGCGCGTCATCAGCTCGCGGCTGACCACGCGAGGGTTCGGAACAAGCAGGTGGGCCGTGTCGGGGAAGACGTGCTCGAGCGGCACGTTGCGCCCGAAGCGGCGGCCGGCGCTCCCCATCGCCGGGTACTGCAGATCGTTGTAAGTGCCCTCGGTCGTGCGTTCGTTGCGAAGCTTCGGATCGAGATCGGGAGGTATCGGCTTTTTCTCGAGCGGCGGCTCCTCGGTATCGTGCAGGTTCTTGGCGCGCAGCTCGTTGCGAATCTCGATGAGCCGCGGCATGGCGAGCAGGTCCGGCAGTTTGTACCAGGGGCGGCGACTCTGAAGAAAATTTCCGATCCGGCCGAGCAGCGTATCGTCGGGCATGGGGCACCGAGGCGAGGCCGTGCAGAGCTGGGCGGGGACGGCAGTGTCGCACGCGGTTTCAGAAGCTGTCAATTTCAAACACGATCGCGTGAGAGAACACAGAATCAAGAACCGCGCGCACCCGGCGAGCAAGAAGGGTCAAGCGCTTCCGGGGCCGCGACGCGCGTGAAGCGTGGGAGAATGCGGCACCACCATGGCCACACGCACGCGGAAGCCTCGGCCCGAGCCGGCGCCCGTCATCTCTGCACCCGCGCCGCTCGCCCGTGACCAGGCGATCGTCGTTGCGCGCGGCGGACAGCGGCGCCTCGACGTCACGCTCGTGCACGGCAGCATTCTCGACGTGCCGACGCGGGCGCTCGTGCTGGGACTCTTTCGCAATGTCGATCCCGGCGGCGCCGCGAAGGCGCTCGACAACCGACTCTCGGGCGCACTTACCGAGTTGATGCGATCGCGGACGGTGTCGGCGGAAGCCGGAACGGTCTTCGTCCTGCCGACGGCGCGCACCGGACTTCTGACGGAGATGGTCGTCTTCGCCGGCCTCGGGCCGTTCGATCGGTTCAACTCGAGCACCGTGCAGCTCGTCGCGTCGAACCTGGTGCGGACGCTCGTGCGGGGCAATGTCGAGGAGTTTTCCGCCGTGCTCTTCGGGGGCGGTTCGGGATTCGACGTACGGGAGTGCGCCCAGCATCTGCTGCGTGGCGTCATTGGCAGCCTGCGCGACGTCGATACGCAGCAGCGCTTTCGAGGGATCACCATCTGCGAGCTCGACGAAGAGAAGTTCAACAGCATTCGCGACGAGATCTATTCAGGATGCCGCGAAGATTTCTGCCGCGACGTCGACATCGTCGTGCGCGAGCGTCACCTCACGATGCCGGCGCCGACGGCGGCAGGTGGAGCGAGAGCGGCGGCGACCACGGCCAGCCCGCCCCAGCCCGAACCCGTCTATTTGCTGATCCGCACGGACGCAACCACAGCCGCGGCCCTGACACTCCGCTGCGCAGTTCTGACGTCAGGCAGCAAGGCGGCGGTTCTCGAGGGCCTCTGCACGATCCCGCGCAAGGACCTGGACAAGGAGCTCGACACGATCGAGGACGACAGCTTCGGCACGACGGCGCTGTCGCGGCTGGGGAAGCGGCTGGCGGCGCTCGCGCTGCCCGAGTCCGTCAGAGCCGAGCTGGGAAAATCGGCGAAGCGGCACATCGCCGTCGTGCACGATCTCGAGGCGGCACGCCTGCCGTGGGAATGCCTCGAGCTCGAAGACTGGATTCCTGCGCTCACCGGCGGCATGAGCCGTCGCTACGTCGCCAGCAACCTGGCGGTCGGCCGCTGGGCCGAGCACCGCGAAACTGACAAGGAGTTGTCGCTCCTGCTCATCGTCGATCCAACGAGCAACCTGCCCGGCGCCGTCACGGAATCCGAAGGGATCCGGCAGCTTGCCGCCGCCGATCCGCGCGTGCGAGTCACGACGCTGGCCAAGAAAGAAGCGACGCGGAACGCGGTGCTGGAGCACTTCCGCTCCGAGCGCTTCGACGCAATCCACTACGCCGGGCACGCGCAGTTCAATCCGCGCACCGTCGGCGAGAGCGGGATTCTCTGTGCCGATGGTCCGCTGCGCGCGATCGATCTGCTCAATCTGCGCAGTCTGCCGGGCCTGTTGTTCTTCAATGCGTGCGAGTCCGGACGACTGCGAAAGCTGCGGTCGGGCCGGGCGCTGCCATCGCGGAAAGCCGCGCGCAAGACGCTGGAGGATACCGTCGGCTTCGCCGAGGCCTTCATGCGATACGGCGTGATGAACTACGTCGGCACCTACTGGCCGGTCGGCGACGAATCGGCGGCGGGCTTCGCGCGTGCCTTCTACAGCGCGCTGCTCGACGGCAATCAGATCGGCGATGCGCTGATCAGCGGGCGCCAGGCGGTCCAGAAGACTGACTCAGTGGACTGGGCGGACTACATTCATTACGGAGATCCGAGATTCACGTTGAAGAAATCAAGGAACTGACGATTGTCGGTTCCGGGGGTTCCGGGGTTCCGGGGTTCCGAGGTTCCGAAGTTCCGAAGTTCCGAGGTTCGGTACCTGGAACTCCGGAACTCCGGAACCTCGGAACCACGTGCTCTGGTGCGGCTACTTGCCTTTCCCACAGTTATCACGTTCCCGCTGCAGCGACTTGTAAGTGTCGGGCAATCGCTGCACGGCACCGTCCTTCTCCGAGTCCGCCCACGCCTTCAGGGCATTCGGGCAGTCCTTGAGATTCTTGTACGCAATCCCGAGGTGGTACTTGGGCAGATACTCTTCAAGGCCGCCGAAGCCGCTGACATTAATCTTCTCGGTACTCTCGGTGCCGTTCTGTTGAATTGCCTGCTGGAATAGATCCCGCGCGTCGGCCCACCGTCTTCGCCCCTCTGCGTCCATCGCCTTTCTGAACGTCTCCCGGTAGTTGCCCTTCGGCACATTCGGCGACGGTGATTCTTTCGTCGGCGTGGGCGGGTTCTCCGGCTGTTTTGGCGGCGGCGGCGCCACCAGCACGGTCCCGCCGCCCTTTCCGTAGGCTCCGCCGCCTGTCGGCAGCGTCTTGCTGAGATCTTCGGCCTGCTGTTTGACGTCCGCGGCGTTCTTCTGTTCCTGGACGATCTTCGTATTCAGCTGCTCGTAGGTGTCCTGCGCCTGTTCCGCCCGCTGCGTCGCCTGCGTGGCCTTGGCCAATGTCGCCTGGGCAGCCTGCGCGTTGCCTTTGCGCGCAAGATCGGCCGCCTCCTCGAACAGATGTTGCGCTTCCTTGAAGCCTTCGACCGCCGTGTTCTGCGCGACCTTCGACTCTTCCACGAGCTTCGTCACGCGCGCATCGGCCGCGAAGAACTCCTCCTGCAGCGCTTTCAGCTTGAGCGCGGTTTCCTGAAGCTGACGACGCTGCAGCGAAGCGAAGTATGAGAGGACGAGCACCGCGAAGAGCAACACGCCCGATGCCGTCAGGAGAATGAACAGGAGGCGGCGCTGCTTGCGCAACCGCGCGGCTGCTTCCGCTTCGCGCTCCGCCCGGAGCCGCTGTTCTTCCGTCCGGGCGTCGGCCTCCCGTTTTTCGGCCGCCAGCGTGTACCGGTTGCGCCATTCGAGCACTGCGGCCGCAAGCACGTCGTGAAAGATCTGATAGCTCTCACGCGCCGGTTGATCCGGCGGCGGCGCGACCGGAATCAGAATGCGGTTCTCGCCGCTCGACAGCCGCACGAGCAGCGGTTGAATCTCCTCGCGCTTCCGTTTCGCGTACTGCGCCAGATCGTCGAGGCCCAGCGCGATCTTCGTGCCCGACGGCGTGACGAGATACTGAAAGATCGCGGCCGCCGCGTCCTGCTCCTGCGGACTCAGCGCCTGCAGCGCCGCGTCGAGGTGCGTGGCGACGATGTGGCCGGCGCCGCCCAGTTGTTCGAGCGTCGCCGCGCGGAGCTCGTGGGATCCGGCCGCCGTTTCGTCCTGCCAGAGCCGCGTCATCACGAGCTGCAGATACGGCGTCTCGACGCGCTCACCGGGCGCGTGTCCGTCGGAGCTCTTGCCGAGCCGTCCTTTGCCCGTGCCGGCAATCGCGACACGTCCGGTCGTCACCTGGTTGAGCACGGCCTCGACGAGCGCCGGCTCGATGTGCATCGGCGGCGTGCCGTCCGTCA
>JBLNGH010000601.1:0-11677 GCA_050264575.1 Acidobacteriota bacterium | reverse complement strand
TGGGCGACGAGCGTCTTGTTCGCGCTGACGACCGGGATCCCCTTCTCGAGAGCCTGAACCACGAGTTGCCGCGAGGGCTCGAGTCCACCCATTACCTCGACGAGGACATCGACTCGAGACGCAAACACGTCCGCGACATCCGTGGCGAGCGGCAGGTCGGGACCGAATCGCGGTTTGGCTGGATCCCTGACGAGCGCTCCGACACATTGGATGTCGATGCCGGCGCTCCGGAGGCGGCCGCGCGACCGCGCGGCGACGTTCGCAACGGCTTGACCCACGCGTCCATATCCCAGCAGGCCGACGCGAACTGGACGTCCATCACACCGGGTTTGTGGATCGATCCGATCCGCGCGCTCGATGGCAAGCGGTTGGCCGATCACGAACTCTGCGTCCAGAGTCTGCACAGACACACGTCTCCCTTCTCGGCGCAGGTCCTTTTTGAAAAGGATCAGCGGCGACGGCACGACGCACGCACGCGCTGCGGGCCAGCACGATGCGGCGAATCGCGGTTTACCGTGGGAACGAGTAGTGCTGCCGACTGCGGCGCAATCGACCTCGCTTTATCTTCCCCGGTATCGGGCAGGAAGTAGCACCTGGGCGGTTGCCGCCTGGTTGCTGTGGCGTCGTCGGGCCTGTTCCCTCAGCCACTCGAGATAAATGTCTGCGGCACGCGCAGACTCAGGAACGATATGGGAAGTTCGGGATCGATGTCAAATGCGCGCGCGCACGACGACGATGATCATCATCACGGCGGTCACGACAAATGACGCGTAGGCGTACGGCTTGAGCGCCGGTTTCGTCGCGGCGAGCTTCAGGATTGCGAGACCGAGTGCGAGAAATGCCAGTCCGGCTGCGGCCATCCACTCGCCCTGCTCCGCGCGGATGACCGCCGCGACGAGCGCCAGCCCGATGACCAGGTAGCGGGAAATCATCTGGAGCAAATGACCTCGGGTGAAGGAACCCGAGCTCTTATTGCTGCCGATCGTAGACGCGGCGGATGTCGCCGTTCTGCACGTTGAAGACCATGCGGCTGTCGGCCTTCACGGTCACGATCAACTGCTTGCCGTCGGGCGTGAGCGAGTACTCCTCGACGACGTGAAGCGTTTCCTTCGTTTCGATTTCACGCCGAAGTTTCTTGCCGTCCCACTTCACCTTGAAGTCGGCAGGACCGGCGGGCGTCGCGAGCGTCTGCTTCTTGTTGTCGGTCTGGTGCGCGAACCCCATTTTCTTCTCGGGGTCCAGCAGCATCTTGAACTCGGTGGGCGTCACTTGGATGCCCATCATCGGAGGCGCAGTCAAGAAGAACGTCTTTGAGCCGTTGAACCGCGCCAGTTCGTCTCTGTTGAGGCTGCCGCCGGTGTCGCCGCTCGCGCTGCGGCTGGGGCTGCCATCTTCGCCGCCCCCACCCCCACCGCCACCGCCAGCCTGGGCTCCGCCGCCTCCGTCACCGCCGCCACGGCGTCCGGGCGCCGGCGCTTTCGGAGGCGGTCCGTTGGGATTCGTGCTGGCTTCGACGTTCAGCTTCCAGACGCCGGTCAGCGCCGGCACGTCCTGCGAGGTCGTCGCACGAAGCGCGGCGGCGCTGGCAAGCATCAGCACGAACGCCGCGAGCGCGGCACACCATCTCCTCATCATGGCCTCCGTTGTCGATCGTAGACGCGATTGACACCGACCACCGGGGCGTTCTTCGACTGTTCGCCGACACGGATGATCACGAACAGGCGGTTGCCGTCGTCACTCAGAAAACATGTCTGGAACATCTTGAATCCGCGCGCGGCCTCGATGTCCATCTTGAACACCGCGCCTTCCCAACGGGCACGCGCATCGAATACCGCCGCTCCAAACTGGTACTTCCGTTTCTTGTTGTCGGTCGGATAGACGCGTTCCCGGCCGAGGTCGTCTGTCACCGTCACGGCGTCGGACGCCACTTTGATCGTCAGCAACTCCGGAATCTCCATCAGATCGCGCATGAGCTCGCGCGTCTCCATCATCGCCAGCATGCGGCCGCGACCCGAGGGACCTCCGAACCCGCCGACGCCGGCATTGGGATCGCCCGCCGTGCCGGGATTCCCCATCCCAGTGGGCCCCGTGCCGCCGGGATTGCCTCCACCACCGCCGCTGGAACCGCCACCGCCGCTGGAACCGCCGCCGCCGCCACTCGAGCCGCCGCCACTACCGCCGCTCGAGCCGCCACCGCCGCCGCTGCGCCCGGAACCAGGTTGACCGGAGCTCGGAGGAGTGCGGCGATTTTGCGGATTCTGCTCGGGCCGGCCGTTTGCTGCGTTCACGCTCTCGGCCGGGTTGTAATCCCAGTTGCCGACGAACGCGGCTGGCGTCGCGGCGCTGCCGGTCGTGGCTGCCGCCGGCGGCGGCGGAACCGGACTTTGCTGCGCACGCACGCTGGCGATCCCGCTCGCCAGCGCGAGCGCCAGCGAGACGCCGAGCCATGCGCTTTTCGTCTGTCTTGTCACACGCTCAACCCCCGGGGACCGGTACGAAGATCATAACGTGATCGAACCATCGATCTATCGATCACCCCTCCATTAGGACTATCGGATCGTTGGCCGGGCCTGCCTGCGAAATGGGTGCACGAGTTGCGCAACCAGACCCTGCGGAATGGGCTGGTCTGTCACGCCGAATCGCTGCGGCTGCCCGCCGGGCGGCATGAAGAACGTGCCAAATGCGAGGTCGATGACCGGGAAGAGGCCGGCGAAATTTGTATCGAGCCCTTCTTCTTCAGATGTGTGATGCCACCGGTGAAACACCGGGCTGGCCACGACGAACCGCAGCCGGCCATACGACCAGTTCACGTTCGCGTGAAGCAGCAGCGCGTAAAACGTGAGGAAGGGGACGATGGCCGCCAGCGCGCCGGCGTTGAATCCCATCCAATACAGCGGCAGAACTTGCGCGACCCGCGCGACCGCATCGTTCACCGGATGCAAGCGAACCGAAGACAGCCAATCGACCGTGGTCGACGAATGATGGATTGCATGGAAGGGCCAGAGCCATCGCCCGTGAAACAGCCGGTGAGTCCAGTAGGCGAGAAAATCGCCGATGAACAGAATCAGGGGAACCTGCACGACGATTGGCAGCGACGCCGCCCAGGTCTGCCGCGTAGTCGCCGCACGCCGGAGATCGTCGAGCGACACTCCCTGCGACCAGGCGATCATGCCGAACGCCAGGCCGAGCGAGAGCCGCGTCACCGCCCGCGTGACCAGCGGCGTGAAAAACCAGTACGCGAGGTCGACGCGCGTATCCGCCGCGCGCCTGCGCTGTTGCGGCAGCGCCGGACGCCGGCGCTCGATCGCCCAGAACACACCCGACAGCGCGAGCAGGGCGATCGCGAGCGAGAGTACCGTCGGCGTGCGCATCCGCGCGAGAACTTCAGCGCCGGGGTTACGTTTTCTGAGGTTCGCCGGCGAGCCAGTTGGCGATTTGTTCGCGAGACCAGCGGTGATCGTCGTTGAGATGGACGAGCAACGCGGCGAGATAGAGCCGCTTCTTGCACCCTTCGGCAGGACAGGGTTTCACGGTGTCGAGGCAATCGAAGAACCAGTCGAGATCGCGCGTCGGACGTTTGCCGCCGGCCTCATCGGGCAGACGATACATCGCTTCGTATGCGGCACCGAGCGCACATGACGCGGTGTGTCCCTGGTAGTAATCGCCGAATGCCTGATCGGGACGACGCTTCATGCCGGCCCGGATGTACTCCGCCAGCTCGCGCTCGTCGTGATGTTCGCGCGGCGGCGGTGCCTCGCGTCGATCGTCAGCGACCATAAAACGCGCCTCCCGTACGCACAGTGTACGCAAAACCGCCGCCATCAGCGAGCACTTTGTGGTGGTTGCCGGCAAATCGTTCGCTTCCGGCCGGCTGTCCGGCAGCGAGCACAGAAACGTCATGCTCGTCGTCATCCGGCAACGTAGAATTTCCGGAATCGACAGCCATGACCCACACCGCGCACGTGCAGCGGGCCCTGTTCCTGATGGTTGGCGTGTCGAGATTCCTGCCGGCGCTGTCGATGCCGTCGAATGCGCGTCGCGGCCGGAATCCCAGAATCGGGACGCGCCGGTCGTGAGCGGATCGATCGCCATTGACGCCGCGAAGCCCGGCGCGCGGGTTCCGTCGAAGAAAAATCTCCGGCGTGGAAGGATTCCTGGTGCTCGCCGGTCTCGCCGACGGCCGCCGCGTGCAATGGAACATCGGCGGCTGGAACAATCGCCAGAGCGCGATTCAGCCCGGCGACGCGATCGTCGGCCGCGCGGTCCAGGGCGGCATCGAGACGGGACGACGGTACGACCTGCGAGAGGAGGTGCGCGACCGCACGGTGCGCGGCTACATCGACGGGAAACTGCTGAACGAAGAAACGCTGCCTCGCGTCGACACGTCCTCGGCATCGCCGGCCGCGACGACCGCACCGGCGCGATCGTGCTCAAGGTCGTCAACACCGGTCCGCAACCGGCCTCGATGTCAATCGACGTCACGGGTGGAACGGCGCCAGCCACCGGCCGGGCGACGGTACTTACGTCCGAGAATCCGATCGACGAGAACTCGTTCGAATCGCCGTGCAAGATCGTCCCGGCGACGTCGACGCTCAGCGGCGTCGGTCGCACGTTCACGCATGTCTTCCCCGCCTATTCGTTGTCGATCGTCAGAATGAAGTGAAGCGTTCGTAGGGCGGATTGGTTCCCAAATCCGCGTGGCGCGCGCCTTGCGATATGCTTCACGTCGACCCGTCGTCATTCGAAACGTGAACGTGCGACTTCTTGGAACTCATCTTGTCGCCGGCGTTGCCGCGCTTCTCGTGCACGCCGGCTGCGCGAGCACCGGCCAGGCGCCCGAGCGACCGGCGGTCGCTGAGGCGCTCCGTACGCGCACCGGCGCGATCGAATCGCTGCCGGAATCGACCAAATGGACGCTGCCGCCCGGCATGTCGCTCGACGACGGATTGTCGCCGGCCGAGGCGAAGGCGATCGGTCTGTGGAACAACCCCGACTTCCAGGTTGCGCTGACGGCGCTCGGGCTGGCGCGCGCCGATCTCGTCGAGGCGGGACTCATTCGCAATCCGGTGTTCTCGCTGCTGTTTCCGTGGGGCCCGAAACAGCTCGAGTGGACGGTCACCTGGCCGGTCGAAACGTTCTGGCAGCGGCCGCGCAAGATTGAGCAGGCGCAGCTCACCGCCCGCGCCGTCGCCGAACGGCTCGTGGCGCACGGCCTTCGTCTCGTCTCCGAGATCTCGGTTGCGTACATCGACGTTCAGGCTTCGGAGCGCATTCTCATCCTGGCGGAAGAGCAATCTACTCTCGGTCGCCAGGTCGCCGGCATGGCCGAGGCCCGCCTCCGCGCGGGCGACATCAGCGAGTTCGAGGCGCAGCTCGCGCGGGCCGAAGCGGCCCGGCTCGAGGTCGCGCGGATCACGCGAACCGGCAGCCGTGACCGCGCGGTGGCGCGTTTGCGCGCGCTGTTGGGGCTTTCGCCGGACGCGCCGCCGATTCGCGCCGATCCATTCAGCGCCTCGCCAGCCGGCTGCGGCGAGCTGGCCTCCCTCATCAAACTGACGCTGGCGGCGCGTCCCGATCTGCGGGCGGCTGAGCTCGACGTGGAAGCGGCGGCCGCACGGGCCGGCGTCGAACGCAGCCGCATCGCGACGGTCGCCGCGATTCTCGACGCCAACGCCGAAGGCCGGGAAGGGTTCGAGATGGGACCGGGCGTCGCCGTCGAGTTGCCGATCTTTTCGCAGAACGACGGCGGAAAAGCTCGCGCAGCGGCCGAGCTTCAGCAAGCCAGCCGCCGGTATCTCGCCGTCCGTGCCGCGCTCGTCAGCACCGTTGAAACCGCTCTGATCCAGCTCACCGAAGCCAGAGACAGCGAACGCGTCCTGCGCGATCAAACTGGTCCCGCGCTGTCGATCGGCCGGCAGCAGGCCGAACGCGCCTACGCGGCGGGCGAGATCTCGCTGCTGGCGCTCCTCGAAACGCGTCAGCGTCTGCTCGAAGCCGATCTGGCCACGCTCGAAGCCAGCTTTGCGACGGCGCGCGCACGCGCGCGCCTTGAAGAAGCCGTGGGGATGCGATGCGAAGGGATGTAGGCAGGGGCCTCAGGGATGCAGGCCGGGGCCTCAGGGATGCAGGCCGGGCCTTCAGGGATGTAGGCCGGGGCGTCAGGGATGTAGGCCGGGGCTTCAGGGATGTAGGCCGGGGCTTCAGCCCCGGCATCGGAATTCTCGCCCTGGCGATGTCATCGCCGTTCCTCGAAGCCTGCGAACGGAAATCCGCTCCGTCGGCCGCGGCGCCCGCCGCGGCAAAAGTCGCCAACCCGCGGCCCGAGTCGGAGATCTCGACCGTCACGCTCACGCCGGAGGCAGAAAAACATCTCGCGCTCGAGACGGCGACGGTCGGGACCGAAACCGTTGCGCTCTCGAGGATAGTGAGCGGCGAAGCGATCGTGCCGCCCGGCCGCGCCGTCGTGGTCACCGCGCCGGTGGCCGGTACGGCCCTCGTCCCGTCAGGCCGCGCGGACCTCGCGCGGGTGCAGCGCGGCGACGTGCTGTTCGAGCTCGTCCCGTTCCAGCAGCCGGAGCGCGACTCGCGCGCCGGATCGGAGCGGCATCTGAAAGAAGCGCAGGCGAAGCTCACCGCCGCCACGCAGCGGCTGCAGCGGCTCGAACAACTGCTCAAGGAAGGAGCGACCAGCGCGCGCACGGTCGAGGAAGCGCGTGCCGATCACGCCGTCGCCGCCGCCGCGGTCGAGGCCGCCCAGGCGGAAGTGACAACGCTCGCGCGGCTGCCGCTCGGCGCGCGGGGCGAGCTGGCCATCACGGCGCCGTTCAACGGACGTGTCACCGCCGTGCGGATCGCATCCGGGCAGGCCGTCGCCGCCGGCGCGCCACTCGCGGACGTGGCGCAAATCGGCACGCTCTGGGTGCGTGTTCCGGTGTACGCGGGCGATCTCGCGGCCGTGGATGCCGGCAAGCCCGCCGCCGTCGCGGCGCTGGGCCAGGATTCCTCGGGCGCCTGGCAGGAGGTGCGTCCCGTCGCCGGTCCGCCGACCGCCGATCCGTCCGCCTCGAGTGCTGATTTGTTCTTCGAGCTCCCCAATCCGAAAGAAGCAGTTCGCCCGGGCGAGCGGCTGTCCGTGCGGCTTCCGCTCAAAGGCACCGAATCGTCGCTGGTGATTCCACGATCCGCGGTCGTGTACGACCTGACCGGCGGGGCGTGGGTCTACGAAGCGCGCGCGCCGCACGTGTTTGCGAGGCGTCGCATCGAGATCGCCGGTCAATCCGCCACCGGCGTCATCGTCCGGCGGGGCCTCGCGAATGGCGTTCGGATCGTCACGGTCGGCGCCGCGGAGCTCTATGGCACCGAGTTTTTCGTCAGCAAATAGGCATGCTGCGCTGGCTGGTCTCCCTCTCGCTGCGCCAGGCCGTCATCGTCACGGTCCTCAGCGTCATCGGGACCATCGCGGCGGTGCGGCTGATGCGCGGCATCCCGTTCGATGTCTTTCCTGAGTTCGCGCCGCCGCTGATCGAGATTCAAACCGAAGCGCCCGGGCTTTCAGCGCTCGAAGTCGAATCGCTCGTCAGCGTGCCGATCGAAAGCGCGATCACCGGTGTGCCGCAGGTCGCGACCATTCGATCGAAGTCCGTGCTCGGTCTGTCGTCGGTCGTGCTCATCCTGGAGCAGTCCGCGGATCTCATGCGCGCCCGCCAGCTCGTGCAGGAGCGGCTCGCGCGCGCGACGCGCGAGCTGCCGGCCGTCGCTCACCCGCCGGTCCTGCTCTCGCCGCTCTCGTCGCTCAGCCGCGCGATGAAGATCGGCCTGACATCCAGGACGTTGTCGCAGATGGATCTGACGACGATCGCGCGCTGGACGATCCGGCCGCGCCTGATGGCCGTGCCCGGTGTGGCTAATGTCGCGATCTGGGGGCAGCGCGATCGGCAGCTGCAGGTGCTCGTCGATCCCGACCGGCTCGAAGCGCATCAGCTCACCGTGGCCGACGTGGTCACGGCGGCCCACGAAGGCGTGGCGGTCGATACCGGCGGGTTCATCGACACGCCGAACCAGCGCCTGGCGATCGCGCATGCGGCGGCGGTCCGCTCGCCCGACGATCTTGCCGCCATTGTCGTGCGCGAGGAGCGTGGCGTCCCCGTCCGCATCGGCGACGTCGGCACCGTGGTCGAAGACTTTCCGCCGCCGATTGGCGACGCCATCATCAACAACGTCCCCGGGCTGCTGCTCATCGTCGAGAAACAGCTCGGCGCCAACACGTTCGAGGTCACGCGAGGCGTGGACGAGGCGCTCGCCAGCCTGGCGCCGGCGCTCGGCGACGTGCAGGTGGACGCGCGCATCTTCAGGCCGGCGACGTTCATCGAGATGTCGCTGGCCAATCTCAACCGCGCGCTTCTGTTCGGCTGCGTGCTGGTTGTGCTCGTCCTGATTGTCTTTCTTGCAGACTGGCGAACCGCGCTGATCAGCAGCATCGCGATCCCGCTGTCCCTGCTCGCGGCCGGCGTCCTGCTTCATTACCGCGGCGGCACGATCGACACGATGGTGCTCGCGGGCCTCGTCATCGCGCTCGGCGAGGTCGTCGACGATGCGATTATCGGCGTGGAGAACATTGTCCGCCGCCTGCGGCTCAACCGCGAGGCGGGATCGCCGGCATCGTCGTTGCAGGTCGTGCTCGACGCGTCGGTCGAAGTCCGGAGCGCAGTGGTTTACGGCAGCCTGATCGTCGTGCTCGTCTTCCTGCCCGTGTTCATGCTCGAAGGCTTGTCCGGCGCGTTCTTCCGTCCCCTGGCGCTGTCGTACGTCCTCGCGATCTTCGCCTCGCTCGTCATCGCGATTACGCTCACCCCGGCGTTGTCGCTCCTCCTTCTGACCGGGCATCGAAGCCGGTCGAAGGAACCACGGCTCGTCACGCGGCTCAAGATCGGCTATCAACGCTGGCTCGATCGCATTCTGCACCGCCCAGCACTTGCCGGCGGGGCGCTGGTCGTGCTCCTCGGCTCGACGGCTGCCGTGTTCCCGTTTCTCGGCGAAGAATTCCTGCCGAACTTCCGCGAATACGACTTTCTGATGCATTGGGTCGAGAAGCCCGGCATGTCGGTCGAAGCCAGCCGACGCATCACCGCCCAGGCGAGTCGCGAGCTGCTCGCGATTCCCGGAGTGCGGAATTTCGGATCGCACATCGGCCGCGCCGAAGTCGCCGACGAAGTCGTGGGACCTAATTTCACCGAGTTGTGGATCAGCCTCGATCCAAATGCCGATTACGACCCGACGGTCGCCAAAGTGCAGTCGGTCGTGGACGGTTATCCCGGTCTCAGGCGCGATTTGCTGACGTACCTGCGTGAGCGGATCAAGGAGGTGCTGACCGGCGCGAGTGCGACCGTCGTCGTGCGCGTGTTTGGACCGGAGATCGAGCACCTCCAGGCAGGGGCCGCGAAGGTCAAGGCGGCGCTCGCCGACGTCCCCGGGGTCGTCGACCTGCAGGTGCAGTCGCAGGTGCTCGTGCCGCAGATCGAGATCCGGTTCCGGCCCGATCTGGCCGAGCGATTCGGGCTGACCCCAGCCGACGTCCGCCGAACGGTCACGACGCTCGTCCAGGGCACCAAAGTCGGGGAGTTTTACGAGAACCAGCGGGTCTTCGACGTCGTCGTGCGCGGCCGGCCGGAGGCGCGGTCGAGTCCGGAGGCCTTGCGCGCGCTGCGGGTCGCGACCGAGTCCGGCACAACCGTTCCCATTCGTGACGTGGCGGATATTCAGGTTGGGCCGGCGCTGAGCGAGGTCACACGCGAGGGCGGGTCACGAAAGATCGACGTCACCTGCAACGTGCGCAACCGCGATCTCGGGTCGGTGGCGCGTGACATCGCAGCGCGTCTGGGGACGATTGCCCTCGGCCAGGGCTATCACGCGGAGGTGCTCGGCGAGTACGCCGCACGCCAGGCTTCCTCACGGCGGCTGCTGGCGATGTCGGCGCTCGCGCTGCTCGGCATTTTCCTGCTGCTGCTCGCCGACTTCGGACAGTTGCGGCTCACGCTCCTTGTCTTCTTCACCCTGCCCTTCGCGCTCGTCGGCGGCGTCGTCGCCGTGTTGCTCTCGAGCGGCGTGCTCTCGCTGGGCTCGCTCGTCGGGCTCATCACGGTCGTGGGCATCGCCGCGCGCAACGGCATCATGCTCATCAGCCATTACCGGCATCTCGAAACCGAAGAAGGGATCCCGTTCGGAGCCGACCTCGTCCTGCGCGGCGCGACCGAGCGTCTGGCGCCGATTCTCATGACCGCGCTCGCGACCGGTCTCGCGTTGCTTCCGATCGCGGTCACCGGCGAGCGTGCCGGTCAGGAAATCGAGCACCCGCTCGCCGTCGTGATCATCGGCGGCCTGGTCACGTCGACGATCCTCAATCTGTTTCTGCTGCCGCCGCTGTATTTGCGGTTCGGGAAAGCGCGTACGTAGCGCGGATTGGTTCTTGAATCCGCGTCGGTGCCGGACTTGGGATTCAGTCCGCCCTACGAAGACCGCGCCGCTTGCAGTCGCCGCCAACCCCGGCGCGCCGGCCAGACGAGAACCAATGACCAGACAATGAGCAATGGCGCGGTCTGCAGCACGAACAGGGTGACAGTCACGAGGCTTCCGACCGCGTCGCGGCAGCCATCGACGAGCGCGTTCTTGAGTTGAAGGCTCAGCGGCAGTGCGCTGATCGCCAGGTCCGCGCGGTACTGCTCGGAGACTGTCAACTCGATCGTGGCGAGATCGACACGCTGCCGGGTCGCGCGAGTCTCAGCCTCCATCCGCTCGATGTCGAGCCGGACGCGCGCCAGCTCGCGCTCGACGGCGAGCACGTCGGCGAGGTCGCCGGTGCGCTTCGCCAGCAGCTCGACGAGCCGCTGTTCCTCGCGCCGGGCGTTGGCCGTTCGCAAACCCAGATCGCGAAAGCTCTCGGTCACATCGCCGGTGCCGAGCGATTCGTCCTGGACGCGGCCGAGCGCGCGGATTCCGGCGAGCATAGCGTCCAGCTGCGCAGCTGGGACGCGCAACGTTGCCCGGAGCGAGCGCCGCGTTGACGCGTCGCCCGTGATGTTGAGCGCAGCGACGCGTCCTTGATGCTGAATCGTCAATCGTTCCACCGCCTGACGGATCTGATCAAAGTGATCTGAGGTCAGTGAAATCGTCGCGGTGCGGACGACCATGCGATCAGATTGGGCGCCAGCTAACCGATCGACCGGCTGGGTCATCATGACGGTCGGCACGCCCTCTTGGGCCTGTCCCTGACCCGGTGCTCGAAGACCGTTCACCTGTCTGGCTGGTCTGGCTGGCTGACCGGGCGCTTTAATGGCTTCCGCAGGGGCCGCATTTGATTCCAGAGCCTTTGGAAGCGCAAAGACGTGCTGATTTGCACTGGCGGACGGCACTTTGCGCAGTGGAGGCGTCAGCTCAAGAACAATCGCGGCCGCCGCCAATCCCAGCCCCGCAACCAGCGACCAGCGTGGCAATCGGAACAGCCCACGTCTTGTCCACCAAGAACCCGCGCGTGTTCGATCGGGCATCGCTGTGGCGAGCGCCTCCTTCACCCTCGTCAATCCACTCGGCGCGTCGCCGACCTGCCAGCTCGACAGTTGCGTCGAGACCTGCTGAAGCTCGCCAACGAGCGTGCGACACTCGGCGCACGCTTCTACATGCGCGC
>JBLNGH010000600.1:0-14859 GCA_050264575.1 Acidobacteriota bacterium | reverse complement strand
CACGTCACTGCCGACGATGGAACCGGCGTCGTGCACACCGCGCCCGGCCACGGCGATGAGGATTTCGAGATCGGGCAGGCCTACGGCCTGCCGACCTTGTCGCCGGTCGATGAAGCGGGCGTCTACACCGCCGAGGCATGCGAATGGACCGGCCGGAACGTCTTCGACGCGAACCTGCTGGTTGTCGAGCGTCTGCGCGAAGCGGGCCTGCTGCTCGAGGAGGCCGCGATCGAGCACGACTATCCGTGCTGCTGGCGTTGCAAGACGCCGCTCATCTTCCGCGCGACCCCGCAGTGGTTCATCTCGATGGACGCGAACGATGGCCGGGCGCGTGCGCTCGCGGCCGTTGCCCGCACCCGGTGGGTGCCTGCGTGGGGCGCGACGCGAATCGGATCGATGCTGCGGGATCGCCCGGACTGGTGCATCTCGCGCCAGCGGGCGTGGGGTGTGCCGATCCCTGCGTTCTACTGCACGGCGTGCCGGCGGCCGGATTTCGATTTTCCGGCGGTCAAGGCGCTCTTCGCGCGCGACGGCGCGAATGGCTGGTTCACGACACCGGTCATGGAGATCCTGCGAGACGGCAAGACGTGCGTCTGTGGAGGCACGACCTTTACGAAGGAGACCGACATCTTCGACGTCTGGTTCGAATCCGGCGCGTCGCAGCACAGCGTGCTCGGGAAGGATCCGGCTCTCGGGTTTCCCGCCGATGTCTACCTGGAAGGCACGGATCAGCACCGCGGCTGGTTCCAGGCGTCGCTGCTCGAACGGGTTCTGAGCGACGATCAGGCGCCTTTCCGGACGGTCGTCACCAACGGATTCCTCGTCGACGCCCGAACGGGCGACAAGCTCTCGAAGTCCGGCTATCTGATCGCGACCGACGAGGTCACGGCGAAGTACGGCAGCGATCTCTTCCGTCTGTGGATCGGATCGCTCGATTTCACGGACGACATCCCGTTCTCGACGGAGATCCTGGCGGCCCGCGCGCCTTACTACGTGAAAATCCGGAACACGTTCCGCTACCTGCTCGGAAGCACGTCGGATTTCGATCGGTCGTCCGATTCAGTCGACTACGTCGATCTGCTCGAAGTCGATCGCTGGGCGCTCCATGAGCTTGCGGGCCTCATTGCCGGTGTCACGCGGGATTTCGAGGCGTACGCCTTTCATACGGCTCTGCAGCGGCTCTACAACTTCTGCGTTGTCACGATGAGCGCGATGTACTTCGAGATCGTCAAGGATCGGCTTTACACGTTCGCGGCGGCCGGCCGGCCCCGGCGGTCGGCGCAGACCGCGCTTCACGCGGTTCTGGACTCACTCGCACGGCTGTATGCGCCGGTGCTCGTGCACTCGTGCGAGGAAGTCTGGGAACATCTGCGGCTGGCGCTGAAAGAGCCCAGCATCCATCTGGCGGCATGGCCTGAGTCACACCAGGCATGGCGGGATGCGTCGCTGTCGGCAAAGTACGAACGGCTGCTTCCGGTCCGAGCCGCCGTCAATCGCACGCTGGAGCGTCTCCGGGCCGCCGGTGCCATCGGTCGATCGCTCGATGCGCGGGTGGTCATCCACACTGCCGACGACGCGCTTGGCCGCGTGTTGGCAGACAGCGATCTGGAATCGCTGATGATCGTCTCAGAGGCGGCGCTTTCGCCGGAGCCGATCGGAAACGAGGATCCCGAGCATGCCGGCTTGTGGATCTTCGCCGAGCGATCGCCACACCCGCGTTGTCAGCGTTGTTGGGCCCGGCGATCGACTGTCGGATCGACGACGCCGTTTCCGGAGCTGTGCGACCGCTGTATACGGAACTTAGAACTTAGAACTGAGAACTAAGAACTTAAGAACGGGAACACTCGGGCTTTCCTGATTCCAGGTTTGAGATTCCGAGTTCTGAGTTCTAAGTTCTGCGTTCTAAGTTACCTGGCTCTAGACAGTAAACGTGACCACGCCGTTGGCGAACTGTGTCGGAAACTGTTGCAGCGATCTCGGCGCCGGGCCCTGCACGACGGTGCCGGACGTCGTGTACTGCGACCCGTGGCACGGGCACACGTACCGGTTGTTGGCGAATCCGGTGACGGTGCATGCCTCGTGCGTGCAGACCGAGGTCAGGGCCGTAAAGGTGTCCTGTCCCGTGTGCGCAACAAGGAAGATTCCCAGCGGCGTCTGGGCCATGGCCGCCGAGCCGACGGCGGCGAGTGCCGAGGCACTGTCGACCGCAATCGAGATGACCCGCCCCGAGACTGTCGACGGGACGATTGACATCGTGGGGGCGTCGGTGGGATTGGTCGGACTGCTGCTGCCGCCGCACCCGGCGAGGGCGCCAACGGCCAGCAGTGACGCTGCCTGGCACGCGCACGCGCAGAACTCACGGCGGGTCTGTGGAGACGGGCGATCGACGAGTGGAATCTTCACGGTTTGCTCCTGAAGCTGCTCCTCATACAAGAATCGGACCACGCCTGCGTGTCACGTATACAAGCAGCGTCAGCAGATTCATCACGATTCGTTTACGTAACGCGTTAAAGATCCGTCCGACACTCGAGCATCCGATCCGGGCCAGGACTGCTTCAGTGGACCGGGTCCGCGCACGCGAGCTACAACTCGAGTTGTTGGCTGTCTGCAGCTGGAGCGCGGGCGTCGATCGCAATCGGCGTCCGCCGCATCGGCGGTCGCACGCCGTAGGTCAGCGATCGCCAGAGCCATTCCGCCGGACCGAATCGGAAACGCGCCAGCCACATCGTGCTGAAGACGACCTGCGCCGCGAAGAGCGTGAGCGCCATCAGGAGCGCGATGACCGGCCGAATCCGCCCGAGCCCGATCGCATAGCCCGAAAACAGCAGATCGATGCCGGCGATCTGGATCAGGTAGTTGGTGAGCGCCATGCGGCCGGCGTCTCCAATCGCGCGGAGACCCGTGAGCAGCGCGGGGTTCCTGGCCATCAGCAGCAGCGCCACGGCGACGTAGGCGAACATCAGCCACTGATCGCGAAGCAGACCGAACGTGTTGTCGAAGCCCGACTCGGGAAACAGAAAATCGTCGACGAGCCAGGACACCGCGCCGAAGATCGCGAGTCCGGTCAGCAACCGCCGGTGAGCCCAGGCATCCTCGAACACGCGATGCCGGACCATCAGCAGACCCGCGATGAAGAGCGTGACCTGGACGCCGGGCATGAAAAAAAACGGCTGCCGGTAGAACCAGGCCATGTGCTTCAGACGCATCATGACCAGCGCGGTGTAGCTGCTCTGACTCTCCGCGGCCTTGACGGCGGTGTTCAAGGCTCTGAACACCTCGAGCCGAGCGTGCCCCGCCGCCAGCGCGCCTTCCGGACCGACGGTGTGCGACAGGTACCAGAACACCGCAAGTTGATAGAGCATCACGGACGCGGCCGAGAGCATCGCCGTCACGATCAGCACGCGCGTCGACCAGTTTCGAATGAACAGCAGCGGCACGCCCCAGATCGCGTAGCCGAGGAGCACGTTGAAGCCGAAGAACGCGTGCGCGCAGAAGCCGAACAACGCGAGGACCGCGAGCCGCCGCCAATACCGCCCGGCGAACGGCGCGCCGCGGGCCTGCGCGCGCCGCAGTTGCATCGCGAACCCGGCGCCGAAGAGCAAGGCAAACGTGCCGTACGATTTGCTCTCGACGAGCCGCCAGATCAGCGTGCGGACGACGTCGTCCATCCCGCCCGGTTCCGTCGTGCGATCGTGAAAATGGACGACGATCATCCCGGCGAGGGCAACGCCGCGCAGGATGTCGAGCGACTGAATCCGTTCGGCCGGGTCGGTCTGGGCTCCGAGCGGCCGCAGGGGGTCGGCCATCGAGGGCGGGCGTAACTCTACCGCAACCGCGGCATGTCCCTGCCGTGCCATACCGTGGCAGGCAGGTAGCGACTCTCCGCCATGGCCTACGGCATCGCAGCTATTGCCGGGCCTCTTCACCCACCTCGTCGAGGCACGGTGTTTGCACTCTGAATCCGGCAACCAGGCGAAGGTTCGCCACGCTTCCAGGAGATGAGCCGTGCAGAATCAGGATTACCCTCCAACCGGTTTTGGTTCGCGTTCGAAGGATGACCTGTCGGAGCTCAGCGAGTCGGCCGCACATGAAGTCCGGCGTTTCGGCGACCAGGTGAGCGAAGGGGTCGATCAGGCGGCTGATATCGTCGAGCGGCAGACGAACAGGGCGCTCGCGTATTTTCGCGACTTCGACGCCCGGAAGATGATGGGCGACCTCACGGGCTACGCGAGGTCGCACCCGGCGCAGGCGTTGGTCGGGGCCGTCATCCTCGGATTCGTCACGGGACGCCTGATCCGAAGGGGGTAAAGTCCATGGGCGCCACGGTTGATCGACCGATCGCACAAGTGTTGAGCGACATCGCCGGCAACGTTCAGCACATCGTTCGCGCGGAGATGCGGCTCGCCAAGGCCGAGCTCAGGCACGACGTGGCCCTGGTGAGACGCGGCGCCATGTTCGCGGCCGTCGGAGCCGTGACGGCGATTCTCGGGTTGGTCTTTCTATGTCTGGCAGCCGTCTACGGCTTGGCGTCGACGATGCCCGTGTGGGCGGCCGCACTGATCGTCGCAATTGCCGTTTCGATCGTCGCGACGATGTGCTTGCTCACGGCGCGGCGGCAGATGAGCGGACTCGGTCTGCCCAGGACGGCCGCCACCGTTCAGGAGAATGTGCAGTGGATGAAGACACACGTCGAATAGAAGCGGAGATCCGCGCTGAACGGCATGCGCTCGATCGAAATCTGCAAACGCTCGAATCCCAGGCGAAGGCGTTGACCGACTGGCGCACGCACTATGAGCGCCATCCGGGCGCCGCGCTGGGGCTCGCCTTCGGCGCCGGCTTGTTGCTGAGTCTCAGCGTGGGCCGAAGCACGGGGCGACGCGCATCGTCGTATGAGCCCTCGTATGAACCGCCCGTGTCTGCGGTCTCCCCGCCGCGCCAGCCGCGCGCGGGCCGCCAGCGCGTCGCGAACGTGTTGCGTGCCATGGGCGACACGCCGCGCGCGCGCCACCAGGTGACCGAGACGTGGCAGAGCATTGTCGAGGCTCTTGTCGGTCTGGCGGCGGTGAAAACCGTGGAATGGATCGCTGGCGTCGTGCCCGGCTTCCGTGACGAGTACGACGCGCGTCAGGGGTCGAGCCGACTGTCCAGCGCGCATCGCATACAGGCGTAATCGACCGGCCCGGTCTCGGCCGGCCCCGAAGACTTCGCCCGTCGCGGATCATGCTTGCGTACTTCGACGTTCACCTCGGCTGGACAGAACTTTTCAAACGCACGTTTCGCGACACCTTGAAGGATGACGCGCAGGGCCTCGCCGCGCAGTTGTCCTATTACTTCTTCCTTTCCCTGTTCCCGACGCTGCTGTGCCTCATCGCACTCGCGAGCCTGTTCCCGCTGCAGAACTTCGTCGACGACGTCACCCGTTTCCTGCAGCCGTTCATGCCCGGCGAGGCCATCAACGTCATTCGCGATCAGATGGTCAAGATCGCCCAGAGCGGGGCCACCGGGCTGATCAGTGTCGGCGTCCTCGGCGCGATCTGGAGCAGTTCCGCGGCGATGGGCGCGGTCGTGAATGCGATGAACCGCGCCTATGACATCGAGGAGAGCCGGCCGTGGTGGCGCGTCAAGGTTCTGGCAGTGCTGCTGACGATCGGACTCGCGTTCTTCATTCTGATCGCGCTGACACTGGTGCTCGCCGGGCCGCAACTGGCCGATCTCGCGACGCGGTGGGTCGGCGTGCCGGCGGTCTGGGCGTTGATCTGGAAGATCATCCAGTGGCCGCTCGTGTTCTTCCTGGTCGCGACCGGCATTGGCCTGATTTATTACTTCGCGCCCGACGCCGAACAGGAATGGGTGTGGATCACGCCAGGCTCGGTCCTCGCGACGATTCTGTGGCTCATCGCGTCGCTTGGTTTTCGGTACTACGTCGTGACGTTCGGCCACTACAGCGAAACCTACGGCGCGCTCGGCGGCATCATCGTCGTGCTGTTGTGGTTCTATCTCTCGAGCCTGGCGATCGTCATCGGCGCCGAGCTCAACGCCGAAATCGAGCATGCCTCGCCGTGGGGCAGGAAGCCTCGCGAGAAGCAGCCAGGCGGGCGGAAGCGAATCGGTCGCGCAGCCGCGCGAGAGTACGAGCTGAGACGCCGGATTGCGTGACCCTGCTATTTCACACGCGCCGGCGAGCCCCGCCGAAGCCGGTGGCGAAGGCGGGCCTGTTAGAATCCGCTCCGGCGCACGATGCCGTCGCGTACCACGGATTACGAGTCGTTCTATCAGACGTTCGACTCGCCCTTGATGCAACAGGTTCGCCGTGAAGCGTACGGCGAGGACATTGGTCAGCATTCGTGGACGAGCGCCGGGGAACTGCGTGCCGACGTCGCGCGCCTCCGTCTCTCCTCGTCCAGCCGCGTGATCGATCTCGGGTGCGGACCATGCGGCCCTCTGACGTTCGTCATCGCCGCAGCCGGCTGCCGGGGAACCGGCGTCGACGCGAGTGCGTGCGCGCTCCGGGCTGGACGCGCGCGCGCGTCCGCGCGGCGCGTGGAACAGCAGCTTTCCGTCGCGCAGGCTGATTTGAACGCGTCGCTTCCGTTCAGCGCGGGTTGTTTCGACGCGGCGATGTCCTTCGATGTCGTCCTGCATCTTCCCGATCGCCTGAAGTTGTTCCGCGAGGTGGCGAGGCTGCTGCAGCCCGGCGGCAGATTCCTGTTCACGGATGCCGGTGTGCTCACCGGCGTCGTCTCGAGCGAGGACGTCCGCCGGCGCAGCGTACATGGCGAGTCGTTCTTCGTCGCGCCGGGTTGGAACGATCGGCTGCTTGCCGCGGCGGACCTCGGCGTGATCGAGACCGAGGATCGCACCGGCCGCGTGCTGACGAATGCGAGCGGAAGACTGGCGGCGATGCTCGCGCATCGAGGTGAGCTCGAACAGCAATCGAGTCCCGCGGAATTCGAGCGCTACAAATCGTACCTGGACACCGTGCTCGCCATGTCGCGGACGGGCGGGCTTTCACGTGTGATGTATCTCGCCGAAAAACCGTCCTGACAATTCTGTTCGTGAGACTTCACACGAACTGACACAAGAGGTCACTAACGCTCAGCATCCCCCTCAAGTGGGGGTCGTCAGGGGTCGATAAGACTGACGAACGGACGAAGTGTGATTTTTGTGACTCTGAGGAATTCGGCCCTCCGTGGGTCAGTCTGCATGCTGCTGCTGGGCATCGTGTCAGTCGCGCCGCGTGTCGCTGACAACTCGACAAAAGCGGTGCAGACGACCGCGCTGAAGGTCGTCGAGCTGCGTGAACCGGACGCTCAGATTCTGAGCTACAGGCACCTCGCGGCATCGACCGACGTCCACATGCGCGGGACCAAGCTGGCGCCGGACTCGCGCGTCAAGCTCAAGATCGGCAGCCGCCCAGGTTTCGTCGAGCTCGACATCAATCGCGGCGGCATCACGGGCCTGAAACCCGCGTATCACCTTGGCAAAGATTTTTTGACGTATGTGTTGTGGGCGGTCTCCGTCGATGGCCGTGCGTCGAACCTTGGCGAAATCACGTTCGAGCTCGACGAAGCCGTTGCCGTCAACGTCACTACGCCGTACCAGACGTTCTGGCTGATGGTCACCGCGGAGCCCAACTACGCGGTCGTCGATCCGAGCACGGCCATCGTCCTCTACAGCGTGAAGCAAGGTGAGACGAGTCAGAGCCGAGCGATTCCCGTCAGCGGAGATCTCTTCTACTTCACGCACTACTCCGCCTACGAATCGGCATCCGTCGGCGAAGCGCCGACGCTACCGAACCAGCTTCTCCAGGCGCGCAAAGCGATGCAGTTGGCGCTGAAGTCCGTCGCGCAGGTGCCTCCTCATCCCGGGAGCGCTCCGAAGGAAGAGCAGTACACCCGTCAAGCGCTGAATCAGGCCAAATCGTTTCTGGGGCTGGCCGAGGACGCGTACCGCCGTGATCCCAGAGGTCGAGACGTGATCCAGTTCGCGCGGACCTCCGCGCAGAGCGCCGAGAACGCGCGCGCGCTGGCGATGGGTGTCGTGGGCGGGGTCAGGGATCGACAGCTCGAGAACGAGTTGATCAGCGTTCGTGCAGAGCTCGAGCGGCTGCAGGCCGCGCAGTCGTCCGGCGATTCGGGCGGTGAGGATCTCCCCGCCGTGACGACGCCGCCGTCCCCGCCGTCCCCGCTCGTGGCGCTCGAGCCGAGCGCCACGCCGCTGCTCAAGCAGCCGGCGCTGTGGTTTGCCGCCGGCGGATGGGCGCTGGCGATCGTCCTGCTGTTCCGGCGGAGGTCCGGGTAACACCCGGGTGCCGGCCGGCTGATCATATGGCGCGCCAACCCGCTTCAGTACGGCACCTCATTGGCCTGCTGGTCCCAGGCGGGGTGTTGCTTCTGGCCGCGTGGGCGATCCAAAAAGAAGAGGTGGTGCGCAGCGCCGCCGCGCCGTACGCGCTGGTGTTCTGCTGCGGCGCGCTGGCGGCCGCGCTGCTGATCAGCTGGTACTACGACCAGTCCCGGCTGCTGTGCGTCGCGTCGGTGGTGGTCGGGACCGTGTGGATCGTCCACCAATTGCCGACGGCAACGAACGGTGCCAAGTTCGCCGCCGTGCTCCTGCTTCCGGCGAACTTCGTCCTCTTCGCGTCGGTCCGCGAGCGTGGCGTGATGTCGTTCGAAGGATTCCTGAAGATCGGCGTCGTGATGGCGCAGGCGTTCGGCCTTGCCTGGCTCGGCCGGACGAATCATCAGACGCTCGAAGCGATGCTGGGCTGGGGCCATCGAGCCGTCGCGTGGATGTGGCTGCCGATCCCGGCCATCGTGGCGTTCGGCATCGCCGGCATGTCGCTGGTCGTGCTGTTCCTCGTCCGGCGATCGAGCGTCGAGCCCGGATTGCTCTGGGCGCTTGCCGCGATGTTCCTCGGCGTGAACCAGATGATGATGCCGGACGCGCTGCTCCTCTATGCCGGCACCGCCAGCCTGATGCTGGTCTTTGCGGTGCTCGAGCACGGCTACGACATTGCGTATCGCGACGAGTTGACCGGCCTGCCGGGCCGGCGCGCGTTCAATCACATCATGGAACAGCTCGGCGGCACCTACACGCTGGCGATGTGCGACGTGGACCATTTCAAGAAACACAACGACACGCACGGTCACGAAACCGGAGATCAGATTCTCAAGATGGTCTCGGCCAAGCTGTCACAGGTCGGAGGCGGCGGCCGGGCGTTCCGATACGGAGGCGAAGAGTTTCTGCTCGTCTTCCGCGGTCTGTCGGCCAGAGAGGCCGAACCGTTCGTGGAGGCCATCTGCCGGACCATTGCCAGCACGGCGTTCGTCGTTCGAGGCAAGGACCGGCCCCCGAAGAGGCCTCTCGAAGTCCGTCCGCGAAAGAACCTCACGAAAATCCAGATCACGGTCAGCGCCGGCGTGGCCGGCAGATCGCCCCGGCATTCCAGCCCCGAGCTGGTTCTCGATGCGGCCGATGCGGCCCTGTACCGCGCCAAGGAGGCCGGGCGGAACCGCGTCCGGCTCGCCGAAGGCACTCCGGAGTGATCACTCCAGCGCCCTCAATCGGATCGCGGTGATCCTGGCCTGCTCGCCGGCCGCGACCCGGAGTTCCGTGGCCGGATCGTTCGACAGACGCGACTGCAGCGCGGTGAGCATCTCGGCCGCGCTCCTGCCCGTCGCGCAGATGATGAACACATAGCCGAACCGGGTCTCGTACAGGCGATTCGCGTCGGCGAGATCGGCAAGCACCTGATCGGCCGCGCCCGACACGCCCGCTTGTTCGGCGGCAGACAGGTGGCGCGTCGACTCGAATCGGGCCTGCTGCAGATTGCGCCCGCCGATCGTCGGGTGATGGCTGAAGGCTTCCTTCCAGCCTTCCTCTGACTGTCTGCGCCAGACATCGTCGGCGGCTTCGAGCAGCGCCTGCATGCCGCCGAACGGCCGTCGCGCCAGCATGGCCTCGACCCAGCCGGTCGATCCGCAACACATGAGCAACAGCCGGCGTGCTTCCTCGGGTGTCGCGGCGTCAAGCCGCTGCCACGGTTCCATGAACTGGATGATTCTTACCTGGCCGTCACGACGCCGCTCAACGACTCCAGGAATTTGATCAGCGCCTGCTTTTCCTCCGCCGTCAGGCCGAGCGGACGAATGATGGGCATGAGGTTGCGGTTCGGACGCCCGCCTTTGTCGTAGAACTCAACCACATCCTCGAGCGTCGCGAGGCTGCCGTCGTGCATGTACGGCGCCGTGCGCGCGATCTCGCGCAGCGTCGGGGTCTTGAAGCTTCCGCGCTCGCGTTCGATCCTGGACACCGCGAATCGACCCTCATCGCGGTAGGTGCCGGCATCCGCACCGTCAACGATCCACGCGACGCCGGTGTTCCAGAACCGCTCATCCGTGAAGGTCGGCTCGCGATGACAGAATGAGCATCGGCCTTTCGTCCGGAATATCTGCAGTCCACGCTGCTGCTCGGGCGAGAGCGCCTCCCGGTCGCCGTCGATGAACCGATCGTACGGGGCGCTTCCCGAGCGAATCGACCGGACATAGCTCGCGAGCGCGCGGCCGAGATCTTCCGTCGAGACCGGCCGCTCGAAGACCGCCTGAAAAGCCGTCCGATAGTAGTCGTCCGCATCGAGGCGGCTGATGGCCTCCTCGAGCCCGAGATCCATCTCGTTCCGGTCCTCGATTGGCCGCAGCACCTGGGCATCGAGGTTGACGACGCGGCCGTCCCAGAACTGGGTGCGTCCGAATCCGCGATTGATGATCGCGGGCGAATGGCGCTTGCCGACTCTCCCGAAAACGCCGACCGCGAGCGGGCGATCGTCCGCAAACGCACGCGTGGGATCGTGACACGTCGCGCACGAGACGGATCGATCGTTCGACAGCGCCGTCTCGAAGAACAGCCGTCGTCCAAGCGCGACCTTCTCGACGGTCAGCGGATTGTCCACGGGGACCGAGACCACCATGTCGGCCAGCCGTCTCGGCAGCACGGCCGGCCCGAGAACGCGAATGGTCCGGGTTTCAGGTGACGTCACAATCGTGACTTGTCCGGACACCCGCCCGGTGCTTTGACCGGTTTCCTGGGACGAGCGCAGCGTGGGAATGAACGCGAGAACCCAGGCGCCGATCAGCAGCGCCCAGCGGATACGCCAGCGGGTCTGCAGACTCATGGGCCACCTCCGGCCTCTGCAACCTGATTAGACACCGCAGTGGATGAATCGTGTTGACGGTAGGACGCCTGGTAAGCCGTGGCGGTTGGTCGTTCGTCAGTCGCCGTGCCGGGTCAGGAAGCCGCTACCGTTCCATGGATCCGCAGACGACTGATCCCGCCGTCGGGAAAGATGTTCAACCGTACGTGCGAAATCGGACCGGGGCGCTCGAGCTCTCTGGAATAGACGTGACGATGGCTGGCGCGGAGCTTCGTTCGCGGCAAGAGCTCCGACCAGGAGACGCTCGCCAGCGATTCGACGGTCGAACCTGGCGCAAAACACCCGTCGATCGAAGCGCTCTCCGGATAGTTGCCCTTGAAGTGATTCGTATCGATCTCCACCTTGCGAACGAGACCCGGCGCGCCCAGCCGCACGACCGCCCAATCGTGTCCGGGACCGCGCCGGCGCCGTGTTTCCCAGCCGTCGCCCATGTTCCTGGCCCGGCCCGGCATGATCATGTTGTCCTTCGCGCCGAAGTGCATGTCGCTTGCGGCGAGCACGAGACCGCCGTTCAGGATCGACGCGAGATCGACGACGCGCCGCGAGCGCGCGAGCCGGGTCCAGTCGATCTCGGCCTCGCCGTACACGCGCAGCCTGGCGACTCCGCCGTCGGGAAAAATGTTCAACCGCACGTGCGTCCACGGACGATCGTCCGCGACCGGAAAGAGATTGCCGCTGTTGCCCGCGAGCGCGCGTTTCTCCAGGATCGTCGTCCACGGCGGTCCCACGACGCCGCACACCTTCGAGGGGATCGCCTTCGTGGTGTCGAGCGCGTCGATGGAGCACTGCGACGGATAGTTCCCGGTGAAGTGCGACGTGTCGACGTCGACGGACCGGATGACGCCGCGCATGCCGAGCGCCACCACGCACCAGTCGTGTCCCGGCGTGCGCCGCCGCCGCGACTCCCATCCGTCCATCCATTTGCCTCTGGCCGTGAACTTTCCGGGAATGAACTGCGGCGGGTCGGGACGGACGAGGTTGGACTTCGGGGCGAAGAAGTCGTCGTTGGCGGCAATCGCCCGTCCGCCGACGCGCGCCGACGCCAGGTCCGCGAGGGCCGCAAGCGGCGCGGTGCTAAGATCGGCGCCCACGTTTCCGGAGTCGATCATGTTGCTCGAGTCTGCCTACGGCAAGTCGAAAGTGCGGCTGGTGCAGCTCACGCGGCGCGACGATCGACACGACCTGCGCGATCTGACGGTCGCGATCCGGTTTCAAGGCCGGTACGAGGAGTCGTACACCGCCGGCGACAACAGCGGCGTGCTGGCCACGGATACGATGAAGAACACGGTGTACGCGCTCGCCGCCGCGTCGCGGCCCGAGCACCCGGAAACCTTCGGCCTCACCCTGGTGCAGCACTTTCTCGATCGCAATCCTCGACTCGACGAGGTGCGGGTCGATCTCGTCGAGCGGGAATGGGCGCGGATTCGCACCGCCGGACGCGACGACCCGCACGCGTTCATCGGCCGCGGCCCCGACGTGCGGTCCGCGCGGGTCATCTCCAGCCGTGACAGAACCACGGTCGGCGCCGGCGTCAGCGATTTGCTCATCCTGAAGTCGTCGCGTTCGGCTTTCACCGGGTTCATCCGCGACGAGTTCACGTCCCTGCCGGAGACGACCGACCGGATCCTCGCGACGTCGCTCACCGCCACCTGGCAGTACCGGTCGACGCGTCTCGACTTCGGCCTGGCCTGGGGGCTCGTCCGCCAAACGCTGCTCGAGTCGTTCGCCGCGCACGACAGCGCGTCGGTGCAGCATACGATGTACGCGATGGGGGAGGCGGTGCTCGCGCGCGTCGAGGACGTCGCGGAGATCCACCTCGTCATGCCGAACAAGCATCATCTTCCCGTGGACCTCTCCGTCTTTGGACACGAGAATCGCAACGACATTTTCGTCGCCACCGACGAGCCGTACGGTCTCATCGAGGCGACGATCGCGCGCTGATTATAACGAGGCGTGAACCAGACCCGGACGCTCGTCATTCGCGGCGATCGCGTCGTCCTGCCTGACGGCATCAGGCCGGCCGCGATCCACGTTCGCGACGGCCGCATCGTCGCCATCACGTCACGCGGCGAACGCGCGGGCCGTGATGACGGGAGTCCCGGCCCCGCGTCCGAGATCGACGCCGGTCCGCTCGTCGTCAGTCCCGGGCTCGTCGACTCGCACGTGCACATCAACGATCCCGGCCGGGACGATTGGGAGGGATTCGCGCACGCGACGCGGGCGGCGGCCGCGGGCGGCGTCACGACGCTCGTCGACATGCCGCTCAACAGCATTCCTCCCACCACGACAGTGGCCGGGCTCGAAGCCAAGCGGCGCGCGGCGGCGACACGGTGTCACGTCGACGTGGGCTTCTGGGGCGGCGTGGTCCCCGGCAACTCCGGCGAGATCGAGCCGCTCGCGCGCGAGGGCGTGCTCGGCTTCAAGTGCTTTCTCTGCCCGTCCGGCGTCGACGAGTTCGCGCATGTGACCGAGCGCGATTTGCGTGAAGCCTGTCCCGTGCTTGCCAGGCTCGGGCTGCCGCTGCTCGCGCACGCCGAACTGCCGCCGTACCTGCGCGAAGCGCACGGCGATCCCCGGGATCACGCGACGTGGCTCGAGAGCCGCCCTCCAGGCGCCGAGCACGCGGCAATCGACGTGCTGATTCGCCTCGCCGGTGAGTTTCAGGTTCACGTTCACGTCGTTCACCTCGCGTCTGCAGAAGCGGTGCCTTCTCTTGCCGCCGCCCGCGCGCGCGGCGTGCCGATCACCGTCGAGACGTGCCCGCACTACCTGACCTTCGCTGCCGACGAGATTCATGACGGCGCGACGGCGTTCAAGTGCGCGCCGCCGATTCGCGGGCGGCGGCATCGTGACGGGTTGTGGGCGGCGCTGGCGGACGGCGTCATCGACTTGATTGCGACCGATCATTCACCCGCGCCGCCGGCGCTGAAGCATCTCGACGACGGCGATTTCGTTCAGGCGTGGGGAGGCATCGCATCGCTGCAGCTTGGACTGCCCATCGTGTGGACCGGTGCCAGGGCCCGCGGTCTGACGCTCGATCGCCTGGCGGAATGGATGTCGGCAGCGCCGGCGAGACTGGCGGCCCTCGATCGTACGAAAGGACGGATTGCGGTCGGTTGCGACGCGGATCTCGTGATCTGGGACCCGGACGCTGAGATTCAGATCGACGCCGCCGCGCTCGAGCATCGTCACCACATCACGCCGTACGACGGGATGAGGATGTACGGGCGAGTAGACACGACAATCCTGCGCGGAGAAGTGGTTTTCGGTGGAAGCCGATGCGTCGGAGCCGCGAGGGGACGGAGTGTAATGGGTAATGGGTAATTGGTAATGGGGCTTCCCAAACCAGCTATTACCCGATGGGAACCAAGGCAGAATGCTTTTTGTCCCAATTACTCAATTACCAATTACAAATTACCAATGACTACATTCACCGTCGGTTACTTCGTCGGCAGCCTCGCCGCCGGCTCGCTGAATCGCCTATTGTCGAAAGCGTTGGTACGACTGGCTCCGCCAGCGCTGCAGATGACGGAAATCCCGTTCAAGGACCTGCCGCTCTACAACCGCGACTTCGATGCCGCGTTTCCGCCGGCTGCGACCGAACTGAAGGACGCCATTGCCTCAGTGGACGCAGTGTTGTTCATCAC
>JBLNGH010000599.1:0-2800 GCA_050264575.1 Acidobacteriota bacterium | reverse complement strand
CGCAGAGTTGCGCTGCGGGCGAACGGGTGTCGGAGCCCGGCCGCGCTCCCGCCGCCCCCGATGACAGGACCCGGCCGCCTCGCGCTTCGGCCATTCGTGAATAATCCGGGCTAGTGCCGCTATCTCCTCCGTCCTTCGAGAAGATCACGGGCATTCGCGGCACCGCCGAGGACTCGCCGCTACTTCCGCGACGCCACCGCGTGGGGGAGCGCAGCAGCGATCAATAATCGATGTTCCCCTTCTTGTGCTGGTCGTAGAGAAGGCCGCCGATCACTCCGGCACCGGCGCCGACGGCAGCCCCCAAAGCGGCATTGCCGCCGATCGCGCCCAATGCCGCGCCGCCGGCGGCACCCATCGCACCGCCGCTCAACGTGCGCGACGCCGTGGTTTGGCCACAGCCGGCCAACGCCAATCCGGTGACCATTGCGAGAGTCAGTGCCATGAGTCTCATGGGATGCATTCCTTTACGGCTCACTTGCACGGCCATTTCGCCGCAAGTCCCCGGACCGCGCCAACCACGGCCGGGTCGTTCATGAACTTCTGATCCCCCTGATGGGTTGCGGCCCAATCGATGAAAGCCTGAATGCCTTGATCCCGGGGAGCCGTCGGCGGGTAGCAGATCAAGCGCTTCAGATTCTCTCTGTCCGTGATCGCGTCGTGATAGCTCACCGCCCCGAGCAAGAATCCCGCGCAGAAATTGACGGCCTCGCGGCGCAACGGATCGTCGGGCGTAGCCGAGCAGACCCGATAGAGATCTTCCGTCGTCTTCAGAGTGAAGTTTCCGGTGTCGACCGCCCGCGCGAACCCGGGCCACAACCCGATCACTGCCATGCCGAGCAAAGGAGCCAATCGCATCGCGTTTCTCCTATTCATGCAACGGATGATAAGAGAATTCTTCGCCGTTGTCACTCCGCGAACGAGCAGCTCACCGCCAGCTCACGCCGTTGCCTCGGCCGTCGAAGGACAGCGGTATCCCGCTCAAGGGAAGACGACCTTCGTGGAGCTCCCGACCTGTGTGATGAACTGCTCGATCCGCGTCCTGGCGTCACGGCACCGCCGGTCGTGGAGGCCTCGTCGGTGTGACACGGGATTGCGGTGAGCGGCGTGAGGAGCTTTCGAACCGCGAAGGCGGTTTCGTCGGGCCCCGTGTTGAAGATGTCTCCCATGTTGATCACGACGAGGCTCGGACCGTAGAAGTCCCGGGCCTTTCTGACCCGGCTCGCGACGGAGTCTGGGATCAAGACGCCAACGCGCGAGGCCCTTGGCGCGACTCGATCGCCGGCGGAAGAAATACGCTCACCTGTCCCGCGCCCCTGGTAACGAGGACGGGCGGCGGACACCGTCGAGGCCTGCTTGCGGGGAGCGCCCGCAGTTCGTCAACGCCGCGTATGCGGAACTGGCCGCAGCGCTTCGCGCGAGAGCTCCACGCGCGGCTCGGTAGCGCGATGACGGTGGATCTCGAGGCGCTCGAGATCACCGCGCCCGACCGCGCGCGCCATCGCTTGGCGGTGGATCCGTTCCGGGCGCGAAAGCCTGCTCCGCGGGCAGGACGAGATCGCGATGACGTTGTCACATGCACCGGCCATCGCCGAGCCGAGGTCGCCGGATCGCGTGATCGCCATCTCCGCGGCGCCGCGCGGCATTTCCCCGGCTGTAGTCCTGCGTCAACGGCGCCGCGCCTACCGGCACGGACGCTTCATACGACGAGAGCTCGAGGCGATGTGCTACCGCCTCTTCCAGCCGGCGGGGGGAGCCTGTCGGCGCCGCCAGAACTCGCTGGCGGCCAGCGCTGCTCTTGCCGGTAGTAGTTCGCGCACGTCGAACTCGCGAGGGATCTCCTGATTGCCGGCGCGCATTCTGCTCGACTTCCCCTATCCGCCCGGAACCGGCGACGGCGGCTCCGGGCAGGGGCGGATGGCCTTCTCCCGCATGGCCTCCGCGTCGCGGAACGTCCGGCGCATCCACCGATCGTCGCGGATCCGTCCGATCGGGCGCGCGGTCTCGGACCAGCGCGACAACGGGGCCGGCGGAGCGGTGATCAGACGGGCGACGGCGAGCCGGATCGACACGAGGGCCCTCTGGTCGCCGCACGCGACGAGCGTCGTCTCGACGTCGCCGGGCAGCGAGAGCGGCGTGCCGACGACGCGGACAGCCCGGTCTCCTCGAGGGCGGCCCAAGAGACAGGTGCACGCCGGGTCCCCGCTCACCCGCGACGAGAAGTCGAGCGGCATCCCGTCCGAGCGGCGCAGCCTGACCCGAAAGACGAGCGGCTCTCGCGTGAACTCGAGTCGCACCGAACCACCGGTCACCTGGATGTCGGACGGGGACGGCATCGCGAGGTCGTGGTCGTGCGCGAATTGAATGAGCCACTCGGCCGCGATTCGGGCCGGGCCGTCCAGTGCGGAAGCCGAGAAATCATCGGAGGGCGCCCGGTAGAGCGTCGGCCGCGCCCCGGGCGGGCTGACCCGGACCGCCAATCCCTCGCCGGTGCGGACTCGCACCTCGACGACGGGATCGGTGGCGAGCGGGGATGACAGCGTCGCCCGCGCCCACTGTCCCCGGACCGCCTCGGCGCGCCAGGTCAGCTTGACGCGTTCCGGTCCGTCGATCAGGATGCTTCCCTCGGCCTGGAGCGACGCGAAGACGTCGCGGAGCATCCGGGCCCGGCTCTGCAGCTCGGCCTCGAGCGCGTGCGGGTCAGCCGGAAGAGGCGGGCCCGAGCAGCCCGCCCACAGCAGCGCGGCGGCGACCCAGATCCTTTTCACACGAGCCGCCCTTCGTCGACGGTGAGTACACGCTC
>JBLNGH010000598.1:0-2585 GCA_050264575.1 Acidobacteriota bacterium | reverse complement strand
CGGTCGCGCGCTGGACGGTGACGCCCGTCTTGATGAGCGTGTTCACGAAGCGGGTCGCCGTACCGAAGTCGTCCTGACTCGACGGCAGGATGAACCCACGCGGATCGCGCAGCTCCGGCGTGGTCATCGCCGTGTAGAGCTGAGGATTCGCGCCGCCGCCCCGTCCGCCTCCGCGGCCTCCGGCTCCGCCTTCGCGGCCTGCGGCTTCGGCGGGACTTTGGCCGCCGCGGCCGAGCTCGGCTTGAATGCGCTGCATCTTGTGCGGCGTGAACGTCCAGTGATCTTCGTTGCCCCACTTAATCCCGTCGCGGCCCATCACGTAGATGTTGTAGAGGTTCGTCTCGCGATAGCGCGACGCGAAGTCGAGAATGGCGCGATTGGCCGTCATCGAGTACTCGATGGACTGGCGCATGTGCCACTCGGCCTGCGGCTTGATCGGCCACCAGAGATTCGAATCGCCGATCTGCCGTTCGGGGATGAACGGGATGCTGATCGGCGCCGGGTTGCCGATCGTCTCGGTCAGAATCCCGATGATGTTGTGAAAGTGAGCCGTCGTGCGGATCCCGCCGTTGAACCAGGTCGAGTACGGCGCGCCGCGGCGCTGCGTCACGCCCGGCTTGCCCTCCGCGATGAATCGCATCGCCATCTGCGCGCCGACCACGTCGATGCCCGCGACCGCACCCGGATGGAAGTTGTAGTTGAACGGATCGCGGAACGGCGGCGCGAACATGACCGTGCCCTGCGGCCCGGTCTGATGGTGGTTGTACATGATCTGCGGCACCCACTCGCGGTACATGATGCGATTGATGTTCGTGGATTCCGCGAGCGCCGACATGTAGAAGTCGCGGTTGTCGTCGTGCCCGGCGTAGTGGTTGTAGAGCACGGGGATGGTCATGTTGCCGTGCTTCATGTACCAGTCCGACACGAGATCCATGCCGTCCGGATTCACCAGCACCGTCAGGATGATCACGTCGTCCAGAATCCGCATCGTCTCGGGATCGGTGCGCGACACCATCTGATAGACGAGCTCGAGCAGCTGCTGCGCGCCCAGCGTTTCAGTCGCGTGGAGACCGCCGTCGATCCACACGACCGACTTGCCTTCGCGCGCGAGCGCGCGCGCCTGGTCGTCGGTGAGCCCCTCGGCGAGCGCGAGGCGCTTCGAGATGTCCTTGTATCGGGCGAGCCGCTGATGGTTGGCCGGCGACGTGATGATCCCCATCAGCATCGGCCGGTTCTCGGACGTCTTGCCGATCTCCTCGATCTTCAGGCGCGGCGACTGCTTCTCGAGCTTCCGCCAGTACGTCATCAGCTGCTGGTAGTTGGCGAGGAAGTAGTCGTCGCCGACGTTGTGCCCCCACTCCTCCATGGGCGTCGTGACGCGCGAAGCCGCCGGCGGCGTCTGCGCCGTCTGAGTCGGATTCGCGGGGCGCTGGGTCTGGGCGACGACGGCGGCGCCGATGGCCGCGGCAAGCACGACGGGCAGAACGAGATGAGAGGGCTGACGCATGCCTGATCCTCCGTGCAGGCCGGCCCTTAAGGGCCGGCTCGTCAGCCGGGGCTTAAAGCCCCGGCCTACACAAGCTCGATCTCAATTCGATCCTAGTCCCGCCTTCATGCCATCGGCCACAGATAGATAGAGGCCGTTGAAGAAGAACCTGTAGTTGCCATGCGGCTGGCTGCGGAACAGGAGGTCGTTGCCGAACACGAACACGCGGCCCTTGCCGACGGTGGTCTCGACGATCTCGATCCCCTTGTCGAGGTACTTCTGGCCCCAGGCCCAGCCGCTGCGGAGCGGCGTCGCGGACGGGAACCACGCGACCGAACGAACCTCACCGCTGCCGGCCGACGGGTTGATCCGCCACACCGGACTGTTGTCGAAGAAGATGTCCGCTTCGGTTCCGTACCCGTGCGCGAGCGGGTTCTTGGGATCGATGGCGACGCGCAGCACGGATCCCGGCACGTAGAAGTCGGTCCGCTGCACGGCGCTGCCGTCCGGCTTCACGAGGTGATTGCTGAGCGGGAGCTTGAACAGGCTGATCGCGCCTTCGGACGCGCCGCCGATCGCGAGGACCGTGCCGCCCTCCTGCACGAACTGCTTGATTTTCTCGAGCGTCGCCGGCGTCACGTTGCCGCGGCGTCGCGTGAATTCTTCCGGATAGTCCACGAAGGGCGGCCGCTTGTCGGCTGGATCCTTCGCGCCGGTCCCACCCGCGCCACGGCCGCCGGCGCCGCGGCCGCCGCCACCCGCGCCGGCGCCGCCACCGGCCGGAGGTGCGTCCGCTCCCGGAGGCGTGGCGCCGCCCGCGCCGCGTCCGCCGCCACGTCCCCCGCCGCCCGCGCCGAGGCCGGCGTCGTTGAAGACGAGCACGTCGTACTTCTCCCGCAGGTTGCCGGCGTCGAGCATCGGCGGGTAGACGACCTCGAACGGGAACTCGAAGTTCTCGAGCAGCAGCCGCGTCCAGCCCGACGGCATGCCGCCGCCGTAGGTGTCGTAGAGGCCGATGCGGAGCTTCTTGAGCTTCGAGCCGCCGGTCGGCGCGCTGGTCGCCGCTTCGAAGGTGACACCGAGGTCGGTGGCCGCCTTC
>JBLNGH010000597.1:0-3359 GCA_050264575.1 Acidobacteriota bacterium | reverse complement strand
AATACTGCTCGGCGATGAGCTTTTGCAGCGCATACGGCGAGAGGGGCGCCGGGCGCATGTCTTCGCGCTTCGGCAGCACCGCCGCGTTGCCGTAGACGGATGACGACCCGGCAAAGACCAGACGCTTCGCGCCGGCGTCGCGCGCGGCTGCGAGAACCTGCAGCGTCGCGTCGACATTCGCGCGATGCGATCCGACCGGATCCTTGACGGAACGCGGCACCGATGGAATGGCCGCCTGGTGGATGACGAACGTGCAGCCGTCGACGGCGCGACGGGCGATGGCCGGATCCGCGAGATCACCTTCGACGAGGTCCACGGCCGACCCTGCCGGCACGTTCTCCCGTCGTCCCGTCGAGAAATCGTCGGCAATACGGACCGATTGTCCTCGCCGCAGCAATTCCTCGACGAGGTGCGATCCAATGAATCCGGCGCCGCCGGTGACCAGGTACGTCGGCATTCAGCGCGGCCAGCCGGTCTGCGGCAGGCCAGGCGTGATCTTGAGCGCGTTCTGGAAGTAGATCTTCTTCAACACCTCGTCGGGCAGATCGACGCCGTACATCTTCCAGAAGGCGTGGTAGTCGCGGTAGTAGTCGAAGTACTCGTCCTTCGTTTCGAGCACGCGCCAGTAAGTCGGGTACTCACTGGGCTCGAAGGCGTCCTTGCCGAACATGACGCGGTCCTGGTACTTGACGAGAAAATCGTGCGCGCCGCGCGGCTGGCGGCCGATGTCGTACAGGACGGCGCCCATTTCCGTGTAGACGTTGGGCATCTCGTCGAGCAGCTTGCCGAGGCGCGCCAGATCGTTGCCGTGCCAGCCGAAGTGCGCCATCACGAAGCGGGTCTTCGGGTGCTTCTTGAACATGCGATCGCGCTGGGCGATCAGCTCCTCGAAGCGCGGAAACTGGTCCGGCGGATAGCGCCGATCGCCGAACAGCGACAGCTCGAGCCACCGCTCGTTCTTGAAATCGATCGGCTCGAAGAACTCCTGCGGCTCCGCCGTGTGAATGAACACGGGGATGTTCAGGCGCGCGCAGGCGTCCCACACGGGATCGAGGTCGGGATCGTCGACCTTGAGGAGCGAGCCGTCGGCCTTGCGCGTGCGCAGACCGAACGCCTTGCTGATCTCGCCGACGCCGACGGCGCCGGCCTTGAGATCGGCCTCCAGTTGGGCGATCGCCTTCTCGGCCCAGCCCGGTCCGACGTTGCTCAAATTGATGCCGGTCAGGATGCGGACGCGTTCCTTGTGCGGCGACGCGCTGACCGCTTTCATCACGCGTTCGAGGTTCGCGCCAGAGACGTTGTCGGCGGCGACGAACAGCCGGACGTTCAATTCGTCCAGTGCCGCGATCAGTCCGGCAATCCCTTCGGGTGTCCCGAGCCGGCCGCCTGCATGGCCGTGATAATCGATGACCGGAAACTTCGCCTTCGGCGTCGCGTGCGCCGGCGTGACCAGCGTGTTCCGCGGACGGTAATCGACGATGCTGGGCGGCGGGAACTGCGGCGCCTGACAGGTTCCCGGCCGGGTCATCGTCATTCCAGCGGGACAGTCCTCGCCTTCTTTGATCTGAACGCTGTTTCCGCGCCCGCCGCGGCCGCCCGCCTGCTGGCCGCCCGCCGGTTGCCCCTGCTGCTGTTGCTGTAGTGGCTGTTGAGCCGGCTGCTGCGCGACGAGAACTGCAGCGCCAATCGCGATGACAGTCCCAGCGAGAGCTGCCTGCAGGGTTTTGCTCGGCATGAACACTCCTGTGACACGTTTGTCGTGTCCGTTGGCGATTGTACCGGAGTTTGAAGGTCGCCGCCCGATTGGGGATCTGGAGTTTGCCGTTCGAAGTTCTAAGTTCGAAGTTCTAAGTTTTGAGTTCAGGCGCCGAAGGCGCCTGCAAAGGGTTCCGCCGCAGCGAGGCCGTAAGCCGAATTCTGTTCCCTTCGACTCGGTTCCGACACGCGCTCTCACGCGCGTCCGCAAACTTCGCTCAGGGTGACGATCATTCCTCTAGGCCCGGCATTACTGACGGGCTCGAGCGACCTACCCGGAGACCTCGGACGGGCCGTCCTTTTCCCGTGCGCTCGGCGTTCGCCGGCGCCGGGAGCGCCTCCCTATTTGGCCTTGCTCCGTGCGGGGTTTTGCCTGCCATCTGCCTCACGGCAGACGCGGTGCGCTCTTACCGCACCTTTTCACCCTTACCTGCGCCGGACTCCGACGCAGGCGGTATGTTTTCTGTGCCACTTTCCTTCGGGTTGCCCCGACCGGGAGTTACCCGGCGCACTGCCCTGCGGAGTTCGGACTTTCCTCCCCGCCTTCGCTCCTCACGGAGCTACGGCGCGGCGATCATCCAGCCCGCTGCGGCGGAATGACCGATCATAGCATCTGCCGATCTGGGGATCTGGGGATCTGGGGATCTGCGGATTCAAGAGCTTTATTGCACTGCCGGAATGCTCTTTAATCCTCAGATCCCGAGATCTCCAAATCCGCAGATTCAGGGCTTCTTACGCGTCATTTTCCTGCTTGATTCCGTACTGTTCGAGCTTCTTGTAGAGGTTGCTGCGCGGCGTATCGATGACTTCCGCCGTCTTGGAGATGTTCCAGCCGAACTCACGCAGCTTGTCGACCAGAAAGGCCCGTTCGGACCATTCCTTGAACTCACGCAGCGTCGAGGGTTTCGCCGCGCCGGCGCCGGGCGCGGTCGCCGCACCCGCCGCGGACGGCCGTGTTTCGGTCCGCACGACGTTCCGCACGTCGTCGGCCTCGATGACCTCGCGGTCGCTCATGATCAGGAGCCGTTCGACGACATTGCGCAGCTCGCGGATGTTGCCGCGCCAGCGGGCCTGCCGGAGCACGTCGAGCGCCCCGGGCGCGAATCGGGCGGGGCGACGGTTGTTCTCGCGGCTGAACTGGGCGATGAAATGTTGGACGAGCCCAGGGATGTCCTCGAGCCGCTCGCGGAGCGGCGGCACGGAAATCGGAATCACGCTCAAGCGAAAGTAGAGATCTTCTCGAAACCGTCCGAGCGAGATCTCTTCTTCGAGATCCTTGTTGGTGGCGGCAATCACCCGCACGTCGACTTTGATCGTGCGTGACGAGCCGAGCCGCTCGACCTCGCCTTCCTGCAGGACCCGGAGCACCTTGGCCTGCGTTTTCGCGCTCATGTCGGCGACTTCGTCCAGGAAGATCGTGCCCCGATCGGCCATCTCGAACTTGCCGACCTGCTTTTCCGTCGCGCCGGTGAACGCACCCCGCTCGTGCCCGAACAGCTCCGACTCGATCAGCTCTTCCGGAATCGCCGCACAGTTCACCTGGACGAAGCGTTCCTTCGCGCGGAGGCTGCTGCGATGGATCGCGCGGGCGATGAGCTCCTTGC
>JBLNGH010000596.1:0-13477 GCA_050264575.1 Acidobacteriota bacterium | reverse complement strand
GACCGGCTGAGCTCCGGCCTGAGGGAGGAGATCGAGAAACTCGCCGGCAGCCCGCTCAATCGTCAGGCGCTGCGGGACCTCGCGGCGCGCATCGAGACCGAGCATCCGCGGTACATCCTCGCCGTGCGCATCAGCCAGGCTCCAGACGCCGGGGCGCGGGTCGTCTTCGTGGCGGCGCGCATGCCGGACGAGCAGCGCGAAGCGAACATCAACAACCGTTACACCGTCGAGGACGTGGAAATCAAAGGCGTGCCGGAACGCGATCTCAGCCAGGCGCTCCGTGACGATCTCCATGCGCTCGCCGGCCGGCCGCTCGATTCCGATGAAGCCGATCGGCTGGAGACGCGTCTCAAAGACGCGCTGCCCGGCTACGAGGTGTCGCGGCGAAGTGTGAAGGGGAGCCAGCCCGGGCGGATCAAGTTGATCTTCGTCGCGAACCGTGCGGAATGGTCGCGATGGCTTCGGTTCGAGCCGGTGGACGCCAACGCGGTCTACCACTCCGACCAGGGATGGGGCGCGAATCTGCCGCTCGGCATGGGTGGACGCGACCTGCACGTTACGGCGATCATCCCCATCGACAACGGCGACGAGCTGATCGAAGAGTACTCCGGCTTCGCACTGCGCTTCGAAACACGGAAGATCGTTTCGGACCGGTTAGGCGTGTTGTTCGAGTGGTCGACCTTCGATCAGACCTGGCGCGATCCGACGCTGGCGGCGGTGGCGTTGGATCCCCGCATTCCAGCTCTGTACCGCAACCGGATGAGCGTCACGCCGCTGATGAAGTTCGCCATCACGTCACAGCTCAGCGTCGGCGGCGGCGTGCGCATCACGGAGCTGGATCCGCTGGTCGAGCCCGGCCCGTCACAGATGGCCAACGCGGCGAGCGGGTGGGTGACGTTCTCCGATCGATCGCGGCCCGGGTCGCAGCCGCGTCAGGATTTCGAGGCTTCACTGACGTTCCGCGCAGGGACCCGCGCGCTCGAAAGCGATCTCGTGTACGACCGGTATGCCGCACAGGCCGACTACCAGTATCGCTGGGGGCACCACCAGGTGCTGGCGTCGGGAATGGCTGGCGGCATCAGCGGCGATGCGCCGCTCTTCGAACGGTTTTCGCTCGGGGATACGCGCACGCTTCGCGGGTGGGACAAATACGACATCGCGCCGGCGGGCGGCGACCGGATGTTTCACACCTCGTTCGAGTACCGGTATCGAGGACTGGGGATGTTCCTCGACGTCGGTTCCGTCTGGGACAACGGCGCCGATCCGAAGACGCGCGTGTCGACGGGTGTGACCTTCAATCCCGGTCCGGTGTTCTTCACGGTGGGATTCCCGGTCAACACCGATGAGTTCCGTGCAGTGTTCATGATGGGCCTGCGGGTTCCGGGCCTGTCGGCAGGGATCAAGAAGTACTGACTGTGAATCGCACGATTGCCACGGCCCTGCGATGCAGGTCACGCGCACCGTCTGCGCGCGCGGCCCTGGCTGTCTTCTCGCTGATTGGGTACTCGACCATGGTTGTCCTCGCTCAATCAATGACCGTCGCGCGGACCGGCAACGCCATCAGGGTCCGCGCGCCCGAATTCAACTTCATCAAGGGCGAGCCGCTCGTCCGGCTGAAGGACGGCCGGTCCGTGCGCATCGATCTCCAGCTCGACGTGCTGCCCGGTCCCGGCGGCCAGGCCGTCGCGCAGGGCCGTCAGACCTACGTTCTGAGCTACGATCTCTGGGAAGAACGATTTGCCGTCACGCAAGCGGGATCGCCGTCGCGCTCGAACAGGTACCTGACGTCGGCGGCTGCCGAAGCCTGGTGTCTCGAGCAGCTCACGGTTCCGGTGAGCGAGTTCGGCCGTTTTGGCCGCGACCTGCCGTTCTGGATCCGGTTGGGATATCGCGTGCTGGACGCCGAGGCCTCGCAGCCCGAGAACGGCGCAGGAGACTTCTCGCTGCGCGGCCTGGTGGAGGCGTTGAGCCGCCGCCGGCGAGCCGACCCGCCGGCGCACTCGATCGAGGCAGGGCCGTTCCGGCTGCCGCTGTGACGCGCCAGAATCGTGCCCGCCGCGATGCACCGGCTGCGCAACCGCCTGATCGTTGCCTTTCTCCTCGCCAGCGTACTGCCGCTGTCGGCGACGATCTGGATTACCACCTCGCTCCTCGATCGCAGCCTGGGCTACGCGACCACCGGCGAGCTCGATCGGCTGTCCCGGACCCTCGAATCCACCGTCAGGCAGTTCTATCAGCGCGAGCGTGAAGCGTTGAAGCAGGACGCGCTGGCCGGACGCGCGACACCGGTGGTCTACGCGCTCGCCGACGCGGCCCGGTGGCCGGACGCGGTGCGCGCCTTCTGGGACAGCGGCGAGGCCGAGCGATTCGGCGTGTCAGGCGCCGGCGGCGATCACGTGGACTACATGCGGCGCCGCGACGGCAGCGGCGCCGCGGATCGCGGCGTGGCCGCCTACCGCCGCGATCTCCGCGGCGTCCGCATGGATCAGTTGTCGGCCGAGCTCCGTCAGTCGCGGCAGCTCGTCGAATCGATCGCGAGCCAGGACCTCCGTCGCGGATTCACGTTGACGCTGCTCGTCCTGCTCGCCGCGACGTGGATCGCCGGGCTGGCGCCGCTGATCTTCATCGCCCATCGAATCAGCCGGCCGATCCAGCAGCTCACCGCCGCGCTCACCGACTTCGCCGGCGGCGACTGGACGCGGCGCCTGGACGCCGGGCCCGATCCGGAGCAGCGATCGCGCGACGAAGTCGGCCGCGCCGTCGACGCCTTCAACCGGATGGCCGATCAGCTGCAGCAGAGCCGCGAACGGCTCGTGCACCTGACCCGGATGGCGAGCTGGCAGTCGCTCGCGCGCAAGACCGCCCACGAGCTCAAGAACTCGCTGACGCCGATCCGGCTGACCGTCGAAGAGATGCAGGCGAGACAGCCGCCATCCGATCGCGTCTTCATGGACCAGGCCGTGCAGATCGTCGTCAGCGAAATCGAGTCGTTGGAGCGTCGCGTGCGGGCGTTCTCCGAATTCTCCAGCGAGCCGCCCGTCGAACGCGAAGTGCTCGACGTCAACGCGCTGGTCACCGAGCGCGTCTCGCTGCTGCGCCCGGCGCATCCCGAGACAACCTACGATCTCCGGCTCGATGCGCGCGCGCCTCGCGTGCACGCCGGAGCGGATCTCGTGAAGGGCATCCTCACGAACCTGCTGCAGAATGCCGCGGAGGCGGCCGGGCCGGGCGGGTCCATCCTCGCCGTGACCAGGTCGGACGCCGGCCAGGTCGCGATTGAGGTGCACGATTCGGGTCCCGGCTTGAGCCCTGAGGCGTCGGCGACGTTGTTCGAGCCAACGATTACGTTCAAGAAGCACGGGATGGGACTCGGTCTCTCGATTGCCAGAAGTCACGCGCTGCTCTCGGGCGGCGACATCACGGTCATTCCGGGCGAGCTCGGCGGGGCCGCGTTCCGCATCACGCTGCCGGCCGTGGCCACGCCGGCCGAGGAGGCGATCGCGTGACGCGCACCCGTCACATCGTCATCGTCGACGACGAACCGAACATCGGCCGATCGCTGCGGCTGATTCTGGAAGGCGAGGGCCACCGCGTCACGGTGTGCGAGTCGGCGGCGAAGTTCCACGCCGAGCGCCGCAAGACGCGCGCCGACCTCTACCTGCTCGACGTGCGTCTGCCCGACGGCAACGGCATCGACCTGCTGCGGTCGTTGAGACAGAGCGACGACGCCACGCCGGTGGTGATGATCTCGGGACACGGCACGATTCGCGACGCCGTCGATGCGACGCAAAGCGGCGCCTTCGACTTCCTGGAGAAACCCCTCGGTCGCGATCGCGTGCTGCTCGCCACCAAGAACGCCCTCGAGCGATCGGACCTGCTGCGCGAGAACCAGCGGTTCCGCGAGCTGGTCGGCAGCGCGCCCAGCATGATCGGTTCCAGCCCCGCCTTTCAGCATGCCGTGGAGCAGGCCACGCAGGTGGCGCGTTCCGACGTCAGCGTGCTGCTCTCCGGCGAGTCGGGCACGGGCAAAGAGCTGCTTGCCGCGCACGTCCATCGTGAGAGCCCGTTTGCGTCCGGACCGTTCGTGAAGGTGAACTGCGCAGCGATTCCGACGGAATTGATCGAGAGTGAGCTCTTCGGGCACGAGAAGGGCGCGTTCACCGGCGCGGCCGGGCTGCGGCGCGGCAAGTTCGAGCTGGCCGACGGCGGCACGATCTTCCTCGACGAGGCCGGCGATCTCCACGAGGCCTCGCAGGCCAAGCTGCTGCGGATTCTGCAGGACGGGGAGCTGCAGCGCGTTGGCGGCGAGCAGACCATTCGCGTCAGCGTGCGCGTCATCTCGGCGACGAACCGCCGGCTCGACGAGCTCGTCGCCGCCGGAACGTTCCGTGAGGACTTGTTCTATCGGCTGAGCGTCGTGCCGATCCGCCTGCCCGCGCTTCGCGAGCGCCGGCAGGACATCGGCGATCTTGTCGGGTACTTTCTCGCCGAATTCTGCGCGCGCAACAATTTCCGGCCGCGCGAGATCGACCCGGACGTCGTCCCGGTTCTCGAGGGCTACGGCTGGCCGGGCAACGTCCGCGAGCTCAGAAACGTGGTCGAGCGGATGGCGATCCTCACTCGCGGAGAGCGGATTACCGTGGAGTCGATTCCCCTCGAAGTCCGGCTGCCGCAGTCACCTCGTCCGGCCGCCGGGCTCCAGGAGGTGCGCGACGCCGCCGAGCGCGAGCGCATCCGCCAGGCGCTCGACCAAACGGACTGGAACGTTTCGGGCGCGGCGCGGCTGCTGGGCACCGAACGCACCAGCCTGCACAAGCGTCTTCGCGCGCTTGGGCTGAAGCGGCGTGGGTGAGCCTCGAGGCGTCAGCGCCGCCGGTCCTGCCCGCGGAGCGTCTTGAACTTCGCGGCCCGATCGCCGGCGCTCATCGCCAGCGCCCACTTCCAGGCGGACTCGTAATCGTAGAGGCCCTTCCGCTGCGACTCGACCGCCACGTTTCGATCGGCGAACTCTTTCCCGTAGAGATCCACCCAGATGTCGTAGAGGACGAGAAAGATTTTGCGATGCTCGTCGATTTCTCTCGTGGTGTTCACACGGCCGAGCATTCGGTGAGACAGCTCGTGAATGAGCGTGGCTTTCTTCACCTCGGCCGGATAGCTCGCTCTGAGCTGCATCGGTGTGGTACCGGAGCCCGAGAAGCTGACGCCTTCGTAGATCACTGCTTTGATCTCGCGCTCTTCGAATGGCAGGCCGCTGATGCGTTCCATTGCCGCGACCATCCGAGCGCCCTCAGCTTTCCAGAGCGCGTCGTACTCGGCGGTTGCGTTGACGAACGCCTCGGTGGGGGACTGCGGCTCGAAGTGAATCGCGACTTTCGCGGTCTGGCCCTGATCTGCGACGGCCGCGGCGGCAATCCAGAATGCACTCGCAAGAATCATGGTCATCGGCAAGCCGCCCCTACACGATCACGGATCGGGCGCGCAGGAATGCGCGCCCCAGATCTCTTTGTCCCTCGATCTGCACCCGGCGTACGGCGTCGCTTTCGGACATCGCGTTGAAGAGAATCTTCCACGCCGTGTCATCGTTCAGGCGGATGCGCGTCGTCGCCGATGACGGTTCGCCGCGCCACAGAGTCCAGCATTGCTCCGTGCGTGACAAGGTCCATTGGCTGCCGCTCGCGCCGCTGATGTCAATCACGACCGTCTGACCGGGTTCGGCCGCGACGTCCCGAAACGCGTGCGGCAGTCCGCGCATGGCGACGTCGATCACAGTGGAGAGGAAACGCGGGTCGGCGAGTGCCTCCGCGCCGACCGCCATCCGGATCTGTTGCTGGTGGTGCCACAGTTCGGTGAACTCGCGCCCGATGTCGAACCAGCCGGCCGACGCCTGTTCGCCGGCCCACGACACCGGAAACAGCGCCGGCGCGTCGAGCGGCAGCGACTCGAACCAGTCTGCCGCCTCGCGGCTCGCGCGCTCGTACAGATCGATCAGGACCCGCGGACTCAATCGTCTCGCGGACGTGACCCATTGCCCGTTCAGATCGTTGATGAAGTCGACGAAGTCGCGGTTGGATGCGATCGCACGAGACGGAGGGGGAGGCGTCATCCCGTCACGATGGAATGACAGTCGACGCAGTGTCGAGTCGAGCAGATGAGCGACGACGTCGCGGACGACCCATGCACCGGCGACGGTTGGATAGGCCCAACGCTCCTGCGGCAATCCGTGCAGTAGTGTGACGAGACTGCTCGAAACGGGACGGAATAGCGCGCGGGTGTCGATGGGATCCGCGGCCGTCACGGTTGAATCTCGTACTCGCGCAGCAGCTCGATGATCGCCGGGCGGCTCTCGTGGAACGCGCTCCAGACGGAGTGGCACCACGCATCGATGGCGTTGTCGCGCTCGATGCCCTCAGGTGCGGCGAGTACGTCAGCCGCCGTCATCCTGCCGCGGTCGCGCGGAAGAGCCATCGCCGGCCACTGCCGTGTTCGACGTCCCATCCGCATGTGTACCTTCTGGACTTCGTGCCCCGAATACTGTTTCTCGACATGGAGATACAGTCCGACCAGGGCGAAGACAATCCCGATCGGTTTGCCGTCCGTGCGAGCCGTTTGCGCCGCGAACGCATCGACGACGTGCTGCAGGATGAAGTCCGGGCGCCCCATGGTGTAGGCATAAACCTCGTCGTAGGCGCGGCGCATGTCGTCCATGAGGTCGATACGACTCACCCCGCCGCGCGTGCGTGCTGCCGCGAACCCTTGTGCTCGCTCCGGTATTGGCCCGGAGGCTGGCCGAACTCCCGCTTGAAGGCGCGGCTGAAGGCCGCTTCCGATTCGTAGCCGATGTCGGCGGCGATGTCCGCCACGCCGCGAGATGTCTGCTTCAGCGACTCAGCCGCCAGCTGAAGCCGCCATCGCGTCAGATACGTCATCGGTGGTTCGACGAGATAGCGGCTGAAGCGCTCGACGAGGGCCGATCGCGAAATTCCGACGGCCTCCGAGAGCTCCGCGATCGTCCACGGATGCGCGACACGACCGTGCAGGAGCGCGAGACTTCTGCCGACGACCGGATCGCGCGCGCCGGCAAGCCAGCCGCTCTGCTGGTCGGGCATGCCGTCGACATAACGCCGCAGCGTATCGACGAACAGAGCTTCCGACAATTTCGCCAGCATGGCTTCGCTGCCCATCCGCCCTGACGCCGCTTCCTCGACGAGATGCAGGATTGAGGTTTCCAGCCAGTGCCCGGACGAGTCCACTCGCACGTTGACTCTGAAGACCGAAGGCAGCCCGCTGAGAATCGGCCGGCTCAGGTGCGGGTCGCACGTCATGTACCCGCACACGAACTTCGAGACGGCGCCGCCGCCACCGGCACACAGCGGACTCAGGTCCCTTGCCTTGATCTTCGGCGTGATGCCGTAATTCGGGAACGGCGGCTTCACCGAGTTGCTGCTGCTCATGAGGTGCGGATCGCCGTGCGGGAAGATCACGACATCTCCCGGCGCGAGGACGACCGACTGTCCATCCGCCATCTCGACGTACCCGCTGCCATCGATCAGCAGATGGTAGAGAACGAGATGCGGCGCTCCGGGCGCGACCTTCTCGGTCATCACGTCCGACGCGGGTGTGGTGAACCCCCAGGGCGCTGAGAACTCGGCGGTGAAGAACACCGCGCCGTTCAGCTTGACCCCGCTCAGGATCTCGGAAAAAGCGTCCATTCGATCCTCTGGACTCCCGGCAAGGTCCTACGGCCGCCGGGCAATGGAATCAGATTGGCGTGGCCGCTGGAGCAAGTGATCGCGACGCCCGGGCATGGCTGCCCCGCCACCCGCATTGTACTTTCCAGTCCGACACGGAGGCACAAACGTCATGAATCCGAATCAGGCATTGTGGGAAAAGGGCGACTTCACGCGCATCGCGGCAACCATGCGAGAGAGCGGCGACGCCGTCGTCGCCGGCCTCGACGTTGCGGCCGGCATGAAGGTGCTCGACCTGGGATCCGGCGACGGGACGACGGCGCTGCCGGCCGCCAGACGAGGCGCCGACGTCCTCGGCGTCGACATCGCCAGAAATCTTGTCGACGCCGGCAACAGACGCGCCCAGGCGGAAGGTCTGGCGAACTGCCGGTTCCAGCTGGGCGATGCGGCCAATTTGAGCGAGATCGCCGATCGCAGCTTCGATCTCGTCCTCAGCATGTTCGGCGCCATGTTCGCGCCCAAGCCGTTTGACGTCGCCAAGGAAATGGTGCGCGTGACTCGGCCCGGCGGCCGCATCGTGATGGGGAACTGGATCCCGAACGATCCAACACTCGTGGCGCAGATTCTGAGAATCAGCTCCGCCTACGCGCCGCCGCCCGAAGGCTTCATCAGCCCCATGACCTGGGGGGTCGAAAGCCAGGTGGTCGATCGGTTTGCAGTTGCGGGTGTTCCGAGCGGAAAGGTTTCGTTCGTCAAAGACACGTACACCTTCAATGCGTCCGTGCCGCCCGCCACATTCGTGGCCGACTTCAAGAACTTCTACGGGCCGACGATGAACGCGTTCGCCGCCGCTGAACAGAGCGGGAAATCCGCGGAACTGCAACGGGAGCTCGAAGCGCTTTTCGTGCGCCAGAACACGAGCGCGAACGGCGCCACGTCGATTCCAGCGACGTTTCTGCGCGTGACAGTCAACGTTTGATGACGGGTTTCGTAGTCGACCTGTCACGCCGTTCACTGAACGGCATCTAAGAGTCGAGATGCAGCTCACGAAACCGAGGTCTTAGGAGACGAATCATGCCTCTGCTGACACCCGATCCGACGTTCTACCCTTCGCCGGCGATGGCGACCCAGTCGCCTCCGGAGAAGCTCGGCTATCTCGCGCTCATCAACCCGCTCAAGGACGGCCGTCCCGACGCGATTGGTGTCGTGGACGTCGATCCGGCGTCCACGAGCTACGGCCGGCTCGTCGGGCAGACCGACATGCCGCATGCCGGCGATGAGCTGCATCATTTCGGCTGGAACGCGTGCAGCTCGTGCCTCTGTCCCTACGCACCGCATCCGCACATGGAGCGGCGGTATCTGATCGTGCCGGGGATCCATTCGTCCCGGACCCACGTCCTCGACACGAAGCCCGACCCGCGGCGGCCCACGATCGTGAAAGTGATCGAACCGGAGACGCTCGCCGCACGCACCGGGTACGCCGCGCCGCACACGGTGCACTGCGGGCCGGACGGCATCTACCTCAGCGCGCTCGGTGCGCCCGACGGCAACGGTCCCGGCGGCACGTTCGTGATGGATCCCGAGACCTTTGATGTCCGCGGCCGCTGGGAAATCGATCGGGGGCCGCAGCAGCTCGCCTACGACATCTGGTGGCATCTCGGACTGGACACCATGGTCAGCAGCACCTGGGGGACGCCCAACATGGTGAAGGACGGCATCAATCCCGAGTTGCTGCTCGGAGGAAAGTACGGAAACAAGCTGCACGTGTGGGACCTGCGCCGGCGCCGCCACCTGCAGGAGCTCGACCTCGGCGCCGAGCAGCAGATGCCGCTGGAACTGCGCCCCGCGCACGATCCGACCCGCGCGTACGGATTCGTCGGTGTCGTTGTCTCGCTCAAGGATCTCTCGTCGTCGATCTGGCTGTGGTATCGGGAGGCCGGCCAGAACGGCTCGGACGGCAAGTGGGCCATCAAGAAGATCATCGAGATTCCCGCAGAGCCTGCCGATCCGGAAAAGCTGCCGCCATTCCTGCAGGGATTCAAGGCCGTCGCGCCGCTCGTGACCGACATCAACCTGTCGATCGACGATCGGTACCTCTATGTCTCGTGCTGGGGCACCGGCGAGTTCATCCAGTACGACGTCAGCGATCCGTTCGCGCCGAAGAAGGTCGGCTCGATCAGACTCGGCGGCATCGTTTCCCGCGCGGCGCACCCGAGCAAGCCGGATCAGCCGTTGAACGGCGGGCCGCAGATGGTCGAGATCAGCCGCGACGGCAGGCGGATCTACTTCACCAACGCCCTCTACACGCCGTGGGACGACCAGCTCTATCCGGACGGCATCCGCGGCTGGATGGCCAAGGTTGACGTGCGACCCGGAGGCCGCATGGAACTGGACCGTCGTTTCTTCCTGGAGTTTGACGCCATGCGCACGCACCAGATCCGCCTCGCCGGCGGCGACGCATCGTCCGACTCGTACTGCTACGCCTAGAGGCCGCCATGGAATGGAACGCGATGCTCTTGCTCGGCGCGTATCACGGGATCAATCCCGGGATGGGATGGCTCTTCGCCGTTGCGCTGGGAATGCAACGGCGAAGCGCGCGCGGAGTCTGGCGCGCGTTGCCTCCCATCGCGCTTGGCCATGCGGCGGCCGTCGCCGTGGTGGTGGCGGCGGCGGCTGTGGCGGGCGTCGTGATCCCGATGCACGTGCTGAGGGCCGTCATCGCGACGATGCTCATCACGCTCGGGAGCTACCGGCTGTGGCGGCACCGGCACCCGCGATTTGGCGGAATGCAGGTGAACTTCCGCGACCTGACGGTCTGGTCGTTCCTGATGGCGTCGGCGCACGGCGCGGGCCTGATGTTGTTGCCGTGGGTCGTGCCGATGCCGGCGGATCTGTCGGCGGCCGCCGGCGATCACGCGGCTCATGCGATGTCGATGAGCGCGGGACCAACGTGGATCGGCGTGCTGGGAGTCGGTGTGCACACCGTGGCCTACCTGAGCGTGATGACGCTGGCAGCGCTGTTCGTGTACCGTAAGCTCGGGCTCGCGTTCCTGCGCACGGCGTGGTTGAACCTGGATTGGATCTGGGCCGGCGCCCTCGTCGTCACCGGCATTGCCGTGCTGTTTCGATAGCAGACGCCAATCAGCATGACGCCAGAACTCATGACCCTCCGGGTTACGAGTCGCCGCCAATGGCGAGCATGGTTGAAAAAGCATCACACCTCGAGCGCGGGTGTCTGGCTCGTGTTCCACAAGGCCCATACCGGGATGAAGTCCCTCCCCTACGAAGACTTCGTTCGCGAGGCTCTTTGCGTTGGATGGATTGACAGCCTCGTCAAACGTCTCGATGACGACCGCTACGCGATCAAGGTGACGCCGCGAAAGCCGACGAGCAGGTGGTCGGGGATCAATCGGAAACGGTGGGCGGAGCTCAAAGCGGCGGGCCTGCTCACGCCGGCCGGCATCGAGGCCGCGCCGACGAAGAACACCTACGCGCCACGTCCGGTCATTCCCGAGCTCCCGGGCTACATCGCAAAAGCGCTGAGGGCGAATTCGAAAGCGTGGACATTCTTCCGGGAGCTGGCGCCCACCTACCGGCGTGACTTCGTCGTCTGGATCCACGTCGCGAAGCGTCCGGAAACGCGCACCAGACGCATTCATCAATCGATCGCCCTGCTGGCGGCTGGAAAGAAGCTTGACTTGAAGTAGATGGGGCCGTGCTCCTCTTTGACAGGACGGCGGAACGAGCGTAGCATGCTCTCCTAGTTACACTAGGAGAGAAGCATGCGGTTCGGATCGCGCCTCCGATCCTTCCTTCGCAGCCTCATCTATCGCAACGCGGTCGAGCGTGAGATGACCGACGAGCTGGAGTTCCATCTGGCCGCGCGCGCCGAGGATCTTGCCAGAGACCGCGGCCTGCCGGCGGATGAGGCGAGGCGACTCGCGCGAGCCGAGTTCGGCTCCATCGAGGGATACAAGGAAGGGGCGCGGCAGAGTCTCGGCCTGAGGCTCGTCGACGAAGTGCGCGGCGACATGCGCTATGCCGCGCGTGCTCTCGTGAAGAACAAGGGGTTCACCGCTGCGGCGGTGGCGACCCTCGCGCTCGGGATCGGCGCCAACACCGCCGTCTTCAGTTTGATGGGCGCGATCATCGTCCGCGAGCTGCCCGTGCAGCGGCCAGGCGAGCTGGCCATCGTGCGGATTCAGGAGCGCGATTCCAGCCCAGGTACCTACGTCACGAATGCCATTTGGGAAGGCGTCCGCGACCACCAGGACGTGTTCGTGTCGGTGTTCGCCTCGAGTCTGCCCTGGCGATTCGACTTCACCCAGGGCGCGACGAGCCTCGACGTCGAAGGGGTCATGGTCTCCGGCGACTACTTCGCGACGCTGGGAATCACGCCTGCCGCCGGGAGGCTCCTGAGCGCGGCCGACGACTACCGCGGCTGTCCGTCGGTCGCAGTGCTGGGCCACGAATTCTGGCGCACGCAGTTTGGTTCGGCACCTGACGTCCTTGGCGCCGCGGTCACGCTCAACCGCCAGCCGTTCGAAGTGATCGGCGTCAGCGCGCGTGGCTTCGCGGGCATCGAGGTCGGCCGCAAGTTCGACGTCGCGGTGCCGCTCTGTGCCACGGCGCCTTTCGACAAGCGCAATCTCGACAGCCGCGGGCGCTGGTGGCTGACGATGATGGGGCGGATGAAGCCGGGTCTCACGCTTGAAGCACTGCAGTCGCGTCTCGACGTCCTGGCGCCGACCGTCATGCGTGCCGCCGCGTCGCCTACCGGCACCGGCCCGCGGCTGGAGAGATTCCTGCAAACACGGCTTGTGGCGGGCCCGGGCGCCGGTGGTCTCTCCTTCCTGCGCAGCACATTCCGGGAGCCGCTCCAGATTCTGATGGCCGGCGTCGCGATCGTTCTGCTCATCACGTGCGCCAACATTGCCGGGCTGACGCTCGCGCGTGCGGCGACCCGCCTGAAGGAAATGGCGGTACGCGCGGCGCTTGGCGCGTCTCGCAGCCGTCTGATTCGGCAGTTGCTCACCGAGTCCCTGCTGCTCGCGGCCGTTGGCGCGGTTGCCGGCGTGTTCATCGCGCGCTGGGGCGCCCAGGTGCTCGTCCGCAGCCTGAGCACCGGCCGCGCGCCGCTGTTCGTCGATGTGCCGCTCGACGCGCGGCTCCTCGCATTCACCGCGTCCGTGACGCTCCTCACGGGCGTTTTCATCGGGCTGATCCCCGCCTTCCGCGCCACGCGAGTGGCCGCGACCGCAGGCCTCAAGACCCGTGGTCCCGACAGCCGCGCCAGACTCTTCGTCGGGCGGTCGATCGTCGCCGGACAGGTAGCGCTGTCGCTGGTCCTGCTCATCGGCGGCGGCCTGCTGCTGCGAACGTTCACGAATCTCGTCACGCTCGACGCCGGCTTCGATCGCCACAATGTCCTGCTGATCGCCGCCAAGCCGCCGTGGTTCGCCGCCGACACCATCAGAATCGCGGTCGAGCAACGGCCGGTGATCCTCGACGATGCAGCGCGGCGGCTGCAGGCGATTCCCGGGGTGGTTGCCGTGGCGCGCGCGTTCACTACGCCCATCGGCGACGACAACTGGGTCGCACCGGTCATCACCGAGGCATCCGGCGGCGCCGCTGGCGAAAAAGCCAGCAGCTACTGGAATTTCGTGACGCCCGGCTACTTTGCCGTCCTGCGCACGCCGTTCGTCTCCGGCCGTGATTTCGCGCCGCTCGATGGCAAAGGCGCGTCCCGGGTCGCGGTCGTCAACGAGACGTTCGCGCGGCGGTTCTTC
>JBLNGH010000595.1:0-5137 GCA_050264575.1 Acidobacteriota bacterium | reverse complement strand
CAGGAAGTCGAATTGCAGCGGCAGCTGTGCCGTGTTTTGCGCGAATACAGGGCTTGCCGCCGATGTGATCAGCGCGATCGCGAGGAGTCGAATCGAGAAAGCCCGGCCCAGCCAGCGCCGTCCTAACCGCATGGTCCGTTTCTGATGAAGGTCACCGGTTTGTTGATTTGATTGTTGCCGTTCGGAGTCTGTATTTCGAGCGTGATATTCCGGTCGGTGACGGTCCCAACGTTACCGCTACCGAAACTGCCACAGTTAACCGTGACACCGGAGATCGTCGGATCAGGTCTCGCGAATGTCACAACGCTGCCATTCTGCGGGAACCTCCAGATGTATTGGGTGATATTGCCCTTCGATGCACTCGCATCGAACGTGCACTTCATCAGGTTGACCGACCCGCCACCAGGAGCGGGTTGTGACTGGACTTCGCACTGTTCGCCCGTTGCGATCGTGCCGGCATTGGGTCTGACGACAAAGCTGGCCTCGGGTGTGACGAAGCCGACTGCGAGATTCGCAGAACGTGTCGTGCCGCCGAGTGTCCCTGTGATGGTGACGTTACCCGACGCCGGCCCCGCGACAGTGACGGTGAAATTCGCGCTCGTCGATCCTGACGTCACGCTGACGGCGGAGGGGACGGTCACGTTCGCATTGCTGCTCGAAAGACTGACCGTCGTCCCGCCGGACGGTGCCGGACCCGAAATCGTGACGGTGCCGGTCACCGATCCGGGTGCGGTGATCGACGACGTGGACAGCGTGACGGACACGAGATCGATCGGTGCGGCGTTCACGGTGAGGGTTGCCGTCCGCGAGCCGCCGAAATTTCCAGTGATGGTCACAGATCCTGCCCCCACACCCGTCACGGCGAAGGTGGCCGACTGCGAGCCTTCGAGGATCACGACACTGACCGGCACTGTCGCGATGCTGGCGTTGCTGCTCGTCAGCGATACGTTCGCACCACCGCTTCCCGCGGCCCGATCGAGCGAGGCTGTGCCTTGAACCGTCGCGCCTGCGTTCACAGTGTTGGACGCGAGCGTGATCGACGCGAGGGTGGGACTCGGCGGCGGGTTGCCGCCGCCACCACCGCCGCACGCGGCCAGGCTGACAAGAAACGACAACGCGGCGGCGAATCCCACATATGGCAGCGGTCGATGGACTAGAGTCATAGCAGCAACCCTCTCTAGATATCGGCCGTACATGAATCGCCCAAGGGTCTGCGTTACCGACGGCCAACCAGGTTGTGGGGAGGTGGAAATCTTAGCAGATTGCCGGTGCCATAGAGCCGAAAAGTGGGCTCACAGTCGGCGGCTTCTCACGATCCGGGCGCGAAGAGCTGCTTCAGGGCAGAGAAGTCATAGCTGAGACCGATCTGCCCTCGCACATATTTCTCCTTCGTGAGCGCGTTCGGATCCGTCGTGTAGAGGATCGAGACCGGAATCCTCCCGCCGCCGCCGATCGGCACGTCCACGCCGGTGAAGATCTTCCACGTGTTCTTGACCGGCACCGGAAGCGACGCCGTGTCCGTGAAGATGGCGTAACTGCCGCCGGCGCTCCAGTCGAGCGTGCGCCCGGAAACGATGACGCCGGGCGCCAGATGTGAGGTGACCTGCCCGGAGAGCGTCCAGATCTTCGTCTGAAACAGTTGCTCGATTCCCTGTCGGATGTCGTCGGTGATCGCATACTGCGCGTTCGCCGTGATGTCGACCGGCCCGGCGCCCACGTCGAACATCGCCGTGCCTGAGTATTTGTTGCTGCCCGCTTCCTTCGTAAGATGCGTGCCGGCGATCTTGACGCTGAGCTGCGGCGACCTGGCGAGCCGCGCCTTGATGGCGGCCACTCCTTCGCCCAGCCGCTTGGTGAGCAGCGTCTGCACGATCAACGCGTCCTCGAGCGCCTGCTCCGGCGCTTCGCCCGGCCCCGCGGTCGTCCCGATGAGCGACATGATCACCGCCGTCTTCTGCGTGAGCAGACCGCCGGCTCTCACCGTGAGCGGCGTCCATCGCGCGCTCCGCGGATCTTTGTCGCCCCACACGCGAACCTTCACGTCCCACGCAAACGCGTCCAGCAGGCGATCGAAGTCGGGGAATCCGCTGTATCCGGTGATCTCGTTTTCGGGGATCCTGGCGCCGAACACGAACGTTCCCGTGAAGCGCCGAGCGAACGAATGGCGCTGATAGTTGGCAATCTCGGAATAGAGCTCGGTGTCCTTGAGACTCACGAACGCGAGGGCGCTGATATTGAGGCTGATCGCGGACTTGTCGGCCGCGGCCAGGCTCGCCAGATCCGCCGCCAGCGCGAGGAGCGACGTGGCGCCGCTGCGCTCGGGCAACCCGGCCGTCGCGGGATTGGTGGCGCTCGCGTTGACTGACGCCGGCACGCGCGACTCGACCCGCTCGTCGATCAACGCCTGCACGTATGGCGGTGTGAACAGGTCAAGCAGCTCGGCGTCGTTCTGCAATCGATCGAGCGCCTTCGTGTAGGCGGCGATCCTCGCGTCGCGCGCGCCCGAGAGGCGGCGATTGACCACCGTCACGCCAGCCTCGCGGGCGGCCTCGGCGAGAAACTTTTCCCAGAGCGCCTTCAGCCGCTCATCTACCGCGGCGTCGATTTGTGCGCGCGTTTTGGGTTGGGCTGCCGCCGGCGACACGCCGCCGAGCAAAATCGCGCACACGCAGACCGCGAGGCGGCCGTACCGCCGGATCATCATCTCGCCCTCATCCCTGGACGAGCGCGAATCCGACGCTGTGATCGGGATCTTTTTTCGCTTCCGATCGCTTCTCGAGAACTTGAATGGGCCCGCCGTCAATCGAAAACCCGATGTTGTGACTCCATTCCTTGACGGCGTGCGCAAACGACCACGCGAGGAGAAAACTCCCGGGCTTGACCGCGACGGGTTCCGCGCGATCGACCAGCGACTTGATCACCGTCCGCCCGTCGTACGCGACCGTGTACGGAATCACCATCGGACCGACGACGACCACGACTTCGAGGAGGCTGCCGGCGGGGACGAGGATGACCGGCACGGCCGCCGCACGAGCCGCCTCGTCGGCTGGCATCGTCGCCCGTGTCGTGGCCCCTCGCGTGCGGCGCCGGGCCTTTTTTGGCATGACGGTCCTCCAACACGGTCAGCTCGTCGCCGTGTAGAAACGGCGCCGATGCACCGACTAGTTGTTTGGGGAGACAGCCACGGAATTTAGCACACTAGGCGAACAAATGTAGGCCGGCGGGGCTGAAGCCCCGCCCTACACGCGAGGACCCCATGAGTCTGAACGCTCTGAGCAGTCAGGAGCTCGTCCGGCGAGGCATTGCGCCCTGGACGCGCGCGCGGCGACCCGGCGGACTCGAAAGCGCCGAAGGCGACGCCCGCCCGGTGCAGGAAGACAATCGGGTGACGAACGCGCTGACCGCGCTCGTCGGATACATCCCGACCGAGGTCATCACGCTGTACGTCGCCGCGCTCTCGGCGCAGGCCGCGCTGCACGCGGCGTTCAACGTCATCGACGCGGCCACGATTCTCTGGTTTTTCGTCGCGCTGACGCCGGTATTGCTGCTGCTGATCTATCTCAGCAAAGTCGCCGCGACCGGAGACGCATTGCCCGGACCGACGCAGTGGCCGTGGTGGAAGATGTGCGCCGCGACGATCGCGTTCTTCGTCTGGGCGCTTGCGGTGCCGGGTAATCCGTATCTGAAAGACGCGGCCGCGGCGGTCGCCGGCCTCGGCGCCATGCTCGTCTCGACCCTGCTCAACATCCTCACGCCGATATTCGAGCGGCCCGCGCCGGCGGTGTAAAGACCTCGGGAGTCATTTCCGCGGAAAACCGCGGCAGGAAATGACTCCCGAGGTCAAATGCCTCGCCACATCGTCCACGGACCGCGGAACACGAGCGATTCGACCGGCGGCAGGCCCGGGCGATCGCTCATGAGATTCAGCGCCTGGAATCCTTCAAGGACGAGCGGCGGCACATCCGGCATCACCGGCGGGAGGTGGGCGAGCGCCGCCAATGCCTCGGTATCCGGCAGCCCCTTGAAGTAGTTGCGAAGGTTACCGACGACGGTCGGAAGCAAGTTCATGTCGCCGCGCCGCCCGAGCTCGTACGCCGCCAGGAGCGCGACGATCGGCTCGAACCATTTGAAGTAGAGGAGAAATTCGAGTTCATTCGCGGTCATGATGGCGCGCAGGTCCTGCCCTCGCGCGAACGCGCGCTGCATTTCGACGCACCGGCGGATCAAACCAAGCGGGGCGCTGAGGTCGTTCAACGCCGGATCGCCGCCACCAATCCAGAGGCCGCTGCCTTCAGGAAGCTGGTTCCGGAACCGGCGCAGCGGCAGGATGAACTGCTGAATTTGCAAAGCCCCGCTGCGGGCTTGCGACAGCGTGACGAGCGTGCCGCGCATCGGAAGAGAGCACACGCCAAACGTCATCGGCGCGTTCTGATCGACCTGCGCGGTGAGATAGCGGAACCCGGGAGGCCCCTGCGGCGCGACGACCTCGAAGAGACCCGGAAAGTCCTTGTGCGGCGGAATTGGCGCGGGCTTCGCGCGCCAGTCCGGCGAGAGCACCGCGCGAAGCGTGGCGTTCGATTGCTCCAGCCCGGCGAGCACGTACACCGCCGTGTCGATGCCGGGGGCATCGAAGTTGGCCAGCGGGAAACTGCTGAGCTTGGAAAAATCCCCGTGCCCTCCGACGATTCGCGCGCCGCCGATGAGAGCCAGCCACAGATCCATGCCCTGATCGGGCGTCGGACCGAGTGATTCCGAGAAGTCGACGGCGCCGTGTTGCGTGGGAATCGCGCCGACGATCGCGTGGCGGAGCGGATTGTCGGGCCACGCGGCCAGATCGATCGTCTGAGGACCCGGCGTCACCACCACCTCCCGCCGATCGACGGTCTTGCCGCGCGGGTCGCGCGTTTCGAACGTGTAGGTTCCCGGCAGAAGCGTGAGGGTGGCCGGCGCCTTGAGCGTCTCCGTCTTGTCCTTGCCGCCGCGAACGATCACCTCGGCCGCGGCGGGGACGATGACATCGACCGTGGCCGTGACCGGCGGCTGAGGTTTCGGCGCTCGTGTACCGCGCCGCACGGTCTCGGCCGCGCCGGCGCCGCCCGTTCCGGTGCCGCCTGCTGTCGCGCCCGCGCCTACCGCG
>JBLNGH010000594.1:0-7427 GCA_050264575.1 Acidobacteriota bacterium | reverse complement strand
CGAACGACGAAGCACGGGTTCCCGTCGCAGCCTTCGACCCTCGCGTCGCCGATCGCCAGCCAGTCTCTAGAGCCTCGGTCTGCCGCAGGGTTGTCGAGCAGATTCTGACCGGCGCGGTTTTCCGGAAGCGGCACTCGCTCATAGACCAGATGGGATTTCGTCACGACGGCGCTCCCGAACCGCACCGTTACGTCGACGTGCAGGGCGCCATCGGCCCCGATCGACCATGTCTCCTCTCGATCGGGTGTCCGCGGCGCAGCTCCGCGGCTGTCATTGCCAGGCTTGATCAGAATGAGGGCGCTCCCGGTCCACCTGGCTTCGAACGCCATGGATGGGCGAGCCGGATCGGTTGTATACATCTCGGACACCACCCCAGTCTCGAGATGCCGCTCAACGCGGATGGCTTGCGTCGAGGTGGGTGCCGTGAAGAGCAGGCCGTTGGCAGCGTCTGCCGGCGCCGGCGAAGTCACGATCCGCCATCGCCCGGCCAAATCCGTTGGCGTCTGACTCGTCGGCGACGTCGTAAGAAGGGCGACGATCGTGAGAGCGCATGCCGACCGGAAGCTGAGTATCGACATAGCAAACCTAATATGCATCATCCGTGACCTGACTATGCCTTTCCAGTCTTATACCGGGAAGCCTCTAATCGCCCGATAGATCCAGCGGAGCAGGATTGCGGCAACAAGAGAAAGGACTGGCCGTGCTCAATAGAGGTCTCTTCGTTACGATTCTCGTCGGCTTTGTTTCGTTTCACGCAGCAGGATGCGGCTCGAATCCGTCATCGCCCTCCTCGACTTCAATTGCCGGAACATGGACGGGGAGTATCAACGACAGCGCCTACGGACCAGGTTCGGTGCGATTCACATTCAATCAGTCGGGAGGACCACTGACCGGCACCTGGTCCGCAACTTTTGCAAACGGCGTTTTGACGAATGGTGGTTCTCTCAGTGGCTCGATGAACGGATCGGACATCTCTGCGATCCTCACGCCCACCGATCCGCTCGCCTGCCCGTACAACGTCACCGCCACGCGCAACGGAAACACGATTACAGGTACCTATGCGGCGTTCAATTGCACGGCCGCTGTGAGCGGGAGCGTGAACGTCACGAAGGAGTAGTTACTGGCAGCCGGACTGCACTTCGAACTGCGGAATCTGGCGGTTCCTCTTGCAGTTCGAAGTTTGAAGTTCTAAGTTCGAAGTTCAGGCCGCGTTTGTCAGCGGCCTGCTGGGCACGTCAGGCCAACAATCTCGTCCCGCTTGTGTTTGAACGCGGCCACCCACTGGTCGATCGACGCGTCCCCCGCCTGACCGAACCGCGCAACCTCGAACATGTCGTGCAATTGCGCATCGGAGAGCTGCAGCAGCAGGTCGGCGAGGAACTTCCGGCCGGCCTCGCTGATCCGGGGATCGGTCAGCGTCCCGGTCGCCGATCCGGATAACTTGCCGACACAGCTCTTCGGATCTTTCCACACGCGCACGCCGGACCACCGTTCGAAGTTCGCGCCGCTGAGCCGGCTTCGGTTGAACTGATTTGCGCGACCGAACGTCAGACCGACGTCACTAATCATCATGAAGGGCTTGCCGCAGAGGCCATCGGTCTCAACCGCGGATTCGCCAGGCAGACAGATCAGTCGCTGCTGCCGCGATTTGTTGTCAGTGTGCTGAAGAAGGACCGCTAACAACTTCAGCGCATCTCGCTGGGCGCGTTGTGTTGTCCCTTCCGTGGCATCGACGGAATCCAGCTCGGCCCATGACCACCCCTCATCCGAGTGGGTCTCCATCGTCTTGCCGGGCATCTTGCGCTCGATCGCGGCGGCGTCGAACGTCACCTCAGGGAGCTTGTGTGTGGCGTCGGCATCGGGATCGGCAGGACAGCCCCGGCAGACCACGTGCACCGGATACATCCGGTCGGCCCCGAAACCGAGGGCCCACAGGAGTCGCGTCGCGGCGACTTCGGCATACACCTCGACGTTGGTGCCGCCGTACTTGACCTTGACCTCGTCGCCGGGAGCAACGGCGCAAAAGAACTTCGGGGCGGCGCCTGAAGGTTTCTCGTCCACGTAGTCGCAGGTCACCGTGGCGAACGGCGCAAACGCGCCCTTGCCCTGCGGCCCGACGCGAAGATCCATGGACGGAACGTTGGTCGGCGACCACACCGCCGCGTGCGCAATCGCGTCGCGGCGTTGCTCCTTCGTCAGGTGTTCGAGCGGCGAACGGATACTCGCCGCCTGATCTGCCTGCAGCGACCATGCTCCCGCCGCGATGGCGACGACCGCAATGTTGCGCGCGAGCGCGAGCGAAGCTGATCTGGCCACGATACTGGCCCTCCTGCGCCAGGTAATCTCCTGGATAAGGTGCAATTCAGGTGCCGAACGCTGTAGCTGCTCAGCGACGTGGCGTGCCCTGCATACGGATCGCCGTTGTCCACATGTGGTGCGTGCCGTGCGGTTATCGATCCAGGCGGCGTGAAACACCCCTTCGGCGCCGCCCGGACTCCTTCCACGACTACTGATCGGTGGAGGTGGCGGCTAGGAGGACGACCAGACGCGTGAGTCTTGCCGGATATACCACTGCTGCGGCATTCGGCCGGGCAGCCTCAATTCAATCGACGCTTCGAACGCGTGATCCGAAGCGCGCATCGTAGGGCCGACGAGAGCCGGATCAGATGGTGACGGCACTTTCAGCTCGTCGAGCGAATTCGCGAATCGCTGATGGACTTTCGAGTACGCCTGTTGAGCGTAGTAGACCCGATGCAGCCAGTAGCGTGCGCCGTGCGACGGATCGGGACGGAAGGCGGTCTCTCCCGGACGCGCGGTCGAGAACTGCACGTAGCCCCATGATTCGGGCCGATGCATGTCGATGACGTGCTGGGGAGACCAGACCCAGTTGTGTTCCCGGACTCCCGCGACCTTCTTGTAGGCGCCGCTGGAGTGGTCGAGCGTCCACTCGACGCGTGAGAAGTTCACCCGCCATTGGTCCCCATCCCGCGGCGGCGTTGGACGCCGTGCAGATTCCGCGAGGACCTTCCAGGGAAAGGCCAGCTCGACAGACCAGCTCCGGTCTGTGTCACGCGGATCATTCAGCGTCCCGTCGAGATGCACCGCTGATTGCAGCCCCGGAATCTCCCAACTGTTCAGCGCTTTGCCGCCATCCTTGTAGGGCCGCGGGAGGAAGAGATCCCAGCCCGTGCCAAGCGCGTTGATCTCGAACTCGTAGTACTCATGATTGTCGCCGTTGGGATCGATGAACACTTCGAAGTCGTTGTCGTGAAAGATGACGGAGTCGTGATCAGTGAGCGTCGCCCAGAGATGCGGCTCGATCAACTCGGCGGCGACGTAGAAAAACTGGTCATCCCACAGCATCTTTACGCGCGTCGGCAGCGCCGGCGCCGGCTTTCGCGCGCCTTCGATGTCGACGAAGCGCCCGCTCCACGGCGCGTCGCGCCACGCCTCATCGTCCAGCCGTCCGTCAATGTGCAGCGTGCGGGATCGCACGTAGGCGACATACCCGCGTGGATGCTCGTCAGAGATCGGCTGCGGTGCGGGCGGTTGCGGTCTCGCGAGCCAGCTCGTCGTCAGCGCCGCCGCGACGATCAGCGGCCGAGCGGTCATCACGCCTTCACCGCGGCCGCAAGTGTTTTCCAACGGTCGGCGTTCATCGCGCCGGCGTCGAAGATTGACACGCCGCTCGCGCCTCCCTCGAACGCCATCGCGATCGTCCGCTCGAGCTCGGGCCCGTCGAGGGGCGGAACGTAGAGTCCGCTGTACACCGGCATGCGCACGGTCTTCACCGCTTCGCGGGTGTACTGGCGGACCCATTCGGGACCGGCTTCGTAGAAGCGGTGGTAGAGCATCGGCAACACCGCCTCGAGCTTGAAGCGTCCCCAGTCCTGCCGGACCATGACGCGCGCCAGGCTCGGTCCCGGAAATACGGCCGCGGTGATCTGCTTGCCGCCGGCGTGCGCGGCCGGCACCAGATAGTCGTTCACGAGATCCACGACGCTGTCGAGGCGATATTGCATCCACGCGGGGTTGGCCTCGGGATCGGTCAGCGACATCGGGTCTGCGCCGTGGCGTTCCTTGAATTGCCGCCGGCTGTAGTCGGTGTAGCCATAGTCGTACGCCGGGTACACGCGGTCCTGCACGATGCCGTACTTGGACCACAACCCCGATGGAAGGATCGCGTCCGGGTGACGCACGTAGTCCAGATGGATGCCGGTGAGTCCGTCGATTGACGCGAGCTCGGCCACCGTTCCCCGGATGAACTCGCGCACCTGCGGCTGCGCCGGATCGAGAAACTTGTAGTAGTCGACGTACGCCGGCTTGTCGACCGCAGACTCGCCCTTGGCGTTCACGTTGTACCAATCAGGATGTGTTTGCAGGATCTCCGGCACCAGGCATGGACAGGTCCACATCCACGCATGAAGCTCGAGTCCCGCCGCCCTGGCCAGCGGCAGCGTCGTTTCGAGCCAGTTGGCGCGGACGGGTAGACGCTGGCTGCGAAAGAGCGCCTGACGTCCGTTCCAAACCTCCGCATTGATGGCGTGGATGCCGGCCGCACGCATGGTCGCGAATTCGTGCTTCCAGTCGTCGGCGGTGCGGTCGAGGTTCGGCCGCATCCAAATCCAGTTCTTCCGTTTGGATTCGGGAGTTTGCTGGCCTGCAAGCCCCAGCGCGGCGATGGCCCCGAGAAAGGTGCGCCGGTTCATCGTGAGGTGGAGCTTAAGGCAAAATCGAGAAAGGATGGCGCGCATCCTCACCCAGATTCGCCGTGAGATTCGGGCCGTCACGCTCGCCGCCAAACACCCGCGCACACCGAAGGGTGCGAAGTGGCTCGCGGGCGCACTCGTCGCGTACGCACTCAGCCCGATCGATCTCATTCCAGACTTCATTCCGGTGCTTGGACACCTTGACGACGCCATTGTGTTGCCGATCGGCGTCTGGCTGCTCTGGAGAATGGTCCCGGCCGACGTGCGCGCGGAGTGTCGCGCGGCGGCCCTCAAGCCGCACTGCGACCTGCATCAATCCAGTACCGCCGCTTCGGTTTGGCCAGATCGGGCCCGCTGACGACATCCTCCAGGACGCCGCCGTTGTTCTCGATCGTCCTGATCGAACCGATGTTGTCGGCGTCACACGTCACCAGCACGCGATCGAGGCCGAGCGAGCCGCGCGCGAATTGAACCGCCAGTCGAAGAATCGCCGTGGCGTGTCCCTGCCGCCGGAATTCGGGAACGACGACGTACCCGATGTGACCACCGACGCGCAGAAGAAAGTCGTTCAGCGCGTGCCGGATCGACACACGGCCGACGATTCGATCGCCCTTGAATCCGAACAGGAATGTCGAAGGGACGTGATGCGGCGGAAGGTTGACGCCTCGCTCGCGCTCCTGAAGGATTTCGAGATAGCGACTGAGAGGCATTCCCTCTTCGTAGTAGTGGAGGAAGTGCGGAACCTCCGGAGTGGTCGCACGGTGTGCCCGGAGGAGCTCGTCTGCTTCGTCTGCGCGCGGCCGGCGAAGCACCAGTTCGGTCCGGGTGACCGTCATCGCGTCAATCCCTTCTGCTGTAACGATACGCTGCCGTGTCACCGAACCGCCTGCTCGCGGATCATCCGCAGCTGGCACAGGAGCGACTGACCACGCCAGGGCGGTGGCTGCGCGACCAGGTGGGGTTCGACGGACTCTCGATTACGGCGTCGGAATCAACCAGCGGACCAACGAGCGCGTAACAGACCGAAGGTCTTTCTTCTAGCTGGTGTAACAGGTCCGTCGTCTTGCCAGCTCCCCCACACGGGCCGGCGCCGTCACTCCCAAAGCGTGCATGCGCGGCGGGTTTTCCGGATGGGGCGGCATCATCATCTTCTGACGTCTTCGACGTTCAGGCCGCGTGTTCCAGCGGCCTGCTACGGCAGAAAGATTGCCGCCACGCCGCGCACGATGATGTCGGGGTCGACATCGTCCAGATTCATCAGGACGATGACAGTCAGTTTGTCGTCGACGAAGCGCGCGAACTGCGCGCGAAACCCGGGCACCCCGCCGCTGTGATAGACGAGCCGCCGGCCCTGGAACGAGATCAACTCCCAGCCAAATCCGTACGGATGGGACGTGCCGTTGTTGAGCGTGACCGGCGTCCACATCTGGCGCCGGCTGGCCTCAGTGAGAATCTTGTCGGTGTACAGCGCCGCGTCCCATTTGCCCAGATCCGTGACCGTCGACAGAAACGCGCCGCTCGGGCGCAGCGCGCGCCAGTCAGCGGCGGCGAGCAACCTGTTGTTGTCGGAATAGCCCAGTGCGCGAGTCGGCAGGCTGACGCCCGTATTCGTCGTGTATGTCATCGTCATGTCGCACGGCTTGAAGACCTTTTCGCCCAGGTATTCGGCCCAGTGCCGGCGCGATACCTTGCTGATGATTTCCGCCAGGATGAAGTAGCCGAGATTGGAGTATTCCCACTTGGCGCCCGGGGCGAAGCGCAGCGGGAGCTCGTAGGCGGTCTTGATCACGTCGGCGTCCAGCTGCACCCTGGACGGATCGAAGCCAGGTGCGTCGCGCACGAGCCCGGACGTGTGGGTCAGAAGATGCCGGATGGTAATGGCTTCCCAGGTATCCGGTGAGCGCTGGAGGTACTTGCGGATCGGATCGTTCAGTCCAACCTGCCCCCCCTGGACGAGCAGCATGATTCCGGCGGCAATGAACTGCTTGCTGACCGAGGCGATTTTGTAGATGGTTTCGGGCGTGGCCGGCGTCTTGAGCTTCATGTCAGCGACGCCGTAGCCGGCGCTCTTGAGAACCCGGCCTTCCTTGAGCACCACCAGCGAGAGGCCCGGGATGTTCTGCCTCTGCATTTCGTTCTTGATGAAGATGTCTGTTCTGTCCGCCTGCGCGCCAAGCCCGGAGGCAAGGAATACCAGAAGAGCGAACAGCGTCAGATGTCTGTTTCCCACGAGAACCTCGCTTGTCCTCTCGGCGCGCCGCGTGATCGTCTTTAGCTGCCGTGAGTGGATCGACAGAACTGTCAGATGAGAGACCGGCGAATCCTCCATTTCCATTTGACAGGCCAATAGAGCGAGTGATACTCCGTTAGAATGCCTAACAGAGCACCCATGGCCGCGCTGCGTGAGTGGGTGAGGCGTCTCTGGGGAACGATGCACCCGGGCCGGCGCGATGCGGACGTCGAAGAAGAACTCCGGCTCCATCCGTCAAACGGTGAGGATGAGTGTCCGTGCGCCGGCGAATGGTCACTTGCGCCACCGGTCCGTCTGAATCGAAGCGACGTGCGTCTAAAAAGCCGCGAGGTTCACGATGCCGGTCACATTAGTCGCGGTTGCGTTCGCGCTGACCATCGGACAAGCCACGGGCAATCAAAGCAGTCAAACGTACGCCGGCACGTGGATCGCCGACTTCACGGGCACCACCTACGTCCGCCTGGAGC
>JBLNGH010000593.1:0-22445 GCA_050264575.1 Acidobacteriota bacterium | reverse complement strand
GCACGCGACGCTCACGCGGCTCCTGCGCGAGCAGGACACGGTCTTCGAAGAAGCCTGGCAGCGGCTGACGCTCGGGCAACGGGGTGTGCTCCGCGCGCTCGTGCTCGAACACGGACGCGAGCTGTTCTCCGCTGATGTCCGCGCGCGCTATCGGCTCGCAGGCCCTTCGAGTGTCCAGTCGGCACTCGCCGCCCTGGTTCGCAGCGACGTCGTCACAAAGGAAGGCACAGCGAAGTACGCCGTCGTGGACTCGCTCTTCCGCGAATGGGTCGCGCGGAAAACGTACTGACGCGCCGGATGGGCGACAACGCCAGCGTCAGTTCCTGCGAACGACTGGATACCCTGGCTGCCGCGGCCAGTCTTCCAACGAGCCGACGTAGACGCGGGCAGGAACCCCGGCGTATCGCGCCGCAAAGTACATCAGCGACGCGCGCATGCCGACCGCGCAGTACGTCACGACCTGATCGCCCGGCTTGACACCGGCCTTCGTCAGAAGCGCGCGCCCGGAATGTGCCCGCGGTCGTATTGCGCCCGGTCGCCCGTCGTGATGACCCGAACCTGCCCATCGTTCAGGCGCCGGCTGAGCCAGTCGGGAGAAACGACCATCTCCGGAGGCGGGTCTTGCGTTGCAGCGTCAGGGATCGGCGAATGCTGCAGGACAAGACCTGACCCCAAAAGGAGAAGTGTCGCGAGCAGCGGTTTCATTCTGCTCTGAGCGCGGTCAACGGATCGATTGTCGTCGCGCGGCGGGCCGGACCGAAGGCGGCGGCGAGCGCGGTGACGAAGAACAGCGCGGCCACGGCGATGTAGGCAATCGGTTCGGTCGGCGTCGTCGCGAAGAGATAGCGCTCGAGCAGACGGGTGAACACGACGGCGCCCGCGATCCCCAGGAGCACACCGGCGATAACGAGCACGATGCCCTGACGCATGACGAGCGACAGCACGGACAGGCGCGTGCCGCCGAGCGCCATCCGCAGGCCGAACTCGCGTGTCCGTTGACTCACCGAGGTCGCGATGACCCCCGTGATGCCGGCCAGCGTCACGATCAGCGCGACGCCGGCGAACATCGACAGGAGGGCGGCCGTGAGCCCCGGCACGGCGAGGCGGCTTTGCTTGAGATCTTCCAGCGTCCGCACATCCTCGACCGGCATCTGAGGATGGACGCGATGCACAGCGGCCTTGATCGACGTCACAAGCTCGGCCGGCGGACCCGTCGTGTTGATCACGAGGCCTCCGCCGCCAAACGGAGCCTGGTCCAGTGGCTGGAAGAACTGCGGCTGCGGATCGAGATTCGGGCCGTACGGATGGCTGTCGCTGACGACGCCGACGACCGTGACCGGGTTGTCAGGAGGAGGCTGCCCCACGATGGTGAATCGGGATCCGATCGGGTCAGCGCCTCGCCACAACCGCGCCATGGACGTATTGATGACGGCGACGGGCATCGACTCGGCGGTGTCTTTGCGATCGAACGTCCGCCCGGACAGCACGGCCATCCCGAGCGTCTCGAAATAGCCATCCGTGGCAACCCCACGGTCCGTTTCCAACGGGGCGCCATTCGTGGCGTCCGCCGCGCCTTCTATCCGGACCTGGGTCCGAAACGGCTGCGTCGCGGTCAGCGGCACGTTGCTGGTGACGGCCGCCGAAACGACGCCAGGAATCGCGCGCACTTCATCGAGCACCGCGCGCTGCAGCTCGACCGACTTCACCCGGTCATGGAACAGCGAGAAGTTGCCGCCGATGTCCGCGCTGATGACGCGATCGAGCCTGTAGCCGAGCGGCACCATCGACAGCCGATACAGGCTGTGGAGTAGCAGCGCGGCGCCGACGAGCAGCACGAAGGACACGGCGACCTGTGCCATCACGAGACCGGCGCGAAGCCGCTGGCGGCTGACGCCGTCACCGGCCTGCCCGCTGCCTTCACGCATCGACTGCGCGGTGTTCCGCCGGGCTGCCAGCGCCGGCGCGGCGCCGAACAGAATGCCCGTGAGCACCGACACGACAATCATGAAGGCGAGGACGCCGCCGTCGATCGCGATTTGTCCCGTGCGGGTCGTGAACCGTTCAACGAACCTGGAGAGCATGCCGACGGACAGCCACGCCAGCAGCAGGCCGAGGGTCCCGCCGGCCAGCGAGACCAGGATGCTTTCGGTGATGAGCTGCCGCAACAGCCGGCCGCGCGCCGCACCCAGCGCCGATCGCAGCGCGAGCTCCCGCGTGCGGCGGACGGTTCGCGCGAGCGCCAGGTTCGCGATGTTGGCGCAGGCGATCATCAGCACCAGAATCGTCGCGCCGGCCAGCGCGTAGAGCATCGGGCGCGCCTCGACCACCAGCGCGTCCTGAAGGACGCGCGCGTTGCCCTTGATTTCTTTCAGCCGCGTGTAGTTCTGCGGAAAGGACTTGTCGAACGTCGCGGCCACCGTCGCGACCTCTGTGGTCGCCTTCTCCTCCGTCGCCCCCGGCGCCAACCGGCCAAACACTTGCAGCGCCCCGAACGCGCGGTGATTCGTGTGGATCTGCGTCTCGGCGTCCGCGCGGAACGGGCACGCGGACGTCGGCATGTACACGTCTTCTTCCTGCGGATACTGCGGATACGGCGGCAGGACGCCGACGATCGTGTGGATCCGATCGTTCATCTCGACCGACTTGCCGATCACCTTGGGATCGCCCGCGAACTTCGCCTGCCAATAGGCGTGGCTCAGGACCACCACCGCCGGCGCGCCCAGGTCATCGTCGGTATCGATGAACGTCCGGCCGTGCAGCGGCTTCACGCCGAGCACGTCGAAGAAATTCGCGGAGACGACGCCGGTATCGACGCGATCGGGCTCGCCCTGATTGAGCAGCGTGAACGACATCGAGTGATACTCGACGAGGTCCCGAATCGACTTCAATCGCGCGCGATAGTCGATCAGCTCGGGAATCGAGACGCCGACGGCCGGCCGCGCCGTTTGCGGCGCCTGCTGCTGGATGAGCACGAGCTCGTGGCCGTCGCGGAACGGCAGCGGCTTCAGCAGCACGCCGTCGACGACCGAGAACATCGCCGTGTTCGCGCCGATCCCGAGCGCGAGAATGACGACGGCCGCAAGCGTGTACGCCGGCGATCGACGAAGCGTGCGAATCCCGAAGCGGACGTCCTGCACGAGCGCGTCCCAGAACGTCATGCCCCGCGTGTCGCGGACCTCTTCCCTGATGCGGCTGACCCCGCCAAAGTCCCGCAGCGCGGTGCGACGCGCCTCGCCGGGCGGCAACCCTCCGCGGGCGCGGTGGTCCGACTCCATGGCGATGTGAAAGTCGAGCTCCCGCTGGATGTCTCGATCGAAGCGCCGCCAGAAGAGAAGGACACGCAATCGGTGAAACAGGCTGCGAATCATGGGAGCCGCTCCGCGTTGCCGTTCGAGATCCCTCTAGTAGACGTTCGACAAGAGTATTCGGTTCTCTTGTCGAATGTCTACAAGAATTGCCGACTGTCTGAAGACGGACATTTTGTGCCGGCCTTCTGGCTTTCCAGCTTTCCGGCCTTTCTTACACCGGCACATACCTCCCCGTCCGCAACGTGGCCGCGGTGGACTCTGCGAACGGATCCGCGCTTCTGAGGAGCAACCGAACCTCTGAGTCGACGTCGTATTCGACGCGCCGGATCTCCACATTGTCGCCATCGATGAGCGCGTACGCCGCGCGTGGATCGCCGTCGTACGACTGGCTGACCGCGCCTGAATTCACGACCGTGAACGTCCGGAGACGACGGATGAATGGCTGGTGAATGTGACCGTACGCGACGCGGCTGGTTTTGAGCCCGGCGTAGACGCGCTCCAGTTCGTCGTCGGACGCATTCGCGGAGATGATCGGCCACGGGTCGTCCGGCACCGCGTGGACGACGCTCAGATCGCTGCCGGACCAGCGGTAAGGGAGTTGCTTGAGCCACGCGAGCCGCTCGTCGCCGATGAGGCTGAGCGTGGCGGGGACCGTGTACGTGAGGATCAGATCCCTGATTCGCTGCAGATGCGGCGGCTGCAACGTCTCCCACACGCGATGAGGCTTCCACAGCATCTCGTCCGTGTTGCCGCAGACGCCGGGCCAGTTCATCTCGCAGATGCGATCGATCACCTCCGCCGGCCGCGGACCACCCGCCATCAGATCGCCGCCGTGCACGACCATGTCCGCACCAGCGTTGCGCACGTCCGCGATCACCGCGTCGAGCGCGGTCAGGTTGGCGTGAATGTCCGACACGACGGCTATGCGCACCTGTGATTATCGTAAGTCTTCGTCGCTGTCGGTTCCGGAGTTCCGGAGTTCCGAGGTTCCGAAGTTCGCAAGATCGAGGTTCCGAGGTTCCAGTTCGACAGGGGCAATATCACCCTCAGCCGCCAGCTCTAAAGAACTTCGGAACTCCGGAACTTCGGAACCCCGGAACCGAAACGCAGTGGAGTTTCCTACTGCACCGGCACGATCCTCGCGATGCGGTCGTCGGCCGGGATCGGCGAGCCGCGACCATCGCGATTGTTCGTGCAGAAGTACAGCGTGCCGTCGGGACCCGACACGACGTCGCGAATCCGGCCGAATCGGCCGTCGAGCCAGCGCTCTTCGAACCGGATGCGGGTGGGCTCGGCGCTGTCCACGGCCGCGCGATGGAGGTGCCGGCCGGCAAGCGCGCCGAAGAAGAAACTGCCGCGCAGCTGGAACATGCGCGTGCCGGAATAGAACGACCCGCCCGACGGCGCGATCGACGGCGAGAAAAAGCGCAGCGGCGTGTCCATGTCGGGCCGGCTCGCGGCGCCCTCGATCACCGGCCACCCGTAATTGTGGCCGGCAAGCAGCAGGTTCACTTCGTCATTGCCGACGTTGCCGTGCTCGGTCGCGTACAGATCGCCGGTGTCCGGATTCCAGTCGAGCCCCTGCGGATTGCGGTGGCCATACGTCCAGATTTCGTTGCCGAACGGGTTGGTCTCGGCAGCCGACCCGTTGTCGTTCAAACGAAGAATCTTCCCGTTGAGCGACGACAACGATTGCGAAAGCGACGTGTTCGCGGCGTCACCCATGGTCAGATACAGCTTTCCATCCGGACCGAACCGCAGCCGGCCGCCGTCGTGAATGCCTGACGCCGCCATCCGTTCGAGGAGGACCGCGCGCTCGATGAGCGCGTTGCCCGATTCTCGATAACGCACGAGACGGTTGACCGGTCCTCCGGCCGTGTTCGCGGTGTAGAGCAGAAAGAGCAAATGATTGGACGCGAAATTGGGATGGATCGCGATCCCCAGCAGGCCGCCTTCGCCCTCATGACGCACGTCGCTCAGCACGAGCGCCGGCTCGGTCACGAGTTGCCCGTTTTGAACGATGCGGACGCGGCCGGGACGCTCCGTGAAAAAGAGCCGGCCATCCGGCGCGAACGCGAGACTCCACGGAATCTCGACGTTGGTGACGATCGTCTGCACGCCGAGGCGCAGACCTTCGGTCGTGATGAACGTGTCAGTGACGGGAATGTCCGGATCGATCGGCGCTTGAGGCCGACGCGAGCACTGTTGCGGCTGCGCCACTTGCGCAAGGATCAGCAGCGCGGCGAGAAAGGACCACTTCATGATCTGATTCTAAGAGCACAGGGAACCGATTGCCGGCGCGTGCCGATAGATCGAGTGTGCCGTGAGTGACGGCAAGAATGGTGTACTGATTACGTGAATCTCGACGACCTGCTTTCGGTCGAACGGTTCCTGCGACAGCGGCTCACAGAACCGCTGCCGGGCGCGCCGGTGCAGCTGCGATTCGCGCCGCGGCCGGCGCGCAAAGGCTGGGAGCCCGACCAGCAGCCGGAGGGCGCGCGGCAGGCGGCTGCGCTCATCCTTCTATATGAAGCTGAGGGAGGGCTGATCCTGCCGCTGACCGTGCGGCGCGACGATCTGCCTCATCATCCGGGTCAGGTCAGTCTGCCGGGCGGCGCCGTCGATCCCGGGGAGCCGCCCATCCGCGCGGCGCTTCGCGAAGCGCACGAAGAGATCGGTGTGGCGCCGGACGACGTCCGGATCCTCGGCTCGTTATCGACGCTCAACGTGATCGTCAGCAACTTCGTGGTGCGCCCGTTCGTTGGTGTCGCCGGCCACCGGCCCGACTTCCGTCTTGCGCCGGAGGAAGTCGCGGCGCTCGTCGAGGTCCCGCTGGAAGAAGTCCGCGATGCCGGGCGTCTCGGCTGGTCGCGGCGCGTCCGGGACGGGTTCCTGGTGACCTACCCCCACTTCGACCTCGCAGGCCACCACGTCTGGGGCGCCACCGCGATGATCCTTGGAGAATTTGCGTCGCTTTTCGACCCAGAATTCGCACCTCCGCCATTTGAGTGAAACCGGTGTCTTACGGATCAAGGCGGTCCTGCCGACGTACAGATCGAATGCAGGCCGGGAAGCGGCACGTAGGGCGGATTGGTTTCTGAATCCGCCAGCGCACGCGGACTTGGGAACCAGTCCGCGCTACGTACCAGCGGCCGGCCAGCCGCGCGACTGTCGTAGGAAGGGCGGGCAGTGCCCCGCCTCTACGGTGCTTGCGCGGTTCGCGCCTGGCGGCGCGTCACGGGAGCGATTATGCGTCCGGCAGTCCGTCGTGTGTTCGGGTGCCTTCTCCTCGCCGCGTCAGTCACGGCGAAGGCCTCGAGTCAATCCACCCAGCTCACCATCGTCAGCTCCGGCCCGACGGGCGAACTCGTCGCGCTGACTCAGGCAAACGAGATCCGGGTGATCTTCTCGGAGCCAATGGTGCCGCTCGGCCGGATTCCATCGAATCCGACACCCGAGTGGATCCACATCTCGCCCGCCATCAAAGGCGTCTATCGCTGGTCGGGCACGACGATCCTGATCTTCACTCCGGATCCCGCAACGCCCCTTCCGAACGCGACGACGTACACGGTGACGGCCGACGCAAGCGCCGCCGCGGTCTCGGGCCGCACGCTCGGCGCGCCGCATCGATTCACCTTCACGACGCCGACCGTGAAGCTCACGTCGGCGCGCTGGGCGAGGCCAGGCGATCGGTTCGACGCGCCGGTCACGCTGGCCCTCATGTTCAATCAAGCTGTCCGGCCGCAGGACGTCATCGCGCACCTTCGCGTGCAGTACCGGCCGCACGACGTGGACCTGCCCGCGTTCACGCCACAGGAACGCGCGCGCCTCACGGCATCCGACCCCGACGGGTTGCGGCGGTTCGACGCCAAGATCGGCGCCGCGCGAGCCGCAGCGGCGCGCACCGACGCGGTCGGCGTCCGCGTCGCGACGTCGTGGGACGAGAAACGATTTCCCCCCTCGCGACTGCTCGTGGTGCTCGAAACGACGACGGTCCCGCCGCCGGGAACCTGGCTGCAACTCACTCTGGACGACCGGATGCCGAGCGCGGATGGGCCGGCCCTGCCTCCCGATCCGCAATCGAGCGTCGCCGAGCTGCCCCCGCTGTTTTTCGTGATGGGACCGGGCTGCCGGAATGGCTGCGATCCGTCCGATTACAACGCGATCCTTTTCTCGGATCAGGTCGAAGCGTCGAGGATGGCCGCGACGACCAGCGTGCGAGACGTGACGGATCCGTCGCGTGAGCGGGCGATCGGTCCGACGACGTCGACACGTCCGCGAGGCCGCGACACGTTCGTCGCGCACAGCCTCGAGGAGCTGGGATTCGATCGTCAGCCGCCGGCGACGACGTGGCTGATCGGCGTGAACGCATCGCTTCAGGCATTCGACGGCCAGACCCTCGGCTACCCGTGGATCGGCATCGTCGAGAACTGGCACGAGCGCGCGTTCACGGGTTTTGGCGACGGACATGGCGTCTGGGAAACCGGAGGCGGTCCGCAGCTGCCGTTCTACGCGAGGAATTTCCAGACGGTGACGCAGCACGCCACACGGCTCGCCGCGGGCGACCTCATGCCGCGCACGCTCGAGCTCGAGAAGGCCGGATTCAGGACGATGCCTCCCGGACCAGGGACGTTGCGGAAGCTGAACGTGACGCCGGATCAGATTCAGTCGCACGGTCTGGATCTGAAATCGCTGCTCACGCCACAAGGGACCGGGCTCGTCTGGGCGGGGATGAATCCTGGCGAGGCCATCCCGCGCGCAGCGGCATCACGACGACCGCGATCCACGATCGTCCAGGTCACGAACCTGGGCATCACCGTCAAGGACAGCCCGCAGTCGACGCTCGTGTTCGTGACACGGCTCGACAACGGCGAGCCGGTCGCCGACGCGCGCGTGACGATCGTCAACACCAAGAACGAGCAGGTCTGGCGAGGCGCGACCGGGCGCGACGGCGTCGTGGTCGCGCCAGCATTGCCCATTCGCACACCGGAGAAGTGGCACGAGCTGTCGTTCATCGTCACCGCCGAGAAAGACGGCGACCTCGGCTACGCCGCGTCGAACTGGAACGAAGGCATCATGCCGTGGGACTTCGGCCATTCGTTCCAGCTGTGGGAAGCGACGGACATCCTCCGCGGATCCATCTTCACGGATCGCGGCGTCTACAAGCCGGGCGAGACGATCCACGTCAAGGCGATCGTGCGCTCGGATACGCCAACCGGAATCCGGATGTTCCCGGCCGGCTCGACACTCGACGTCCGCGTGTTCGACAGCCGCAACAAGGAAGTCGATCGGCGATCGATCACGATCAACCGCTGGAGCAGCGCCGAATGGGAATGGGCAGTCCCGTCCGACGCGACGCTCGGCAGCTACCGCATCGAGACGATGCTGCCGGGCACGGAGCGTCCGCCGCGAAACGACGTCAGCGAGTACCGGCCCAACGGCGATTGGCTGCACCGGGTGTACGGATCGTTCCTCGTCGCGGCGTACCGCAAGCCTGACTTCCGCGTCGACACGACGCTCTCCGCCGCCTCCGCCGTGGCGGGTAGTGCCCTCAACGCGTCCGCCACGTCACGATACTTGTTCGGCAATCCGCTCGCGCGCCGTCCCGTCACGTGGTCGCTCACACGCGTTCCAGATCTGAGCGTGCCCGCGGCAATTCTCGAGCGCTATCCGGACGACAAATACGAATTCGGCTACTACCCCGCCGAGCAGAATCGCGGCGAGGTGCGGGTCGCCGGTGAAACGACAGCGCTCAATCAGACCGGCGGGTTCACAGTCGAGCTGCCGACAGAGCGAGGAGTGGACTTCGCGAATCGTTACACGTTCGAAGCCGACGTCGAAGACATCTCGCGCCAGCACATCGCGAACCGATCCAGCATCGTGGTCTATCCGGCGCCCTTTCACATTGGACTTCGACGACCCGCATATTTCGCCGACACGAAGACCGGCACCAGCATTGACGTGATCGCGGTCGATCCGAAAGGCGCGCCCATCGAAGGCGTGCCCGTGACGCTCACGCTCGTCCGCATTCAATGGAACTCGGTGCGGCGGGCGGAAGGCAGCGGCTTCTATTCGTGGGACACCGAGCGGCTGGAGCTTCCATCCGGCGAGTGGACGGTGACGTCGGCGGCGACGCCGGTGCCCGTGAAAATTCCGGTGCCCGAGGGCGGGTACTACGAGCTGCGCGCGATCGGCCGCGATTCAGCCGGCCGTCAGACCCGCACCGACGCGTCGTTCTACGGGCTTGGCGCGGGCTACACGGCCTGGGAGCGATTCGATCACAACCGCATCACGCTGGAGCCGGAGAAGAAGACGTGGAAGCCTGGCGAACGCGCCCGCATCATGATTCAGTCGCCGTGGGAGACCGCGACCGCGCTGCTCACGATCGAACGCGAAGGGATCCGCCGGTACGAGCGCTTCACGCTGTCGTCCACGCAGCAGACGGTCGAAGTGCCGATCACGGAAGCCGAGATTCCGAACGTGTTCGTCTCGGTGCTGCTGATTCGCGGCCGGACGTCGTCCGATCCCGGCAAGGATGGCAGCGACCCCGGCAAGCCGGCGTTCCGGCTCGGATACACCGAGCTGCTCGTGAACGACGAGTCGAAGAAGCTCGGCGTCACCGTGTCCGCCGATCGACCCGAGTACCGGCCTGCGAATACCGCCAAGGTCTCCGTGACCGTGCGCGACGCCGCCGGCCGGCCGTCGGCGAGCGAGGTGACGTTGTGGGCCGTCGATCATGGCGTGCTCTCGCTGACCGGCTACGAGGCGCCTGATGTCGTCTCCAGCATCTACCTGCGCAAATCGCTGCAGGTCCTCACCGAGGACAGCCGTCAACGAATCATCAGCCGCCGCGTCCTGACGCCGAAAGGCGGAGACGAAGGAGGCGGCGGCGGCAAAGAGACCGGGTTCCGGCAGGATTTCCGGCCGCTCGCGTTCTGGCTCGGATCGGTCGAGACGGATCGCACGGGCCGCGCGACGAAGGACGTCACGCTGCCTGAATCGCTGACGACGTATCGCATCATGGCGGTCGCCGGCGATCCGGCGTCGCGATTCGGATCGGCAAGCGCCGAGATTCGCGTCAGCAAGCCCGTCACCATGCTGGCGGCGTTTCCGAGATTCCTGACACTTGGCGATCATGCGACGTTCGGCGCGGTCGTCAGCAACACGCTGCCGGCCGGCGGCAGCGCGGCTGTGACGATTCGCAGCCTCGATCCCGCCGTGCTCGAATTCTCGAACGGGCGTCAGGCGCTCTCGCTCGAGGGCGGCGCGAATGAGGAAGTGCGATTCGACGCGATCGCGCGCGGCACCGGACGGGCACGAGTGCAGATGACCGTCCGGCTCGGCAGCAACACCGACGCGTTCGAGATGACGCTGCCGGTGATCGCGCCCGCACGGCTGGAAACGACGGCGGCTTTCGGCGAGACGGTCGGACGGGCGACCGAGCGCCTCACGATTCCCGCCGGGATCGTACCGGCGCTTGGCGGCCTCAACGTCGAGCTGTCGTCGTCGGCGCTGGCAGGTCTCGGCGAGGGCGCGCGCTACCTGGCCGACTATCCGTACTGGTGCGCGGAGCAGAAAGCGTCGGCGGCGCTCGCGCTGGTCCTCGCGGCGGATCTTGGCCAGGCCTTCGAAATGCCGCGGATCGCACCCGCGGACTACCGCAAGCGTGCTGCCGAACTCCTGCGCGATCTTCCCCGTTACCAATGCTCCGACGGCGGCTTCGGCTACTGGCCGGGCCGATGCGCGATCGGCAGTTTCTATCTCACGAGCTACGTGCTGCACGTGATGCACACCGCTGAAGGGCTGGGCCTGCCTTCCGAGTCAGCGGTCGTCAGCCGCGCGCTCGACTATCTCGATCGCGAACTGAAGCGACCGGCGCCGCTGCAAGTGCAGTGGCTGCCGGCCTGGGGCGCCTCAGCCGCGTATGCCACGAAAGTCCTCACCGCATACGGCCGCCCGGAGGACTCGAACATCACCCGACTCCTCGGCTCGGTCGATCGATTGCCGGTGTTTGCGCTGTCGTACCTGGCCGACGCGATGGCTGCGTCGCCATCGCGGGGACCGCGATACGGCGACGTGCTGCGGCGGCTCACCAACGCGCTGCGCGTCGAGGGCGACCGGACGCACGTCGAGGAGAACGACTCGGACGCGCTCGCGTGGATCTGGAATTCCAACGTCCGCGCGACGGCGCAGGTGCTGTCAGGGCTCGTGGAGCGTGGTGACGATCCTCAGCTCGTCCCGGGCCTCGTCCGATGGCTGCTGCTCGCGCGGCAGAACGGCCGGTGGTCGAACACGCAGGAAAACGCGATGGCGCTGCACGCGCTCGTCGGCTACTACCGCAAGTACGAAGCGGAAACGCCGGACATGACGGCGACAGTTGCACTTGCTGATCGCGCGATCGGCACCGCGGCGTTTCGCGGACGATCGAGCGCGACGCGCCAGGTGCGGCTGGCCATGCCGGATCTGATCCGACAGGTTGCGGCAGGCACCGAAGCCGAGCTGGCGATCTCGCGCGCGGGCACCGGACGTCTCTACTACAGCGCGCGTCTGCAGTACGCGCCGTCCGCACCCCTGCCGGTGAACGATCAGGGCATTCGAATCGAGCGGCGCTACGAGCGGTTCGTCGAGAACGGCGACGGCCCGGCCACCACGTCGTTTGCGGCGGGCGATCTCATCAGAGTGACGCTGGCGCTGACGCTCCCGAAGGAACGGCGGTACGTCGCAGTCACCGACAGCCTTCCCGCCGGCGTCGAAGCGGTGGACGGCTGGTTCAACACAACCGCCGCCGATCTCGCGCGCGACGCCTCCGTGGACGCGGCGGATCAGTCATTCGAAGCCCGCTGGCGCCGCGGCGGATTCGATCACATCGAGAAATATGACGAGCGCATCGCGTTGTTCGCGACGCGGCTGAGCGAAGGCCGTCACGAGTTCTCCTACCTCGTGAGGGCGACGACGGCCGGGACATTCCGGGTCGCGGGGACATGGGCTGAAGAGATGTACGCACCGGAAGTCAACGGCCGGTCGGAGCCGGCGACGATCGTGATCAAGAAATGAAGATCGGCAAGAGAACCCTCGTCGGCGTTGTTTCCATCGTGCTCATGCTCGTCTGGCTGCGATGCGGTCCGCTGCCGGCAGGGTTGCTCGACTGGAACCGCGATTTCTCGACGGAAATCTTCGACCGTCACGGCGAGCGGCTGTACGAGGCGCGCTCGGGCCTCGGCACGCGAGGCGAAACCCTGGACGCCGCGTCATTGCCGCCCGCGCTGGCGCTCGCCACGCTGGCGGCTGAGGACGCGCGGTTCCGGCGCCATTACGGTCTCGATCCGGTGGCGATCGCGCGGGCCGCGTGGCGGAACATGGTGTCCGGGCGTGTGGTCCAGGGCGGATCGACGATCACCCAGCAGGTCGCGAAGCTGCTCGTCAGCCGGCAGGCGCCTGCAGGCGTCGATCGCGGCTGGGCCGACAAGCTCCGCGAAGCGATCATCGCCATTCGTCTGGAGCATCGGCTGTCGAAGGACCAGATTCTCGCGCTCTATCTCAATCTTGCGCCGTACGGAAATCAAATCGAAGGCGCGGAGCGCGCGTCGCGCGCGTACTTCGGACGATCGAGCGGGCTCCTGACGCCGGCCGAGGCCGCGTTTCTGGCCGCGTTGCCTCAGCAGCCGACGTCGTTCAATCCCTGGCGCGATCCGTCGCGGGCGAAATCGCGCCAGCGGCGGGTGCTGATGACGATGGCGGCGCAGGGCTGGCTGTCGCGCGGCGACTACGAGCTGGCGATCGCGGAAGGGCTCACGTTCACCCGCGATCGGTCGTCACAGGTCGCGCCGCATTTCGTCGCGCGCGTGCTGACCGAGCGCGGCGCCTCGCGTCCGCACCGGATCGACACGACGCTCGACGCGCCGCTGCAGCGCGCCGTCGAGGGGATCATCGAAGCGCATCGCCAGGATCTCGATCGTCATCGCGCGGCGAATGTGGCGATTGCGGTCCTCGACAACCGCTCAGGCGAGTGGCTCGCGTGGGAGGGATCGGGCAACTACGCGTCGGGCGGGCCGGGCGGCGCCATCGACGGCGTGGTCGCGCCGCGCCAGCCCGGATCCGCGCTCAAGCCGTTCACGTACGCCGCCGCGTTCGAGCGCGGCATCGATCCGAGCCGGATTCTGGCGGACGTGCCGTCGCAGTTTCCGACCGCCGAGCCCGGGGTTCTGTACAGTCCGCAAAACTACGACGGTCAGTTTCGCGGTCCGCTGCTGGTGCGGGCGGCGCTGGCCGGCTCGGAGAACGTGCCGGCGGTCGCGCTGGCGTCCGAAATCGGCGTCTCCGCGATCGCGCGCATGCTGCGGCGCGCCGGGCTCTCCACGCTCGATCGCAACGCCTCCCACTACGGCCTGGGTCTCACGCTCGGCAATGCCGAAGTCCGGCTCGACGAGCTGGTGGCCGCTTACGCGACGTTCGCCCGCGGCGGCGAGCGCATCGCGCCGCGATCGATCCGGCTGGTTGACGGCGTCATGCCCGCGCGTCCGGCTGCGGAGCGGCTCGTTTCGGAGCGCACGGCGTTCTGGATCGCCGACATCCTGTCGGACGCCGAGGCGCGCGCGTACATCTTCGGTCGCGGCGGGAGCCTCGAGTTCCCTTTCACGGTCGCGGCCAAGACCGGCACATCGCAGGCGTATCACGACAACTGGGCGCTCGGATTCACGCGCGACGTCACAGTGGGCGTCTGGGTCGGCAATTTCGATCGCACGCCGCTTCGAAACTCCACGGGCGTGACCGGCGCCGGGCCGATCTTTCACGACGTCATGCTCGCCGCCATCGAACGCGTCAGGGGATCGCTCCCGATCGGCGAAACGGTTTCAATCGTGACGGTGCCTGCCGACGTCCGGCGGGTCGAGCTCTGCGCGATCTCCGGCATGGCGCCGCACGCGTCGTGTCCGACGCGCGCGGTCGAATGGGTGCCGTCGACGACCGTCCTGCAGCGATGCACGTGGCATCACGCGAGCGATCGCGGTCTCGTCACGGTCTGGCCGGAGCCGTTCCGGCGATGGGCGAAAACATCGGGCGCCGCCGTCGCACCCGCACTGGCTTCCAACGGCGTCCCGATCGTCACTCGTGCGGAGCCCGCCAGCATTGATTCCACCCGTCACACAAGCGCCCCGGGCCCATTCGCCATCGTGCGGCCGCTTGGCGGCGCGGTCTATCTGATCGATCCCACGCTGCGGCCCGAGTTCCAGACGTTGCCGCTCGCGGCACAGGGCGCGTCATCAGGCTTCATCGCGTGGTACGTCGACGGCGCGCTCGTCGGCCGCGCGGGGCCGGATGCGACCGTGCGCTGGCCGCTGATTCGCGGCAGCCACACGATCACCGCGAAAGATTCCGCCGGCCGCTCGGCCGCAACGCAGGTGGTGGTGCGGTAGCAGGCCGCTGGAACACGCGGCCTGAACTTCGAACGTGGAACTTCAACCGTCGAACTTAGAGCCGTTTTCGTTTCCGTGTAGCCTGACGAAAACGGCCTTAGCGGTTTCGCATCAGGCTTTCGAGCTTTCCGGCTTTCCGGCTTTCCGGCTTTCCGGCTAAATCAACTCAGGTCCGTGCGCGCGGAGCCATCGCTCCGCCGACCGCCACCACGCACACACCGCGTCGACTTCCCGCCAGAACCGTCGTGAGTGATTGGGCTGCTTCAGGTGCATCAACTCGTGAAAGATGATGTAGTCGGCGACGTCCGCCGGCATTTGAATCAACCGCCAGTTCAACGTAATGACGCGTTTCGGCGAGCACGCGCCCCAACGCGACCGCTGGTTGCGGACGGCGACGCGCGACACCGACAGCCCGCACGTGCTGGACAGCTCGAGGCAACGAGCGGGAAGCTCCTGCTCGGCCATCGCCCGCATCCACGGTTCGACGATCAAACGAAGATCCGCGCTGGCGATCGTCGTGTCGATCCGGTGCGAGCCGATCTGCACGCGGCCGCCCGCGACGGAGAGCGTAACGCGATCGCCTCGAAACCAGAGCGCGGTGCCGGGCCGCCAGGGCGCCGCCCGCTCCCGCTGACGCCGCCATTCGCGTTCGAGCCAGCCGGCCTGCCCTTCGGCAAACGCGAGGCCGCCGGCCACCGAGGCGCCGCGCGGGACGGTCAGCCGCACGCCATCGGTCGTCACTCTGACGACATACCGCCGCGCCTGCCGGTGCCGAACCACCGCCACCGGCAGCGGCCGCCCGGCCACGATCACTTCGCGCACCGGCGATCGCCGCGTCGGCTCCCACGGCAGCCGCAACTGCACGCAAGGAAAGATAGACGACAAGAACCAAGAAGTACAGAGATAAGAGCGAGAAGCACGGCGGAGGAAAACAGAGAAGTACGGGGACAAGAGACGAGAAGTACGCTGGAGAAGAACAACGAGTACAAGATCAAGTTCGGCTGAGAACTGTGCAGCGTTTCCAGAACGGACGCGACCAGGGACCGGAGGGCTACGATCTACGAACTTGGAATGTTTGACGCCCGTACTTCTGAGTTTTCCTGCAGCGTACTTGTTGGCTTTTCACCGTACCTCTCGGCTCTTCTCCAGCGTACTTTTCGGCTTTTCTCAGCGTACTTGTCGTCTCTTGTCCACCGTGCGCGTCGGCGTCAGCCGACGCGCACGCTCATCATGGTTGCGTCGTCGAACGGCTCCTGGGCGCCGCGGAAGGAGTTGACCGCGCCTTCGACGCGCGCGAGGACGTCGTCGGTGGCCGACGCCGCGGAGACGAGGAGTGATTCGAGCCGATCGGCGCCGAACATCTCGCCCACCTCGTTCTCGGCCTCGACGCAGCCGTCCGTGTAGAAGAAGAGCACGTCGCCGGGCGCGAGCTGGATCTGCTGCTCGCGGAATCCATGGCCGGCGAACATGCCGATCGGCAGGCCGGTCGACGTCATCCGGTCGAGCGGTCGCTGTTGGTGCAGCACGTACTGAGGATGATGCCCGGCGTTCACGTAGCGCAGCAGACGCGTCGCCGGATCGAGCAGACCGACGAACAGCGTCGCATACACCGGCCCGGGCGAGTTCGCCTCGATGTCATCATCGAGCTCGCGCGCGAGGGCCGAGAGATCCTGTCCCAGCGCCAGCCGGGTGCGGAGCGACGCCTGGATGTTGGCCATGAGCAGCGCCGCGCCGACTCCCTTGCCCGAGACGTCGCCGACGAGCAACGCGATCTGGCCGCCGGGTGTCTCGAAGTAGTTGAAGAAATCGCCGCCGACTTCGCGGGCGGGAACCGAGACACCCTTAATCTCCGTCAGACCCAGCTTCAACGGCGCGTGCGGAAGCATGTCGTGTTGAATCTGGCGTCCGAGCTCGAGCTCGCGCTTGATGCGCTCCTGCCCGAGGGCGGCGCGCTGGTGCTTCTCGATGTCCTGGGCCATCTGATTGAAGGCCTGCGCCAGCGCACCGACTTCGTCGCCGGATCGGACCGGCACGCGCGCGGCGTAGTCGCCCTGCGCGATGCGGCGCACTCCGTCGCCGAGCGCGGAGAGATTCCGGGTGAGACGCGTCGAGAGCGGCACGATGCCGGCCAGCGCGATCGCGATGAAGAGGGCCCCAAGTCCCGCATTCCGCGCCGCCGTTCGCCGGAGGGTGCCGAGTGAATCGCCGACCGGTCGCGCAATGCCCAGCCGGAGATTCGATCCCGACGGATCCTCAGTTGTCACGACGACCCAGTCGTCCAGGCGCGCGGTCGCGGGACCATTCGGCCGTGCGACGGCGCCGAACGACTCGACCTTGCGGCGCTCCTCCTCCGTCGGCGTGTAGATCTGGCCGTCACGGCCAATCGCGAACGGCACTTCGCCGCGATCCCGCCGCGTCGTGGAAAAAACCGTCGCGAGAACGTTGGTGAAGTTGATCTCGGCGTTCGCCTGCTGCACCACCTGGCCTTCGTGCTCGAACTTCACGTCGAGCCGGTTGCCCGAGAGCGACGCGACTTTCTTCATCGTCACCGGCCTGGGCAGAGGCTGCCCCATCGCCTGCTTCTCCGCCGCGGTCGTGGCCGCCTTGCTTCGACCCTGGGCCGCGAGCACGTCGTGCGTCCCTTTGACACCCGCAACTTTCGCAGCGTCCGCCTGCTTGGCGGCGGCGTCCGCCTGCTTCTTCAGCTCGGCCGCGCCGAGCTGCAGGCCGGCCACGATGCCCATCATGCGTTGCGCCATCTCGCGGCCGAGCCGCTCGCGCTCTTCCGCGGTCAACGTCCCGGGCTGTTTGCCGGGCGGGAGGATCTCGCGCAGCAGTTCGCGCCGGATCGGCGCCATGTCGATCTTGATCCGGTCCTTGATGTCGGCACCCGTCACGATTCGCGTCACGGCCGCCGGATCTTTCGGTGTCTCGGGCGCTGCGGGAACGGCGGGCGGTGCGCCGGCGCGTCCCACCGCGGGCGGCGGCTGCGCGGGTGGCGTGGCACCAACCGGCGCGGGAGGCGGCACCGGCACAACCGCTGTGGTCGCGGGCGGATTCGGCGCCGGTGTTGGCGGTTGCGCTGGAACTGGTGGTGGTGGCGAGCCGGGCGGTCGGCGGTCTTGCCGCGATCCCTGCGCCTGTCCTCTTCCCTGTGCCGGACCTTGCCACTGGGCTTCCGGCTGTCGGGGACCCTGCCACTCACGACTGGTCCCCGAACGATTGGAACGCGATGACCCGGTTCCCTGCGCCGGCGGTCTGGCGTCGCGTCCTCCGGCCCACTGCATGCCCTGAAGCTCGACGTTGTTGAGCAGCATGGCCACTTCGCCAAGCGCATTCGCGACCGTCGTGCCGATCGTCGCGCCCGTGACGGCAGGCGGTGGCGCCGGCGCGGCCGCTTTCGCGGATGCGCGTTCGACCTGCGACTGCAGCTCCGCGATGTTCATGACGTGCTCGACGCGCTCGCTGAGCTGCGCGGTGACGAGCTGCATCCGCTGACCGAGCTCGCCCGCGAGCAGATCGGCCTCGTGCTCGGCGGCTTCGCGCAGCGCGCGCGCATTGCTGGTGTACGCGTAGAACGTCACGGCGGCGAGCGGGACGACCGACAGCGTGAAGAACGCGACGATGAGTCTGGTGCGGAGGCTCATGATTGAAAGGTCACGACCAGCGGCGCGTGATCGCTCGTGCCGAATTCACGGCGCGACGACGATCCGGTCGCGCGGCCGGCGAGCGTGTTCGACGCCAGCACGTAATCGATGCGCCAGCCGATGTTGCGCTGCCGCAGGCTGCGCCACGGCGCCCACCAGGTGAACAGTTCGTCGTTGCCGGGATCGAGCGCGCGTCCGACATCGACCAGTCCGGTTCCCAGGAGCTCCGAAAACCGCGCACGCTCTTCAGGACGTGTGCCGATCTGATTTGGTTTCCGCTCTTTGGGATGCACGTCCCGCTCTTCTCGCGCCACGTTCAGATCTCCACAGATGAGTAGCGTTCGCCCGGCCGCCTGTGTTTCAGTCGCCCAGCCTGAAAGCCCTTCGAGAAAGCGCATCTTCGCCGGAAAATCCTTGCCGCCGTTTGGAACATACACCGACGCGATCCGCATCGCATCGAGATCCGCAACGACCACGCGGCCCTCGTGATCGAACGCAGGATGCGTGAACTCGGGCTTGCCGGACGCGAAGTCGCAGCGCACGAGCATCGCCACCCCGGAATATCCGCCCGCGCCGTGCCAGTAGCACCAGTACCCCTCAGGCGAGAGCAGCAGTCCGGGAATCTGGTCCGGCGCCGCTTTGATCTCCTGAAGACACATGACGTCCGGCTGTTCGGCGGCGAGCAGATCCTGCAGCTCGCCCTGGCGCTTCCGAATGCCGTTCACGTTCCAGGTGACGATCTTCATGCGAGAGAGGGGGCCCTGTCCCGCCGCAGCGCATCGCGCGAAGCTGGACGCTCTCTCTATTCTTTCTTAGACCCGCCTCGCGAGCGAGGGTTAGCGGGCAGGCTCGGCGACGAACGCCAGCCGCGGCCGGGCGCCGGCCACGAAAGGCGCGGCGGCCATCCGGGTGATCCGGCCGATGCCGGCGCCGGGAAAATCGCCCAGTTCCTTCCAGCCCTGAGCATTCCATCCAAAGATCTTCGTCCCCTTCGCCATGAGCAGCCAGGGTCGCGCCTGATGCCACGTGAAGTCTTCGCTCACGTTCTCATCGACGGTTTCCGTCAGCGTGACGATGGCGCGCGTTTGCGGATTGAGCTCCTTGATGACCCAGTGCCCGCTTTCGGGCTTGCTGACATACGTCAGCGTGCCGGTGCGCGGCCGGATCTGCAGGGAGCGCCCGATGCCCTTGTCAACGACCTCGGTCTTGCCGGTCGTGGTGTCCGCGATCTGCAGCGTGTTCGGCTGTCCCTGGCCGCCGAGCACGAAGAGCGCGACATGCGTGTCGTCGATCCACGCGTGATAGCCGATCTGTTTCACGTTCTCGAACACGAGTCGCGGGTTCGATCCGTCGAGATCGAACCGCCACAGCCGCTGCGTGCCGTCGGTCTCCTGACGAACCACCGAGAACGACTTGCGATCCGGTGTGACAATCGGCGAGTACTCGCTGTCGGGCGTGCGCGTGAGCTGCGTCAGCTTCTGCGCGTCGAAGTCATAGCGATAGATCTCGGTCTGCTTGCCGTCGCGATTGGAACTGAACAAGACACCCGACCCATCCGGCAGGAAGCTCGGCTGATTGTCATACCCCGGATTGTTGCTGATGTTCTCCGGCGTGCCGCCGGTCATCGGAAACGCGTCAACCTGCAGTCCGGCGACGTAGACTTCCGTCGCCGGCGCCGCGGGCTGCGGTGCCGGCGCGGGCTGCTGCGCCGCTTGCTGCGAGACGACTGTCAGCAGCAGCGCACCGATCGCGGCGGCCTTACACACGCGTCACCTGCCGCCGGCTGCGGTGCGCGTCGAGGACGAACGGACCGAGGCGCTTGCTCAAGTACACCTTCGACTCGAGCGGATCTGACGCCGGCTCGAACTTGACGACGTTGAACTGCAGGCTGTCGAGCGTGCCGCGCATGTCGTAATACCGGTTCTTGGTCTTGACGACCACCTCGTCATATCCCTGCGCCACCGCCCAGACTTCCTGCTCCTCCGTGAGCGCGCGGAAGTGGCCCTGGCCGCGCCAGTCGAGCCGCGTCGCGCCGAGCCAGTTGTACAGAATCCGGCGATCGCGGAACTCGATCGTGCCGTTCAACCGCGAGACGAGATCGGCCAGGTGGCGATCGCTCTCGTGCTGCCGCAGTTCGTGGGACACCTTGTACGACACCGGCACGACCGCCGATCCGTCGTCCGGCAGCGGCGCCTCGGCCATGAGGATCTGGAATTCGCGTCCGTCCAGCCGCTTCATGATCTCGGCGGCGGACTTTCGCGTCGGGAATTCGTTGAAGAACTCCTCGATGTACGCGATTTCGAGCGCGCCCTGCTGAAGGGGATATTCCCGGATGACGTACTCCACGCTGGTCCCTCGAACCCGGCATTGTACTGCCGAGAGCCGCGGCCGTCGTCGAAACCAACGACGCTGGTAGTAGATACAATTCCGTTCCTACACTGCCTTCTGTTCAGGGGGGATTTCCGAGTGAAAACAGCACGGTCTCGTGTCCGGTCCTGGGTGTGTGGCAGTGTGTTCTGGCTGGCCTTCGGCGTGGCGATGTCCGCCGGCGGCGACAGCGAATTGACAGGGTCGGTCAAGGACAAGAGCGGCGGCGCGCTCGTCGGCGCCAGAGTTGTGATTCTCACGCCGCAGCGTGCGGTCGTCGCCACCACGTCGACCGATCAGACCGGCAAGTACCGGGTGACGAATCTGCCCGACGGCCAATATCTGGTCATCGCGCAGTATCCCTCGCTCGCCGAAACGCAGCTCGTGGTCACGATCGCCGACGGGAAGCCGGCCACGCTCGATCTGGTGCTCGAGGTCACGTCGGTGCAGGAAGACGTCACCGTGACGGCGTCGCCCGGCGCGCTCGGAAACATCGGCGCCGCCACGCAACCCATCAACGTGATCGGACCCGAGGACATCCTGCACCGCGCGAAGACGGTGGTCGCGCAGGCTGTCGAAGGCGAAACCGCCGTCAACCTTCAGCGCACGAGTCCCGGCATGGCCGGCATCTTCGTGCGCGGACTGACGGGGAACAAGGTCAACGTGTTCGTCGACGGCGTGCGCTTCTCGAACGGCGCGCAGCGCGGCGGCGTCAACACGTTCCTCGACATGATTGATCCCGCCACGCTCGAAGGAATCGAGGTACTGCGCGGTACGTCGAGCGCCCAGTACGGCAGCGACGCGCTCGGCGGAAGTATCCAGTTTCTGACCCACGCCTCGCCGCTCTCGTCCACGACAGAACCCAAGCTCAGCGGATCGATGACGGTCGGCGGCGAGACCGGACATCGCGGCGGACTCGGCGCGCTGTCGCTCGCGTACGCGCGGCCGAAGTTCGGACTGTCGGGCAGCGTCTCGGCGCGCAAGACCGGCGACTATCGGCCCGGCACCGGCGACGACTCGCATTCCGCGACCATCCGGTTCCTCGGACTCCCGACGAGCACGTTCCTCGACTCGTGGATGCCGGACACCGGTTTTCATCAGACGGGCGCCCAGGTGCGTGCCAACTGGCTCGCGTCGCCGAATCTGCTCGTCGTCACCAACTACCTCTCGTCGCGGCAGGACGGCGCCAACAGATGGGATCAACTGCTCGGCGGCGACGGCAACCTGATCGCGGAGCTGAACGATCTGCAACTCGATCTGTTCTACGTGCGCGTTGAGAGTCTCAGTGCCGGCGTGTTCGATCGCGCCTCGGCGACCTACTCGTTCAACACGCAGCGCGAAGAGCGCGTCAACCAGGGCGGCAACGGCAATCCGGCCGCGACGATCGGGCACGAGCCCGAGCGGACGACGGTACACGGCGTGCAGTTCAATGCCTCCCGACAGTTTTCGCCGCGATACTCGCTCCTGGTCGGCGGCGACCTGTACTTCGAGGGTCTGACGTCGGAAGCCTTCGACGTGAATCCGGTGACCGGCGCCGTGTCGCCGCGCCGGCCGCGCGTCCCGGACGGGGCGACGTACCATCAGAGCGGGTTCTTCGGTCAGCTGTCGTTCGACGCGGTGCCCGATCGGCTGCTGCTCACAGGCGCGGCGCGTGTCGGCTTCAATTCATACGACGCGAAAGCCTCCGACTCGCCGGTCGTGAATGGGCAGCC
>JBLNGH010000592.1:0-5712 GCA_050264575.1 Acidobacteriota bacterium | reverse complement strand
TTGCCTCCGCGCCGTCGTTGCCAGAGTTTCTGACTGCAGGACAGCCACCATCAAGGTCTGATGCGCGCGCTTCGGAATCTGTTTTCGCCTCTGAACAAATACGTTGGGCCAGACAAGGCGGCCGCCGTGTCAATGCGGGGTTGAGCAGGCGCTCTTAAAGAGGAAAGAGACCGCCCGATCTCATGTGACGCCTCGCCGCCGCATCACTGACGCGACGGCAGCCAGGAGCAACAGCGCCAGGACGAGCAGCAGGCCTGGCGGCAGAACGGGCACCGCCGCGGCAATGATCAGGACATCGTCGCGGTCGCTCGTGCACCCGTTCGTGTCGGTCGCCCGGAGCCGGAATGTGTACGTCCCTTCGGTGCCGGCCGCAGGGACGCCGGCCAGCAGTCCGCTCGGGCCGATCGTCAACCCTCCCGGCAGCGCGCCGCTCACGAGCGTAAACGTGAACGGCGCCGCGCCGCCGCTCGCCGTTATCTGCTGCGAGTATTGGACGCCGACGGTCCCGTTTGGCAGGGAGGCGGGCGCCGTCGTGATGACTGGGCACAGCGTAACCGCGCCGGCGTTGACGACATAAAGCGTCTCGCCGCCGCCGGCGGCGTCCGAGAAGGAAGCGGCCAGCCCGATTCGATTGGCCGGATTCGCGAAAAATACCTGGGCGGCCGCCGCATCTGCGGCGTCCATGAGAAACACGAATCCCGATGTCCCGCCGCCGGTGTTCGTGAACGTAAAGGTGACAGGAGCGGGGAGCGACGAGGTGAACAGCACCGCGCCGGTCGCTCCATCGTAAATGCGCAGAACGAGCTGCGTGAGCGTTATCGGGTTGCCGCCCGGCTCGTTCGTATTGACGACGATGCGAAGGTCGGCGGCGTTCGCGATCCCGAGCTGTGCCAGGGTGCGCGTCTGCGTCTGAGATGCACCGGTGCTCTCGTTAGCTCCAGGGACACCCGGCGGGCAGGCTGCCGCGCCGATGACGTCCGCGGCGCCATTCCAGGCGACGCAGCCGGACTCGGTGGGATTGCCCTGTACCGTGAGCACCGTGTTGACGCCGCCGATCCCCGAGCCGCTGGTGAGGAGGGGGGTGGTCTGAATCAGATTGGCGTCTACAACTTCGACACCCAGGCCAGCAACGACAACGAACGCGAAAGCGAAGCGTCTCAATCGGGAGTACTGCTGCAGCGTGGACGTGGATGCTAACGCGCACCACGCCATCCGTCAATTGGGATCGCCGCTCATACCGGAGCTCAACGCGATCGGGACAAGCGGTCAGTTTTTGGGGGATGAGGCACGAACGCTCCTGGCTCTCGTCATCCGAGCAGCGTCGTTGGGCGTCGCTATTGACCGTCACGCGTCGGAAGGCCAGAACACGACGCCAAGCAGATCGACCACGTAGCATAGCGTGCAGTACCTGGCCGGCAACGACGCCTTCGTCTGGAGTTCGCGCCATTGATGCGAACCGGTCGAGACGCACTTGTCCAACTCGTCTCGCATCATTTCGATGCCGCCGCGGCTGTCGATCACTTTCACTACATCGGCAAGAGACTGAATGGCCTCCACGGTTCGCCCGACTTTCAGCCAGGGAGCTTCGTTTTCCTCTGCAGGCCGTGACGCGTGCCACGACAGCGTATGTTCGAGGCTAGCAAAGATCAGGGTGTCAAAACCGGCGACTCCTCGAGATCGTCGGTCAAAAATGCTGCCCATTCTTGCGTCGCGGCCCCCGTCGCGCGGATCGGGGTGGAGGACACTTCCGCCTTCAAGGCGTGCGATCTGCCGGTCACGGCATCACCGGCAAGCACGGCACAAGTGAGACGTCCGGAACCACTGTCAACGTCGTCGAACCGATCTGAAGGACTCCCGTCCGACATACACGCGTGGTGCCCGAAGGCAGCGTGAACGTGGTCGAGATGAGGTACCTGTCGCCGCCGTGCGGAACCGTGAGCGGTTCGCTCGAGCTGACTGTTGCGCCGGTTTGGTCCGTGATGACGAGCGTCAGTGTGCCGGAGTCCGCAGATGCCACGCCGTAGAAGCCTTGCAACCACAGAGTGGCGGTGGTGCCAACTTTGAAGCTGCCTTGATTCGCCGCCGCCGTTGCGCGAAGCACGTCTTGCAGATGCACCGTCAACAGGAGGGACACGCTCTGGCCGGCATATGTCGCCGTCAGTGTCGCCTGCCCCTCTGACTTCCCCATGAAGAGGCCGGCCCCTTGCGACGTGGCGATGTTCGGATCGCTCGACGTCCATTCCGCTGTCATGCTCACGTTCACCGAAGCTACGGTGGCCATGCAGACGACCAGGTCACCAGCGAGTACGGTTGGCGCGCTGCACGTCAGCGCGAGCCTCGTTCCAGGCGGCGACGCGCTCGGAGCGGTGGGCACGTGCCCCCCGCACGCAGATGCCATCGTCAGGGCCGCGCTCAGGGCGGCGATGCGACTCATTCCCATGACTCGCACCCATGGTAGCAACTGCAGGCCGTGACCCTACAGATGGTCTCGAATGACTCACAGCTACTCCCCGCCGTGAGCGAAGCGGCCGTCTCAACAGGCCACAGCTGTGCGCTCAGTCGTCAGGCTCGCAATCTTGGAGATTCGGGAGGCACGGTCAATGGGTTTGAGGTTCTGATATCCGAACCACAGCAACGCACACGCCACAAGAAACGCGAGCAGCAGAAGGAAGAGGGTGCTCGTGGGGTCGGACTTCGTCCGCTTGCGCGAGGGAACCGATTCTGTGTGGGGAACCATGGAGGGTGGGAATTCAGGATCTGTACCGCGAGAGCGATGCGGTCAGACAGGGACCAGTTAGAGAAGGTTATCCACGACCTCGCCCAAAGGACCGGATTTCCAGGCTCGCCGATGATTTGTTCCGCCGACCGGTTGACTCGTGTCGACTACAGAGCGCGGGCCGAAGCCGCACTTTCGGGAGGATGACGCGAAGTCATAGACTATCCGTCACCTGGCATGGGCTGAACTGAGCGCCCTCTTCGAACCCACATGAAAGGCCCTCCCATGAAGATCGGATTCAAGATCGCCTTGGCCATGCTGGCGCTCGTCGTTGGCGCCGGGCTTGGACAGGCAGAGAAGCACATCCGCAGGACGAACGCTGAGGCGCGGCTCGCGCAGGAACTATCAGACAAGGACGCGAGGGACGCGCAAGCGTGCCGCGACGCGGGCGGAATGCCGATCTACGGTTGTTTTACCTTGAGACTCGCAGGCTGTTATCAGCCACGCCCGAAGAAGTAGGAGACGCCATCATGGAGTTCTCTCGACGCGGGTTGGTGTTACGTCGTGCCGGCCGTCGTGCGCGGTGAGCCCCGCGGTGTCTCCATGACTTCCAGGCACTGAAGAGTCGCCGAATCGGATGACTTTGTACCATCATGCTGCCGGAGAACGAGTCTCCGCACGTGTCACTCCTGCAAAGACAACGATCTGTCGCCCCCCATCCTTTGTTATGATCACGCTCCTTTTGCAGAGAATTACAGGCGCGTTTCCCAGAGGAAAGGATGTCGTCATGGACCGAAGAGAGTTCTTCCGAAAAACAGGAATCGGATCGGCGGCACTGGTGACGCTTGGATCACCGGCAGGGTCTCACGCCGCATCGAAAAGCCACGCGCAGCTGCACCCGGCGGCCAGCGGTCCGTTGGCGACGGCGACGGTCAGTTTCGGAGCATGGACTCAACTCCCGGGGACCGGCACGCTCAACCGGTTTCCGAACGTGGGCCAGGCCGCAGGGGTCGCTAACAACGTTCATGCCATGATCCCGGATGAAGTGAAGATCAAGGCGGGAGGGAGCGTGAACTTCATCATCGCCGGGTTCCACCTGCTGGCAATCTACGACGATGGCACCAAGCCCGGTCACATCAATACTGCGATCACTATCTCCCCCACGATCACGCCGCCGGCGCCGCCGCTGATCAATGACGCGACCAATCGCATCTATTTCGGCCTCGATCCGAGCGTGTTGCCGCGTCTAGCTCCGCCTAATCCTCCTGTAGCGCCAGCTTCGCCGCCGCTGCAGGATCGCGTGGAGGTCGTTCACTTTCCGGACCCGGGCACGTTCCTCGTCATCTGCGCAGTGCTGCCGCACTTCCAAGGTGGGATGTTCGGATACGTGAACGTGATTCCGTAGCGTCGAGGAAAGGAATTCCCGGCGCCGCGAAAGCTCGAACGCGGATCGCGCGAATCCGGATCGTCCAGCCGAGGCAGGTTCCCTGCGGGACCTGCCTCTTTTTTTTATGCGCTCCGACGAAGTCTGTCGGGAGACCACTTCGGAGAAATCTGGCGTCCCCAAGGGGAAGTGACTGCCTGCAAACGCCGATCGCCCGGTGGATCGCGGCGTGACATGGGCGTCCGTAACGGAGACCGACCCTTCGTGGACACGGAAAGCCACGGCTTTGTAAAGGCCACGTGACTCCGGCACGAGAGGTTTTTTCCGGGCTAAGTCGACGGCTGTAACTATCGGTCCGCCTGGCTTCATCTACGTGAAGACTCCCCACCCGGAGGCGAGGCGTGATGACGACCAGCCAATCCGTCTCCTCGGCGCCGACTGGAGCTCGTGGAGGAGCGTCCCGATACTTCCGGGCACTCAGAATTCCGGTCACGCTGGTCTGTCTGATGGCGGCCGCGTTCGCGGCGTACTACTTCTTCTACGTCACGCGGAACACCACCTACTTGATCGGCCGCGATCTCCGGCTGCTGGCTACGGCAGGCGCCGAGCTTCAGGCCCTGATTGACAGTGACGTGACGGTCTTGAGCGGCCTGCTCAAGAACCCGGCAACGATGGATTTCTACTTCGACGACGGGCGTTCCAACCCCGAGGCGTTCGATTCGATACCAGTCCTGCGGTCGGTTCGGTCGGTTCAGCTGGTGAAGCCCTCACACCCCCCGCTGCCGCCGCTTTCGATGCGGTTCATGGAGGAAGCGACCGAGACCTTCTGGTCTCCCAGGATCCAGCCGGGTACGGCTGGCGCCGGCTTCGAGGTGAGCCTGAGCCTGAAGGACCGCGTCCAGCCGCTACTCACCGGCGAGATTCAGTCCGACATCTTCGACTCGCTCGCCCTCACGACCGCCAACGGCCGAGTCATCTTTCAGACCGGTGACCCCAGCGTCAACGTGACGAACATCAGCAAACTGTTGCAACGGTCCGCGGGGAAGGTCCCGGCTGAACTTGGAACGGATGCACTCACGCACTCGGCGGGTGTGTTCGACGTGGTCGTATCCGGTTCGCCCTACAAGCTCTTCGTGCAGCCTTGCTGCGACCGACTCCTCGCCTTCACGTCCACGGACGGGCACGCGACCGCCGTGCCAGGTGAGTCGGGTTGGCTCGTCGTCGCGTTCGTTCACGAGACCCGGCTGTCCGCGGCTGGCGCCGCGATTCCGTTTTCCGTGGTCGGCGGCATCACCGCGGTCCTTGTGCTGGTCATCTTCAGTTGGCCATTCGTCAAGTTCCTGCTCATCGGAAAACTGCAACGCATCACCGTCTACGACGCCCTGCTCGTGGGCGTGTGCGCGTTGATGGGAGTGTCGTTCGTCACGCTGTTTGCATTCGACGTGTACGGCACCGTGTCGCTGACGGATTCGCTCGACGCGCAACTGGAGACGTTGTCGAAGGAGATCCGCGCCCATGTAAAACTGGAACGGGAACGAGTGACCGAGCGCCTCGAGGCACTCGAACAGACCGTCAGGATCGAACCACCAGCCCGCACGACGCCCTGCCCCGG
>JBLNGH010000591.1:0-3070 GCA_050264575.1 Acidobacteriota bacterium | reverse complement strand
CATTGCCCCAGACGAATGGCGGCCACGAGCCGTCCCGTGCCAGCGCCTTCGGCTCGGAATGAAAAGCAGTCGTCCAGATGATCCGCTGTGCAGTACGCGGCGACCTGGATCGATTCGGCCGGCACGCCGGCGTCCTCCAGTTGATCGGCGTTGGCCCGCCACAGATCCAGCTTCCAATGTCCGGGGCCATCTTCCGCGAGCCATCCGGCGGCATCCGGCGTCATCCCGAGAAACGCCGTGCGGACCCGGTCATCGACCTGATAGCAGCACGGACCGATGCTCGGACCGATCGCCGCGACGAGATCGCGCGCGGGCACGCCAAGATCGGTGATCGCCTCGACGGCCGTCGTCGCGATGCCTGCGCACGTCCCGCGCCATCCCGCGTGAACCGCGGCCACCACGCGATGTTTCAGGTCGGCGACCAGGATGGGCACGCAATCGGCGACCCGCACGGCAACCGCGCGCGCGGGATCGGTAGAGACGATGGCGTCGGCATCCGGGAGGTCCATCACGGCGTCGCCGGGTTTGACGACGAGGACGGCGCGTCCATGGACTTGTTTGACGCGGACAATATCGTTAGGCCGAACGCCCAGACTCATCGCCAACCGTCGATAGTCGTCGTCGCTCGACGGGCCCCGGAACTGGAGTTGACGCGTCGTGAACACGTGCGGCGCGTGGGGAATCAGCCGCTCGGCCTGAAGGATCCGGCCGGCGTCGTTGTCGGTCCAGCGGAACGCTGTGGAAACTCCGGTCGTCACTTTATTCGGGGGTCGCGCGTCGATCGCCAACTGCAGTAGTCAACCCGACGGTCATCGCCTCACTGCCCTGTTCGACGTCTCGCCGTAATGCTCCATCGTACCGGCACTTACGACTGTTCGTCGACTTCCGGTTCGGCTGGCCCCGCGCTTGCTCTTCTTCCGGGCGCCGGCAAATTCCGGCGGAGGCTGAGAGAGGCGATGACGGTGAAATTCTCGAACAACGATAAAGGGAGTCCTCAAGGGAAGCTGGCGGATGCGGAACTTCATTTTTCGGGCGGGCCGCTCGACGGGCTCAAGCTGATCGGCTTTGCCGTCTGGGAGCGCAAGCACGGCGGCCGCAACGTCACGTTCCCGGCCCGGCAGTATTCGGTCAACGGCGAGCGGCGCAGCTTCGCCCTGCTTCGGCCAATCGTCGACAGCACGTCACAGAACAAGCTGCGAGATCTCATCCTCGTGGCGTACAAGGAGCACGAAGCCGCGCTCGCCACGGCACAGTAGACCGCGAGAATCTCAGGCCGGCGACAGGTCTGCCTTCTCGAGAGACCTGCCCGGGTTGGGCCCGAGTCCTCTGGTCTCTTCCGCCCGCAGGCTCTTCTCGTATTCGCGTTGGAAAAAGCTCGTCTTGAGCGTGCCGTCGATGATTTGCCAGGGGAGGAACGCGTCGCGCGTGCGGTCGCGATAGAGATACGCGTCGGCGTCGAGGCCGCTGTCGGCGACCGCCGCGCGCCAGTTGTTGCCGTTGCGCTCCGCGCGGAGGATGACGTCCGCGACGCGCCGGTCGCCCAGTGAAAGCAGGCCCTGGTAGTAGGAATGACGTTCCGACTTGATGTTGAAGTACACGTTGTCGATGCCAGCGACGAGACCGCGGAGGCGATCGATCTTCGTCTCGACCAGCCGCGAATCGGTCATCGGCAGCCACTGGTAGGTGGTGCCGGGTTTCGGAATGAGCGGGTTGACGGATGCGACGATTCTCCCGACGGCGCCCCGCGCCCGGCCATACCGCAGCATCCGCTCGCGAATCTGCAGCGTCAAATCCCGAATCGCCACCAGGTCGTCGTCGGTCTCGGTAGGGAGGCCGATCATGTAGTAGAGCTTCAGGTTCTCGATGCCGGACCGGAAGATGAGATCGGCGCGATCGAGGATGTCGTCGTTCGTCACGGTCTTGTTGACCACGCGCCGCAGCCGATCGGATCCGGTTTCAGGCGCAATCGTGAGGGATCGCTCGCCGCTCTGGCGCAGCAGCCGCACGATCGGCTCGGTGAGATCGTCGAGGCGGAGCGATGCGGGGCTGATGCCGTAGCCCATCCCGACCAGCCGCTCGAGGATCACCTCGATGTCGGGATGATCGCAGAGCGCAATCGACACCAGTCCCACCCGGCTGGCATACGGTCGCGCCGCTTCGGCGATCTCGAGAATCCGCGACGTCGAAAACGGCCGGACGGGAAGGTAGTTGTAGCCGGCCCAACAAAACCGGCACAGGTTCGCGCACCCCCGGACGACCTCGATCAACAGCCGCGACCCGAACTCCGTGTCGGGTGTGAAGATGCTGGTGCTCGGCGGATCGAGCCGCTCGGCGGCCTTGACCGCCGCCTTTTGGACGGTCGCGGGCGCGCCCGTTCCGGCGCGGGGCGTGATGGCACTCACCCGGCCGGGACCGTCATAGACCACATCGTACGCACTGGGCACGTACATCCCTCGCTCCGTCGAGAGGCGGGCGAGGAGGGACGCGCGATCGTCGGCGGCGTCGAACGCATTCACGAGCGCAGGAACCAGCAACTCGGCCTCGCCCGCGGCGATGACGTCGGCAAACGGCGCAAGCGGTTCGGGATTGACGAACGTCACGGCGCCGCCAATGACGATGAGCGGACTGCGGGGATCGCGACGGGCGGCAAGCGGCTCAATCCCAGCCAGCCGCATCATCGTCACGACATTGGTGTAGTCCCATTCGAAGGAGACGGAGAAGGCGAAGACATCGAAGTCGCGAACCGGCGTCTGCGACTCGACGGTCACGAGCGGCTCGCGCCGGTTGACGAGCGAGGCCAGTTCCTGCTTGGCAGGCAGGAAGACCCGCTCGCAAACCACGCGATCGTCGCCGTTGAACAACCGGTAGACCGTTTGCAGGCCCAGGTTGGACATCCCGACGAAGTAGGTGTTGGGAAACGCGAGTGCCACGCGGAGGCGGCCGCCGTGCGGTTTGCGGATCGCGCCCACCTCGCGCGCAAGCGTCGCGCGGGCTTGCGCCCGCGGGTCGAGCGCGGTCACGTCACGGCCGGTTCTGACGGATCGGGTGGAACTGGGCACAGCAACAGGTC
>JBLNGH010000590.1:0-4711 GCA_050264575.1 Acidobacteriota bacterium | reverse complement strand
CCCCAACCCGGAAGCCCCAACCCTCAATCCCCCAGCCTCAACCCGCTAGAAATTCACCCGAAACGCGAACTGCACCTGCCGGCTGGTGCCGAGGCCGACCGTTCGGCCCACCGTGCTCGTGAGCTTGCCGAACGTGCCCGCCGCTGCCGCCGTGTACGGTTGATCCGGCTGGAGCTGGTTCGTGCCCGTTCCGAGGACGTTCGGCAGCGTCGCCGGCGGATTCGCGAAGTTCGTCACGTTGAACAGGTTGAACACCTCGATGCGGAACTCGAGCGACGACGAGCTCCGCACGTCCACGCGCTTGCTGACGAGCAGGTCCATCTGCTTGAAGTTGGGGCCGCGGATCGAGCCGCGCTCCATGTTGCCGAACTCGCCCGGCGCCGGCGTCGAGAACGCGGCCGGATTCAGCCACTGCGTGCCGTCCTTGAGATACGGACTCACGCCCGGCACGATGTTCGGCCGCCGGACGTTGCGGCTGTTCCCGCCCCCCGGCGTGTTGATGACCGCTGTGCGTCCGGCGGCCGGCGACCCGAACACGTTGCCGGCGCCGTCGAGGTAGACGACGTCGGGGCGCACGACCTGGACCTGGACCGGGAGGCCGCTGCGGGCGTTGACAATCGCGCCGACCTCCCAGCCGCCGAGCAGCGCCTGCGTCGCGCCCTTCCAGTCGGTGCCGTACTTGTGGCCGCGGCCGAAGGGCAGGTTGAGCAACGCGCTCAGGTTGAACGTGTGCCGGACGTCGAACGTGTTGTCGCCGAGGTCGTAGTCGAAGTCGTCGATGTCACGGGCGTTGTTCGCCGCGGTGAGCGCCTCGTTCGACCCCGCGGTGTTGCCGAAGCTCCGGCCGAGCGTGTACTGCATGTTCATCGTGATTCCGGAGTTGAAGCGCCGGACGAGCTGGGTTTGCAGCCCGTTGTAGCTGTCATGGCCGCCGCTCGTCTTGTAGTCGATCTCGGCATAGGGGCGCAGGATCGTGCCGTCCGGGTTGACGATGTCGAATTCGCGGATGACGATGGCGTTCGACGCCGGGTTCGGGTTGGTCCGCACCTCGACGATTTGGTTCGTGACGCTCCGCAGGAAGAGGTTCCGCCCCTGGCTGCCGACGTACCCGACGGTCGCGACGAACCGGCCCGGCAGCTCGCGCTGCAACGACACCGAGTACTGGTGGATGCGCTCGGGGACCGTGTACTCGTCCGCGTACGCACGCGGTTGAAAGACCCTGTTGTTCGGGTTGTTGATGAAGTTCGCGCGGGTCGCGGCGATGTCGAGCGGATAGGCGCCTGAGGAGAGCGTCGAGCTGATGCGATCGCTTTCGATCGGCTGGATCTGATCCTCGGTCTGCCCGGGGCCCACAACGAGCGCGTAGCCGCCGCGGACGACCGTGCGGCCGGAGCCAGGCGCCCACGTCAGGCTGACGCGCGGCTGGAAATTCGTCTTGGACGCATGGAAGAACGGGTCGCTCGGGGGCTTGAGGATCCCGTCGTTCACGTCGAAGAGCACGTCCAGGTCGTTCGCCTCGCGGAGCGGCGTGTAGTACTCGTACCGCAACCCATAGTTCATCGTCAGGCGTGGAGAGAGGTGCCACTCGTCCTGCGCGTACGTGATGTAGTACTCCTGCTGCGCCTGACGCGGACCGGTCGCGCCGCCGTTGAAGGCGCTCGGGTCACTGACGTCGCCGAGATACTGGATGCTCTGGATGCGGTTCGCCAGAAAGTCGTTCAGGTTGGAATATGTGTAGGTCGTACCGCCGAGACGATCGGTCTCCATCCGAATCAGCCGTACTTCACCACCGAACTTCAGCGTGTGGCTGTTGCGGGTCGACGTGAACGAGTCGATGATCGAGAACGAGTACGGACGGTACGGTGCGGCGCGTCCGTTGGTCGCGCTGTTCGCACGCACGAGGCCGCCCGGCACGGCGACACCTGACGAGTTGCCTTGTCCGGCGATGCCCGAGTTGGCGACGCTGCCGCTGATGTTGATCGTGGCTGCCGAGAGATCGACCGCCTGGCCGGTCGGCACCGTGCCGTTCACGTCCGTGTTGGCGGCGTTGTATCCCACGCGAAGCTCGTTCAGCGTGCTCGCCGACAAGAGCCCCTGCAGCGTGACGACGGCATTGCGCGGCTTCGCCCGGACTTTGGTGATTCGTCCCGTCACGCCCTCGGGCTGGTCGTTCTTCCCGGTATCCGTGAAGAAGCGCCCGAAGACCGTCCAGTTGTTGGAGAGCTTGCTGTCGAGCCGCAGGCTGAACGCGCGCTCGCGGACGGTCGAGAGTCCCTGCAGCTGGGCGATGTCGAAATCAGCGTTCGTCGACGCGCCCGGAAGGATCACGCCGCCTGGTCCGACGAACACGTCGCGGAGCGGCAGCACGGACGACACGGCGCGCGACCAGGCCACGTCGCTCGGCACCGCCTCGATCACGTTGATGCCGGCGTCGAGCCGGTACTCTTCATAGCTGCCGAAAAAGAACGCGCGGTCCTTGGCGAGCGGGCCGCCCGCCGATCCGCCGAACTGATGCAGGCGCAGCCTGGACTTCTCCAAATCGAAGTAGTTCCCCGCGTCGAACTTGTCGTTGCGGTAGTACTCGAACAGGCCGCCGCGCACGCGGTTCGTGCCCGACTTCGTCACCACCGACACCTGGCCGCCGGTGCCGGTGCCGAACTCCGCGGGGTAGGTATTCGAGTCGACACGGAATTCCTGGACGTTCTCGAGGCTGGACTGGAGACGGAACGGCGAGGGGATCTCGCCGTTCAGATTGCCCGGCGACGCGTCGATGATCGCCGAGCCCTCGATGCCGTCATAGCGGATCGCGTTCTGCTGCACGGCGCGGCCGCTGAACCGGATGTCGCCGAACGTGCCCGCGCCGGAGTTCACCGATCCCGGCGCCTGCAGGTACAGCTGCGAGAGCTGCCGGCCGTTGATCGGCAGCTGCATCACTTCGCGCTCGATGACGTTCGTGCCCATCCGCGCCGAGCTGGTGTCGATGACCGACGTGTCGGCGGTCACCGTCACCTGCTCGGAGACGCCGGCAGGTTTGAGCTCGATGTTCATGACGACTTCCTGTCCGGGCAAGACCTGCGACCCCACGATTTCGGCCGCCGCAAAACCCGACAGGTTGGCCTGGATCGTGTACACGGACGCCGGCAGGTTCGTGATGGTGTAGCGGCCCTCGGCGCCGCTCACGGTCTCGCGCGTCTGGCCGGTCTTCTCGTTCTTGATCTGGACGGTCACGCCCGGCACGGCCAGTCCGCTCGTGTCGCGAATGATGCCGGAAATCCGGCCCAACTCGCCCTGCGCGTAGGCGGACGAGGCAAGCGCAATCATCAATGCCGCGGCGGCGTACCGCCCCAACAGCCGAAATCTGATCATTGTGATGACCCCTGTGAAGCGGGACCTGGTCGGCCCGCCCGGAAAGCTTGCAGGGGGGGTATGACGGGAATGTGACGAAACGGTGTACGGGCGATAAATTCAGGTCGGACGTCGCGCGGATTGATTCTTAAATCCGCGTTTGCGCATCCATCTTGCCGATATCGCGGACGCGCTCCTCGAGCGCCAGACGACTGAGCTTGTCGAACGGCAGCGCGGCAAACAATTCAATGCGGCGGCGCAGCCCGATGAACGTGTCGCGAAATGCCTTGCGCCGTTCGTCGTTGCTGCCGTTCACGGCGTCGGGATCGGGCAGGCCCCAATGCGCGGTCACCGGCTGACCCGGCCAGATCGGGCAGACCTCGGCGGCGGCCTGATCGCAGACGGTGAAGACGAAATCGAGCGCCGGCGCGCCGGGGCGCGCGAATTCGTCCCAGCTCTTGCTGCGGTACCCCGTCGCCGGCAGATGATTGTCGCGGAGAATATCGAGCGCGAGTGGATTGACCGCCCCTTTCGGATGACTGCCGGCGCTGTAGCCCTTGAACCTGCCGCGGCCAATCGTCGGATGGTTGATCAGCGCTTCCGCGAGAATCGATCGCGCCGAGTTTCCGGTGCAGAGAAAGAGGACATTGAACATGCGTGACACCTCGTCGCGCAGACTGGTTACGTCGCGGACTGGTTTCCAAGTCCGCGTCACGTCACGCCTTGCAACAGTCCGTTCCGCAGCAGGCCGACGCCTCCGGTTTGCGCGCGCGAACGAACGCGCTCGCAACATGGCCGTCAACCCGTCCGGCGATCCCGTCCGCATCCAAGCCGCTTTCCGCCAGGAACCCGCGCGCGTCGTCGACGTTGTACACGCGCCACGGCTCGACCTCGACGTCGACAAACCCGGCCGCTTGCAGCTTGGACACGTACTCTTTTTCTTCGAGGGCGCCGGCCACACATCCGACCCACAGTTCCATGCTGCGACGGATCTCGGCCGGCACGTCGCCTCGCACGACGACGTCGGCGACAGCGAAGCGGCCGCCGGGCTTCAGCACGCGAAACGCCTCGCGCAGCACGGCGTCCTTGTCGGGCGAGAGATTGATGACGCAATTCGAGACGATGACGTCGACGGTCGCGTCCGGCAGGGGAATCGCTTCGATGGTGCCTTTCAGGAACTCGACGTTCGTCGCGCCGGCCTTGCGCTGATTCTCCCGCGCGAGCGCGAGCATCTCGTCGGTCATGTCGAGCCCGTAGACCTTGCCGGTTGGACCCACGCGCCTGGCCGACAGCAGCACGTCGATGCCGCCGCCCGATCCGAGATCCAGCACCGTTTGTCCGGGCGTCAGGTCGACGAGTGCCGTCG
>JBLNGH010000589.1:0-10549 GCA_050264575.1 Acidobacteriota bacterium | reverse complement strand
AAGGGATCGGCGAAGAGCGGCGGCTGCTCCTGCCCATCCGGCGGCTCGCGGATCAGGTCGTCGACACGAGCTCGCTCACGGTGCACGAGCTGCGTCGGCGGATCCTCGAGACGGCAGGCGGCACCGAGAGTGTCACGCCGCTCATCGTGACGCTCGTGAGCTTCGGGTTTCGCCGCGGTGTGCCCCCCGACGCCGATCTCGTCTTCGACGTGCGGTTTCTGCCGAACCCGAATTTCGTGCCCTCGCTCCGCCGTTTCAGCGGCCGTCACGCACGGGTGGCGCGATACGTGATGCGTTCGCGCACCGCCAAGCGTTTCCTGAAGCTGACGACGGGTCTGCTCAAGTTCCTGCTGCCGCAGTACATCGCGGAAGGGAAGACGTATCTCACGATCGGCATCGGCTGCACGGGCGGCCGGCACCGGTCGGTCGCCATCGCGGAAGCGCTCGCGCGCGCGTTGAAGGGGTTCCGCGGGATCGAGCTGCGGGTGCGCCATCGCGACGCGCTGGAGGAATGACGCGGTCATGACCGAAAACGCCCGCGGCGTCGGCGTCGTCGTGGTCACCCACGGCCAGCTCGCCACCGAACTGCTCAATGCGGCTGAAATGATCGTCGGCAGTCTGCCGCGCTTCGCGGCCGTCTCGATCGGCTGGCATGACGATGTCACCGTCGCGCGTCTCGCGATCGAGCGCGCCATCGCTCGCGTGAGCGCGGGCGGCCATGTCCTGCTGCTGACCGACATGTTCGGCGGCACGCCGTCGAATCTCGGCTTGTCGTTTCTCGAGCACGGACGCGTGGAGGTGGTCACGGGCGTCAATCTGCCGATGCTGATCAAGCTCGCCAAGGCGCCCGAAACGGCCGACGTGCTCACGCTCGCGCGCGATCTGCGTGAGCATGGACGCGAGGCGATCCGCGTCGCCTCCGACTTGTTGCGCGCCGATCACGAGGACCGGGACGGCTCGTGACGGGGCAGCAGGTGAACGTGGTGAACGCCCTGGGCCTGCACGCGCGCGCCGCCGCGAAATTCGTCGGCGTCGCCGCCAGATTTCGCAGCCAGATCCGCGTGACGCGCGGGCAGCGGACCATGGACGGGAAGAGCATCCTCGGGCTGCTGTTGCTGGCCGCGGCGCGCGGCAGCGAGCTCACGATTACGGCCGAGGGGCCCGACGAGGCGGAGGCGATCGCCGCGCTCGTCTCGCTGGTCGAGCGGGGATTCGAGGACGCATGACGAAACTGACCGGGCGCGGCGTCTCACCGGGCGTCGCCGTCGGGCGCGCGGTCGTCGCCGTGCGCGAGGCGCGCCATGTCCGGTACCGGCTCGCCACCAGCGGCGTCGAGCGCGAACGGCAGCGGCTGCGCGCCGCGCGCGAGCGGACGCGCGTCGAGCTCGAAGAGATCTCCTCGCGGGTGTCGAGGACCGTGGGGCCGGCGCAGGCGGCGATATTCGCGGCGCAGCTCCTGATGCTGGACGATCCGCTGTTCGTGCGGCGGGCCGACGAGCTGATCCGCGCGGAGCGCATCAACGGCGACTGGGCGCTCGAGCGGGCGATCGCCGAGCTGCACCAGGTGTTCGCGCGCGAGGGCGACGCGTGGCTGCGCGAGCGCGTCGGCGATCTCGCCGACGTCGGCGGACGACTGCAGCGCAACCTGCGGCCCGGCCACGATCCGCTCGTCGAGCTCGTCCAGGAGCTCGAGCCGCCGCTCGTCCTCGTGGCCGACGAGCTGCCGCCGTCGATCGCGGCGCAGCTCGACTGGACGCGCGTGCGCGGCCTCGTCTGCGACATCGGCAGCCCGACGCACCACACGGTGATTCTGGTCCGCTCGCTCGGCATTCCCACGGTCATCGGTCTCGGCGGCGCGACCGAGATGCTCGGTCCCGGCCAGACGCTCGCGCTCGACGGCAGCACCGGCGAAGTCGTCGTCGAGCCCTCGAGCGAGGCACTGCTCGGGTGGCGGCAGCGCGCGGAAGCTGCGGCGGCCGGGCTGCGCGCGCTCGACGAACTGCGCACGCGGCCCGCGGCAACCGCCGACGGCGTCCGGATTCGTCTCGAAGCCAACCTCGGCATCGCCGAGGAAGTCACGCGCGCCGTGGACGCCGGCGCCGAGGGCATCGGGCTGTTCCGATCGGAGTTTCTGATCGATCCGGCGCACCCGCACGCGTCGAGCGAAGAAGGGCAGTACGACACGTACCGGCAGCTGCTGGCGGCGATGCGTCCGCTGCCCGTGACGATCCGCACGTTCGACGCCGGCGACGAGCGGCGCGCGATGGCGCGGCCCGGCGGTCATCGCGAGCGGTTCGGTCTGCGTGGCATCCGCGCCGCGCTGCAGCACGACGAGCGGTTCACGGCGCAGATGCGCGCGCTGCTGCGCGCGGCGCCGTCGGGAACCCTGCGCGTCCTGCTGCCGTTCGTGACGACGAGCGAGGAGCTGCGCGCGGCCCGCGCGATCATCGACGACATCCGCCGCGATCTCGGCGTCACGGCTGACGTGCCGATCGGCGCGATGATCGAGGTCCCGGCGGCGGCGCTCACGGTCGATCATCTCGCGCGTCAGGCGGACTTCCTGAGCGTCGGCACCAACGACCTGATCCAGTACACTCTGGCGATCGATCGCACGGACGAGCGCCTGGCAGGGCATTACGAACCGGCCGAGCCCGCCGTGCTGCGGCTGCTGCGGACCATCTCGCGAGCCGGGCGGCGCGCGCGATGCGACCTGTCGGTCTGCGGCGAGGTGGCGGCCGATCCGTTGCTGGTCGCGCTGCTGGTGGGACTGGGATTCCGGACGTTCAGCATGACGCCGGCGGCCATCCCGATCGTCAAGCGCAGCCTCACGACGTACGAGACCCGGCAGGCCACCGAGCTGGCGCGCCGCGCGCTGTCGGCCGCCTCGGCCGCGGCCGTGCATGCGATTCTCGAACCGCTGGCCGACGCCATGCAGCAGGCGGTCGCCGGGACGGAGCGTTCATGACTGAAATCACGCGAGTGGAGAAGCCCTGGGGCTACGAACTGCACTGGGCCCGCACGGACAAGTACGTCGGCAAGCTCATCCACGTGAACAAAGGCCACGCGCTGAGCCTGCAATACCACAACGTCAAGGACGAGACGATCTTCCTCTGGTCCGGCAAGCTGCTCTTCGAGATCGACATCGACGGCGCGCTCTCCGGCCGCGAGATGCTGCCCGGCGAATCGGTCCACATCACCCCGAAGACCGTTCACCGCATGACGGCGATCGAAGACTCAGACATCTTCGAAGTCTCAACACCTGAGTTGACTGATGTCGTTCGGCTCGAAGATCGCTACGGCAGAGTGAACCAGTAGGAGACAGAGGTACGACGAGAAGAGCCGAGAAGTAGCGCGACAAGAACTCAGAAGTACTTCTGAAAAACCGCGAAGTACGGCGTGAAAAGGCGCACGAGTACAAAGACAAGAGCTTTTGTACTAGTGCGTCAGTTCCGTACTTGACCGTCAGCTCCAGTACTTCAGCGTCAGTACCCTACTTCAGCGACAGTGCCAGTACTTCACGTCTTCAGACTTAGAAGGGTATGTCGTCGTCGTGCGGGGCGTCGACGGTGCCGGCGTCGGCGGGCGCCGGCTCGCTGACTTCGGCGAACCGATCGCGGGACGGCCGGCCGGCGCGCATCTCGCCGCCGCCACCGCCGCCGAGCAGCACGATGCGATCGGCGCGGATTTCGGTCGTCCGCTGCTGCTTGCCTTCCTTGTCCGTCCAGTCGCGCGTCTGGATGCGCCCCTCGACGTAGATCTGCTTGCCCTTCGTGAGGTATTCGTGCAGCGATTCCGCCGTCTTGCCCCAGATGACAATCCGGTGCCACTGCGTGTCCTCGCGCTTCTGTCCGTCGCGATCGGTGAAACGCTCGGTGGTCGCGATGCTCACGGTCGCGACCGGGGTTCCGCCGGCGGTGAAGCGCATCTCCGCGTCGCGCCCGAGGTTGCCGACCAATATCGCTTTGTTCACGCTGCCCATGTCGTGTGTCCTTCCATGCGAGATGAAATCGTGGTCGCCACGCGCGCCGTGGAGCAACACGACGAGCCAGGAACGGCCGTCGTCAGGGGCGTGGCCGAGACGTCGCTTTGAGCGTATCTGAAGTGATGTTCCGCTGGCTAGAGAGGGACGGAGGTCCCTTATCCGCCTTTCACGCGATTCAACCCCGCCTTGGCCAGCAGCGCCGCGTCGCTCTTGGGATAGCGATCGAGAATCAGCTGGTAGTTCTTCAACGCATTCGCCTTCTGGTTGAGCGCTTCGTACGCGAGCCCCTGGCCGAAGTACGCATCGGGCACCGCGTCGGAGTTCTTGTACTTGGTGATCACGACGTTGAAGGCCTGCACGGCCTCCTTGTGCTTCTTCAGTTGGTAGTACGCGTTGCCGATGTTCAGCTGCGCCGATGGCGCATCCGGCCAGTCGGGGAATTTCTGCAGCGCTTCTTCGTACGCCTGAATCGCCAGCTCGTACTTGTTCGCCGTGTAGTAGCCCCACGCTTCGTTGTAGTGGGCCGCCGGCGATGCCGGGATCGATCCGCCGGGCGGCGGCGCGGCCGTTTCCGCGCCGGTGCCGCCGCCGGGTGGCACGGCGGGGGAGAGCGGCGGCTGCAGCAGACCGAGAATCTGATTGAGCAGCGTCGCCTGCATCGCGATCGCGGAGCGAATCGACCCCATCTCCTGCGTGAGCTTGAGCACGTTCACGCTGCTGTCGGCCAGCTTCTCGTTGAGGACGGCCAGCGTCGACGCCGTGTCCTTGATCAGCACCATCTGCTCGGCGTGAAGCTTCTGCGCCAGATTCCTGTTGGCGTCGACTTGCGCGTTCGTCGCTTTGATCTGCTCGAGGAGCACGTTCACGCTGAGCTGCAGCTTGGCGACCGTTTCCTGCAGCATGCGCATGTCGGCAAAGAGCTGCATGTCGGTCTTGTTCTGCGCGTAGGCCGGCGCGGTGAGTCCCGCGATCAGCACGAGAATGAGCGGCAATCGTGTGCGATTCATCGGCATTCGGTCGAGCCTGGCGGCCCGGCTCCTACTTGGCGGTGACCATGAACTGGGCCCGCCGGTTCTGCTGCCACGCGCTTTCCTCGTGGCCGGGGTTGAACGGAAATTCCTTGCCGTAGCTGACGGTCTTCAGGCGATCCGCGGTGATGCCGAGCGAGAGCAGGTAGTTCTTCGCGGCCTGCGCGCGGCGATCGCCCAACGACAAATTGTATTCGGGCGTGCCACGCTCGTCACAGTGGCCCTCGACCGTGAGCACCCACGCGCGGTACTCCTTGAGGATCTGCGCGTTCGCCTCGAGGGTCTTGCGCCCGGCTTCGTCGAGCTCGTCGCTGTCGTAGGCGAAGAACACCGGCTTCAGGATCGATTTCTTGTTGATGTCATCGGTGCTCAACGCGTCGTACGGGCGCGCGTTCGGATTCGCGTCGGGCGGCACGGGCAGCGCGGTGGGCGGCGGCGGTGTCGAGACCACAGGGTTCGGATCCGGCGGGACGCTCGTCGACGACGGAAACGGGTCCGGCCCTGGTTTCGTCACCGGCGGCTTCTTCCCGCCGCAGGCGGTCGCAATCGCCAGCACGGCGGCGATGATCGTCAGGCGCCAGAATGCATCTTTCATTGTGGAATCCTCGCAGTTCGGTTGGTCGCGTTCGATGTGCCGCCCGGAACGGGCGACCAGTCGGGGTACGTGTTGTTGCCGGAATCGGTCACCCGGCGGAGCCCCTTGCCCGTCGGGAAGTCGATGATGGCGATCTGTTCCTTGCCCCAGCGCGTCGTGACGAAGGCAATGTGCCTCCCGTTCGGCGCCACCGTCGGCTGCTTGTTCGAGCCGATGCCGTCGGTGAGTATCCGGGTTTCCATCTTGGAGAGATCGATCACCGCGACGTCGTGACCGGGGCCGCCGCCGAGCGTGTACGCGATGTAGTTCTGCGTCGACCAGGTCGGGGCATCCGCGTGCACGTCGGAAGTCAGACGCTTCGGCGGCCCCAACCCGTCAGCGCTCACCACCCAGATTTGCGGACTCCCGGTGCGATCGGAGGTGAACGCAATCTGGCTGCCCGAAGGTGACCACGTGGGCGCACCCTCGTCCGAGTTCGGCGTGTTCGGGGTGAGGTTCCGCGAATTGCTGCCGTCGCGATTGACGACCCACACGTCGTATCGCCCGGCGCGGCCCGAGGCAAACGCGATCCGCTGGCCGTCGGGTGAGACGGCAGGCAGCGTGTTCTGAATCACGTCGGTCCCGCCGGCCGGACGCGTCGGCGGCCGGCCATCGAACAATGTGATGTAGATGTCGGGGAAGCGTGACACGTACGACGTGTACGCCAGGCCGCGGGCGTCGGGCAGCCACGTCGGATTGATGTTGAGCGACCGGTTGGCGGTCGCGGGCCGCTGATTCGCGCCGTCGTAATCCGAGATGTAGATCTCCTTGCCGACCGAACCCATGTCCGGCCGGCCCGCTTGGCGAATCGCGTCGCGATCCGACGCAAACGCGATTTTCGTCCGCGCCACGCCGGTCAACTGGCGAATCTTCGCGTGCATGTCGTCGGCGATGAAATGCGCGCAGTAGCGCGGATTGTTCATCGCGCAGTTCGAATATTCCGATCCGAACTTCTGCTCGCCGATCGGCTCGCCGCGGGCGCGAAGCACTTTCAAGTCGATCGTGAACTGGGCGCCCGATCGCCGCATCGTCGCGAAGATGACGAAGTCGGCGCCGATCTGCCGCCAGGTCTCCCACGGGATCGCGTCGGGAGTCGCGGCGACCGGAATCGAGGCCGAGGCTTTCCGATCGACGACCAGGAATTCCTTCTCGAAATCCAGATCGGCGGCGAGCACGTCCGCGAGCGTCTTGGCGGCGGCCTGCAGCTCCGCGTCTCCGCCGGCGGCGACGAAGTCAGGGATGCCGATGCGAGGCTGGTAGCTCGGATTGTCGAGCGCCAGGACCAGCTCGCGCGGTTGCTGCCGGACGGGATCCTGTGTCGTGCGGGCGACGATCTCGGGGACTGGAACGGCGGCGCGCGTGAGGACGACGGCGCTTCCGATCGCGATGGCGACGAACACGACGGTCTTGTTAATCATCTCGAACCTGGTACGGGAACTTCAGATGAATGACCAACTGGTTGTCCGGATATTCCTTCGGAAGCGGTTGCGCGAGCTTCGCCGGCAACGCGTCGAGTGACGCCCGATCCAGAATGCCGCTTCCGCTTCGTTTCTCGACCTCGATGTCCGTTATCCGGCCGTCCCGCTGCACGGTGAACTTCAGGATCGTCTCGCCCCGCTCGCTCTGGGTGCTGCGCCAGCGGTTCTGGATCTGCCGGATCATGTCCTGCGCCCACTCCATGCAGCAGAAATCCACGGCCTCGATCGTCGCACTCGCTCCACCGCCGCCCATGGACAACCCGGTTCCCTGGATCGTCGATCCTGTCTCCGCTCGCGACGTGCCTTGTCGCACTTCCAGACCCGTTGAAGGCGGGCGCGCGATCGGCGCCGGCGGCCTTTCCATCGGCTTCGGCGGCGTCTTGGGCGGCGTCTTCGACGGCAGCGGCATCACGTCCGACTTCGGCGACGCCGGTCGAATCGGTTCGGGACGCTTCGGCTCAGGCTTCACTTCTTCTATCGGCCGCGCGGGCGCGGGGTTCATGCCGCCGGTCTTGTCACCGGAAGGACCGCTGTTCAAGCTGATCGACATGAGCACCGGCGTCGACTTGGGCTTGCTGAGCCATTCGTGCGGCACGAGAAACAGCGCACCGAAGACGATGACGTGCACGGCCAGCGAGATGCTCAGCATCCGATTGAGCCCGGGCGATTGCGGGCCGCGCATCACCATCACCTCGTCCACGGTTGCCGTCATGGCGTGCGACTCACAGCCGGCTGGGACTTCAATCCGACATGCCGAACGCCGCCTTCCTTGAGGCGATCGATCACGGTGACGAGATCCTGATAGGTGATGCTGCCGTCGCCGGCGAGCGTGACGTCGGGGTTGAGCTGTCCCGTGAGCGCCTGGCGCACGCGCTCGTGCAGGAACTCGAGCTTCACCTCGTCGGTGCCGACGTACACGCGTTTGGTTTTTCGAAAGTCCGCGGGAATGGTGATCTCGACCGGCTGCTGATCGAGCGCCGACGCGCGCTTCGCTTCCGGCAGCTGGACAGCCATCCCCTGCTTCATCATCGGCGCCGCGACCATGAAGATCACGAGCAGCACGAGCATGACGTCCACGAGCGGCACGACGTTGATCTCGGCGAGCGAGCTCGACACCCGCATCGCGCGCGCGCGGCGGCCGCCGGCACGGCTCGGCGCATTCGGAATCGGTTCGAGCTTCGGCATTAAGTGAAGTTCCGCTCCGCGATGGTGAGGAACTCCATCGAGAAGTCCTCCATCTCGTTTGAAAACGCTTTCACGTGGCTCGTGAGATGGTTGTAGAAATAGACTGCGGGAATCGCGGCGAAGAGTCCCGCAGCCGTCGCGACGAGCGCCTCGGCAATGCCGGGCGCGACGACGCCCAGGCTCGTCGATCCGGCTGCCGCGATTTCCTGAAACGACGACATGATCCCCCACACCGTACCGAAGAGCCCGATATACGGCGTAATCGAGGCCGTGGTCGCGAGGAAGGGCACACGATGCTCCAGCTTGGCGACTTCCGTTGTCGACGCTCTCAGCAGCGCCCGGTCCACCGCCTCCAGACTCCTGAGTGTTGGACGAGGCGGGGGCGTGCCCGGCTTGTCGGCGGCCGTGCGGAGCTGCGCGTTGAGCTCTGCATACCCGGATTGAAACAGCCCCACGAGCGGGCTGGCCGGCAGGCTGCCGCACACGGAATGGACTTCCGAAAACCGGCTGCTCTTGCGGAACACGTCGAGGAACGTTGCGGTCTGCCGCGACGCGCGGCGCAGCTGCCGCTGCTTGTAGAAGATGATTCCCCACGAGACGATCGAGAAGAGCAGCAGCGTCGTCAGCACCACCTTGACGACAGGATCGGCATTGATGATGAGGGAGACGATGTCCGTCCGGCGGGATGCCGCTTCCGCTGAGCCTGCGGCTAAGCCCTGATCCTGGATCGCCAAGACCAGCGTTCCAAGCGCGCGCAACACGACCTCCACTCGACGTGGTGATGCGCCGCTGGGAAACAGCGCGAACGATCCGTAGCGTAACACGCGTCCAGATCGCTGTCAAAAGTTTGATAGCATGAGAGTTCCGGTTTCGACATGCTCCGCTTTCTCGGCGTGCGACATCTGGCGGTGATCGAGCGTCTCGAGATCGAGTTCGAAGCGGGGTTGAACGTCCTCACCGGCGAAACCGGCGCCGGAAAATCCGTCATCGTCGAGGCGATCGATCTGCTCGTCGGCGGACGCGCGAGCAGCGACCTCGTGCGGACCGGCGAGGACACCGCCACGATCCAGGCAATCTTCGAACGCCCGGACGGACGCGAGGTGATCGTCCGCCGTGAAGTCTCGGCCCAGGGCCGCAGCCGCGCGTTCATCGACGACGCCCTGGCGACGACTGCGGCGCTGCGCGAGCTTGGCGCCACCCTGATCGATCTGCACGGTCAGCACGAACACCAGACGCTGCTCGATCCGGCCGCGCACATCGACGTCGTCGACAGCTTTGGCGCGCACGACGATCGCGCGGCGGCTCTTGACGAGAGGTTCGACGAGTGGCGAGCTGCTGAAGGCGCGCTCGCGCGGACCCGCCTGGACGATCGGGAAAAGCGCGCGCGAATCGAGATCGCGTCGTTTCAGCTCCAGGAAATCGATCAGGTCGCGCCTGTCGCCGGCGAGGACGAGACGCTCGCTGCCGAGCGCGTCGTGCTCGCCAACGCCGACCGTCTCGCGCGACTGTCTTCGGAGGCGTACGCGAGTCTGTACGAGCATGAAGACGCGGCGCTCTCATCGCTCGCGCTGGTCTGGAAGCGCGTCACGGAGCTCGCGGCGCTCGATCCGCGCTTTGCGCCGTACCTCGATCAGCGCGAGGACGTGAAGTCGAAGCTCGAAGACCTTGCGTTCTTCCTGCGATCGTACGCCTCCGGGCTGGATGCGCCCCATCGCCTGCAGGCCGTGGAAGACCGGCTGGCGGCGATCGAACGCATGAAGAAGAAGTACGGACCGTCGCTCGACGCCGTGATCGATCGCCAGCGCACGCTTCGCGACGAGCTGGCGGAACTGGGCGCCAACGAGGAGCGCGCAGCTGAGCTCGAGTCGCGGGCGCGAGCGTCCAGAGCTGGCTTCGAGCGCGCGGCACGGGAGCTGTCCGACGCCCGCAGGATCGCGGCGCGCCGGCTCGGTAAAGCGCTCGAAACGGATCTCGCCGAGCTGGCGATGCCGAAATCGCAGATCGACATCCGTATCAGCGAGATCGCGTCGCCGGATCGGTGGACCAGCCGCGGTCTGGACGAGGTCGAATTCTTCTTCTCGCCAAATCCCGGCGAAGAGGTCCGGCCGCTCTCCCGCATTGCGTCCGGCGGCGAGCTGTCGCGCGTGATGCTCGCGTTGCGGGCGCTCGCGAAGCACGACGAGCCGGCCCGGACGCTGGTCTTCGACGAGGTCGATGTCGGAATCGGCGGCGCGGCCGCAGA
>JBLNGH010000588.1:0-4097 GCA_050264575.1 Acidobacteriota bacterium | reverse complement strand
TGATCGAATCAGGCGCGCAGCCGACGCTGACGGGCAACGTGTTCGAAGATCTCGCGTCGCGGATCATCGCCACCGATGAGCGCGTTCGCGCGCCGATCCTCCGCAGCAACTGGTTCGTCGGCGGTAACCGGTCGATGCCGCCGGGCAGTCCGGCCGGGCAGAATCGATGAGCACCGAGATCTACTTCAATCGCGTCGGGCCCTACGAGATCGAGCGCGAGATCGGCCGCGGCGGCATGGCGGTGGTCTTTCTCGCGCGTGACACGCGGTCGAACCTCGACGTCGCGTTGAAGCAGGTGCCGGTCGGCGCCGATCGCGAGGCCCGCGAGATCTGTGAGGCCGAACAGTGGGGCGCCAGCCTGCAAGAGCAATTTTCCGGCGTGAGCGCGCTCGTCCCCAAGGTCTACGAACGCCGGACCATCGGCGACCACTTCTACGTCGCGATGGAATATGTCGACGGCGAGAATCTGTCTGACGCGATCGCTCGAGGTCCGCTGCCGGTCGCGCGCGCCACGGCGATTGCCGTCGAGCTTGCGCAGTTTCTCGACGCGGCGCATCGCTTCGAGGTGACGCTCGACGATCGCAGCCTTCGATCGCTGCTTCACGGCGACCTCAAACCGAAGAACGTCCGGATCACGTCCGGCGATCGCGTCAAAGTGCTCGACTTCGGGATCGCGAAGGCGTTGTCGATGACCCGTCGGGTCACGCGAAACGACTTCGGCAGCATCGCGTACCTCTCGCCCGAGCGCCTCGAGACCGGCGAGATCGACGAGGCCTCCGATCTCTGGGCGCTCGGCGTGCTGCTCTACGAAATGCTGAGCGGTGCGGCGCCGTTCCGGGGCGGCGACACGCGCAAGGTCGAAGAGCGCATCAAGTCGCGGCGTCCTCCCCTGCCGCTCGATTCCGGCTGTCCCGTGGCCCTGCAGGCGGTGGTCGCGAAGGCGCTCGCGCCGGGTCTGGATCAGCGCTATCAGTCGGCGACGGCGTTCGGCGAAGACCTGTCGCGATTCACGAGCGGTGCGCAGACGAGCGCGGAGCAGGACGGGTGGCCGCAGCGCGCCGCCGACGAGCCGCCGACGCGGCCGACACGCGCCGGCGGAACGATCGAGGCGCCGACGAGAGCGACGACACGCGAGGCCACGACGCGGAAGACGAAGACCGATCTCCAACCCGCGGGCGGCGGTGTTAGGAAGCGGTTGTGGCGGACGCGCCTCGCCGGAATCGGCCTGATGCTCGTCTTCCTGGGCATGGCCGCCAACGAAGGATGTATCCGGCTTCAGGCGGAGCGGGTCGCGGGCACGGTCCCGATTCAGGAGTTCAGCGGTCTCGGCGCGGTCTGGGATCGTCACGACGCACTCGTCCGGCGGAGCTGGCTCGGAGGGATCGGCGTGAAGGGGCTGGAAAACGCGCTGGTGCGTCAAACGGCCGTGCTGGCCGATCGCGTGATCGACAACTATCGCCTGCCGCGCCCGACCGTGCGCGAAGCGCAGTGGGCGACGACCCGCGCGAATCTGGCGCGGGCGGTCGCGGCCTCGCCCGGCGACGGACGGCTCCGCGCCGCGCTCCGCTACTGCGACGGACACCTGCACCGCATCAACGGCGAAGCGCGCAAGCGTCGCGGCGAAGCCGCGGCCGCGCAGGTGTCGTTCACCGAGGCGGTCGCCGCGTTTCGCGAGGCGGCCGAGATTCGTCCGAACTGGGCCGACCCGTTCCTGGGTCTGGCGCGGACCTTTATTTATGGACTCGAGGATCTCGATCGCGGCGCCGACGCGCTCAAGCGGGCCGAAGAGCTCGGCTACACGCTCGGGGACCGCGAGACCGCCCAACTCGCCGACGGCTACCGCGCGCGCGGCGACGCGCTGGCGCGAACGGCCGCGACGCTGCGCGGCATGACGCAGGAAGCGGAGTACTTGACGCGGGCGGCGGAAGCCTACCGCGAGGCCCTGACGCTGTACTCGAAGGTCATTGATTACGCGAACACGGCGGGCAACATCCGGCGGACCGATCGGCTGCTCCAGCAGGTCGAAGAGCGGCTGACGCTCATCAGGAGCGACGACACGTGGCGCTGACGCACCTCACCGCGGCCGAGCGTCACGACCGGCGCGCGCGCCATGATAGCGCTCGTCTCGGTCTCGGCGATCTGGTACTCATCATCACCTCCATTGTCGCCGCGGCGGCGATTGCGCTGGCTTACCTGGGCCGGACCCGCGCGGTTGCCTGGTCGATTGCGCACGAAAACGTGCCGGCAGCCGTCGTCAATCTCAGCACGGTGGAGAGTACCGACAAGCTCGAACCCGTCCTGATGCATGCGCTCGGAACCGTGCCCGACAGCCTTTTCGCGGCGCGACAGCTGTTTCAGTTTCTGGCGGGCGCGCCGGAGCCGCGCGTGTCTCTGGCCAACGTCGGCAGCATCGCGCGGATTCCGGTGCCGGTCGAGGCGATTCAGCGCGACTCGAAGCTGGTCGTGTATGGAGAACGGCTGCGCGCCGCACGGGCGCGCGCGACGGCGGCTCGGCAACCGCTTCCGGCGAGCATTCCCCTGTTCACTCCGGCCGATCTCGCGACGCTGAAACCTTTCCTGAGCGTGCGAACCCGCGAGACGTACCGGGGAACGGTGTTGCTGTCCGGTTTGATGTATCTCGCCGCGTTTCAGATCGTCTCGATCTTCTGGCGGCGATCGGGAATCGCCGGCGATCGCGCGCTGCTGGCCGCGGTGCACCTGCTGACCGCAATCGGGTTTGCCGTGCTCGTCAGCCGGGCGGATCCGCTTCGCGACACGCTGCTGTTCGTTCGATTCACGCTGGGAACCCTGATCGGCCTGGCGTTGCTCGCCATCGCCTCGACGATCGACTTTCGCAGGAAAGTGTTCGGCGAGCTGAGCTACGTCCCGCTGGCGATCGCCGGCGCCTTGTGCGTCCTGCTGATCGTCTTCGGGAACGGGCCCGGTGGAAGCGGCGCCAAGGTGAACCTCGGACCCGTCCAACCGGTCGAAGCGATTCGCTTGCTCCTTGCGCTGTTCCTGGCCGGCTACTTTGCCAGCCGCTGGGAGCTGCTGCGAAACATCAGAACCCGGACGTTCCGGCTCGTCACGCTGCCGCCGTTTCTCAACGTCCCGCGGCTCGAGTACGTGCTGCCGCTCGTCATCGGCGTCGCCGTCTCGCTCGGATTCTTCTTCCTCCAGAAAGATCTCGGGCCGGCGCTGTTCCTGTGCTTCGTCTTTCTGTCGTTGTACGCCGTCGCGCGGAAAAAGGTCGTGCTGGCCGTCGGCGGCCTCGGATTGCTCCTGGCCGGCTTCTATGTCGGATACCGGCTTCACGTCTCCGACACGCTCGCCGATCGCGTGCGGATCTGGCAATCGCCGTGGGACAACGTCGCGCGCGGGGGCGACCAGGTGGCGCACGCGTACTGGGCGCTTGCCGCCGGCGCCATTCCCGGTACGGGCCTCGGTCTCGGCGATACGCGATACGTACCTGCCGGCCACACGGACCTGGCGCTTGCCGCGGTTGGCGAAGAGCTTGGCGCGGCCGGATTGCTGATCGTGGCGGCGCTGTACGCCTTCGTGGTCTGGCGCGGCTTCCGCATCGCGTCCCGCGCGCCGGGCGATTACGCGTTCTTCCTCGCCGTCGCGGTCACGCTGACGTTGATCGTGCCCGTGCTGGTCATGGCCGCCGGCATTCTCGGTGTGATTCCGCTCACGGGCGTGGTGACGCCGTTTCTCAGTTACGGAGGATCGGCGATGGCGGCCAATCTCGCCGCCGTGGGGATCCTGACCGCCATCCGGAACAGCCGGCTGCCCGTTGCCGACACCGAGCCATTTCGAGTGCCGCTGCGGACGCTCGGCGTCGTGCTCGGCACGGCGGCCATTGCCTTGATGGCCATCGTCATCAACGTGCAGGTCGCGAAACGCGACGACTATCTCGTGCGTCCGCAACTCGCACTGCAGGCTGACGGCGGGCGGCGCTTCGTCTACAACCCGCGCGTGCTCGACGTCGTTCGCCAGATCCCGCGCGGCACAATCTACGACCGGCAAGGGCTGCCGCTCGCAAGCGGCGACACCGCGGTGATTCACAAAGCAGATGACGGCTACAAAAATCTCGG
>JBLNGH010000587.1:0-9929 GCA_050264575.1 Acidobacteriota bacterium | reverse complement strand
GATCATGCCTATCGCCCTTCTGATCACCGTCTTCGCGGTTTTCGGCGCCGTCGCGCTCGGCGTCGGCGGACTCATGCAGTTCGTGATGACGCAGACGAATTTCGAGCGCCGCCGTCTCGCCCAGGCCCGGCTCGCCGCGACGACCGGCGTGCTGCTCGAAAACAAGTCGCTCGAGCCTGAGACGAGCAAGTTCGCCGAGCGGCTCAGCGGGATCGTGCCCCGCTCGCCGAAGGACATGACGAAGCTGCGGCGCAAGTTCGTGCGCGCCGGCTATCACACGATGACGCCGATCGCGGTCTACACGCTCGGCCAGCTCGTGCTGCCCGTGATCTTCGTGTTCGTGCCGCTTGTGTTCCTGCCGTGGTCGAAGGCGTGGATGCTGATGATCATCTGCGCGCTGCTCGGGTATCTGATTCCGGGCTTCATCCTGTCCCGGATCACGACGAAGCGGCAGAAGGTGATCACCAACGGTCTCCCCGATCTGCTCGATCTGCTCATCGTCTGCCTCGAAGCCGGATCGTCGCTCGATCAGGCGATCGTGAAAGCGACCGACGAGCTCGAGCTGGCGTATCCGGCGCTCGCGGAAGAATTTCGCATGTTGATTACGGAAACGCGCGCCGGGAAGCCGCGTCTCGAAGCCTTCAAGAATCTCGCCTCGCGCACCGGCGTCGACGACGTCCGGGCACTGGTTTCGATGCTCGTTCAGACCGATAGATTCGGAACGAGCGTCGCGCAGGCGCTGAGAACGCATGCCGAAGTGTCGCGCACGAAGCGTCGGCAGCGGGCTGAGGAGCGGGCCGCCAAGATCGGCGTCAAGCTGGTGTTCCCGCTGGTCTTCCTCCTCTTCCCGGCGTTCTTCACGGTGACGCTGGGACCCGCCGTGGTGCGATTCGTTCGGGTCCTGTTCGGCGAAGTGGGAGTCGGATAGCGGAGACAGCTGCCCGTCACTCGTCACGCCCGCGGGGCGTGGAGACGGGTCTGGACCATTAAGGAGAATGGAGAACGCAGATGGCGACGTCGACGATCATTCTGTTCGCAGTGGCAGGCGTGTTCCTCGTGCTCTACATGATGCGCCGGCGGAGCCGGCTGAACCGCGAGGAGTAAACGCCATGCCCGGGCATCCTGGCCCGGGAGGCGACGGACTGCGAGGATCCAGCCCAATGGCCGCCGGTATTCCATCGCGATGGAAGACGCTCGTCGGCGGCGGCGGTGTGGCCGCGCTGATCCTCGTCGGCGCGGGTTGCGCGGCGCGGCAGTCGGCGGAGACGGCCACCGGACGTCCCCATGACAGCGTCGCGCAGAGCGATCTCGCGCCGCCCCCGGCGGCGTCGGTCCAGAGTCAGATCGACGAGAAGCTGCGGGAACACCGGGAGGCGGCTGCGGCGAACAAGCCCGTGGTCGTCGAAAACAACGACGCCGCGCTCGCCCGCGCGCTCAAAGCCGCCGACGATTCGCCGTCCGCAGAAAACTATCGGCGCGCGGCGGTCGAGTACCGGCGCGTGCAGGTGTACGACCAGGCGCACGACTATTTCAAGCGGGCCATCGCGCTCGATCCGAAGAACGCCGCCGCGTTCGACGGGCTGGCCCGCACGTGGCGCGATTGGGGGCTGCCGGGCGTCGGGCTCACCCACGCCTACAAGGCGGTGTACCTCGCGCCGGACTGGGCGGCCGCGCAGAACACGCTGGGCACCCTGCTCTACGTGCTCGGCAACAACGGCGAGGCGCGCCGGCGGTTCGAGCGCGCCGTGGCGCTCGACCCCAGGGCGGCCTACGCCTTGAACAACTTGTGCTACCTGTCGTTTACCGAGGGCGACGAGACGAGGGCGATCGCCGAGTGCCACGAAGCGCTCGGCCGCGATCCGGGATCGATTGTGGTGCGCAACAACCTGGCGCTCGCGCATGCGGCCGCCGGCCAGATGGACCAGGCCGAGCGGGAGTTCCTGGCAGGTGGCAGCCGGGGCGTCGGTTTTTATAACCTCGGGATCGTGCACATGGCGCGTCGGGATTATCCGAACGCGGCCGTGGCTTTTGAAACGGCGGTTCGCGAGAAGCCCTCGCTCTGGGAAGCGAGCGTGCGGGCGCGCGAAGCGCGGACGCTTGCCGCGCGGCCTCAGGGGCCGGGCGGCGCCATGAGGAACTAGGGCAATGCTGATCACTGACACCGACGAAACCCCGTACGAGGAAACGCCGGACCTTACGGCGTTGCCCGCGCCGACGACGCTCGACGAGGCCGGGCTGCGGCTGGATCTGGTCATCCAGCTGGTCCTGAAGTCGCTGCACTTCGCGGGCGAGCTCTCCGGCGTGCAGATGGCCGACCGGCTCGGCCTGTCGTACTCGGTCATCGAGCCGGCGATCGAAGCGCTCAAGGTTCAGCATCTCTGCGAGATCGTCGGCGGCAGCACGGTCGGCGCGCCCTCGTATCGCTACCGGATCAGCCAGCTCGGCCGCGAGCGCGCCCACGTGTTTCTCGAGACGAACATGTACACGGGCATCGCGCCGGTACCGGTCACGCAGTACCGCCGGTACATGATGGCGTTTCAGGCCGCCAACCCGGGCCTGGTCTCGCGCGAGCAAGTGAGAGAGGCGTTCTCGCATCTCGTGCTCAGCCAGCGCGTCCTCGACCAGCTCGGCCCCGCGGTCAACGCGCGGCATTCGCTGTTCGTCTACGGACCTCCGGGCAACGGCAAGACCGTCGTCTCGCAGGCCATCGGCAACCTGCTCTACGGCGACATCTGGATCCCGCACGCGCTCGACGTCGACGGCAACATCATCCAGATGTTCGATCCGGTCAATCACGAACCGATCGGGCCGTCCGAGGATCAGATGAACTCGGAATCGCTCGAGAGCAGTGAGACGCACGATAAAAGGTGGATTTCGTGCCGGCGGCCGCTCGTCACGGTCGGCGGCGAGCTCACGCTCGACTCGCTCGACCTGGCGTACAGTCCGGCGGCGAAGTTCTACCGCGCGCCGATTCAGCTCGTCGCCAACGGCGGCGCGCTCGTCATCGACGACTTCGGGCGCCAGAAGTGCTCGCCGCACGCGCTCCTCAACCGGTGGATCACGCCGCTCGAAAGCCGGGTGGACTTCCTGACCCTGCAGTCGGGACAGAAGGTCGACCTGCCGTTCATGGTGCTCGTCATCTTCGCGACGAACATCAAGCCGGCCGAGCTCGTCGACGAAGCGTTCCTCCGTCGTATTCACTACAAGGTGTTCGCCGAGAGCCCGACGTCGGCGGACTTCACGGCAATTTTCCAGAACGTCTGCCGCGAGCGCGACCTGGACTTCGATCCGTCGCTCGTCCGACATCTGCTCGAGAAGGTGTACCCCGCGCGGGGGATCGAAATCCGCGGATGCCATCCGCGCGATTTGATCGACCAGGCGCTCTCGCTGGCACTGTACCTCGGGGAGCCTCCCCGGCTGACCGTTGATTTGCTGGAGGCGGCGTGCGCCAGCTACTTCGTGGACGAGACTGCCGGCGTCTCGGCGACGCACTGACGCGCTCCGATCGGCCGTCCGTGCGGACGATCGCGCTCCTCGGCGTCCTGCTGGCCGCCGCGATGGCGGCGTCCGTCCGGACGGATGCCCGTCAGGACCCGGCTCGCCCGCCCGCTCAGGATCCGGCGAAACCGGCTCAAGATCCCGCGAAGCCTCCTGCCTCACAGGAGCAGGGGCTGCCGGCGCTGGCCATCCAGATCACCTCGCCGCTCGGCCGGACGGGCATGAGCGGCTCGGTCCGCATCGTCGCGCGCATTTCGCAGGCGAAAGAGAACAAGCTCAGCGCCGTCCAGTTCTTCGTGGACGGGAAGCTCGTCGGCGAGGACAGCACGGCGCCGTACGCGGTCGAGTGGATCGACGCGAACCCGTTCGAAGTCGCCGAGATCTCCGTGCAAGTGCAGGACGAGCACGGGAACATCGCCCGCGACAAGATTCAGCTCAAGCCGCTCGACGTCAGCCAGTCGACGTCGGTGCAGAGCGTCATCCTCGAGCCGCAGGTGATCGATGTGAAGGGCCGCCCCGTCAACGGCCTCACGCCGGATCAGTTCCACGTGTTCGAGGACGGCGTGCCGCAGGTGCTCGACGTGGCCAAGCCGGACATGATTCCGGCGACGTACACGCTGCTCATTGATACGAGCGCCAGCATGCGGCGGCGGATCGATTTCGTCCGCGAGGCCGCGAGACAACTGCCCTCCCTCATCCGATCGCAGGACATGGTGGTCGTTGCGCCGTTCTCGAAGACGCTCCTGCCGATCACCGGTCCGACGCGGGACAAGGACACCATCGACGGCGCGATCGCCGAGATCGAGCCGGCCGGCGGCACCGCGATCCTCGACTGCCTGTCGGCGGTTGTCCACCAGCTCGACACGTCCGAGGGCCGGCATGCCATCGTCGTGATCACCGACGGCTACGACGAGCACAGCACGATGAAGTTCGAGCAAGCATTGGAGGACGTCAAGGCAGCCGGGATCACGGTCTACGTCATCGGCGTCGCGGGCGTGGCGGGCATCTCGCTCGAAGGCGAGGACCTGCTGCGTCACATCGCGGTGGAAAGCGGCGGCCGCCCGTTCTTCCCGTTCCGCGAAGAGCAGCTTGCCGACGTGCACGCCCAGATCGCGTCGGACGTCCAGATCCGGTACGTGCTCACCTATACGCCGAAGAACCAGAAGGTCGACGGCACGTGGCGGGCCATCACGGTCAAGACCGACGACCCGACGCACACCATCAAGGTGCGCAAGGGCTATACGGCACCGTTGCCGCCGCCCATCAAGCCGTCGATCGAGCTCACGATTCGCGACGCCAACCGGCAGTTCGTGGACGTCACCGCCGAGGACCTGGTCGTGCTCGAGGACGGCGTCGAACAGAAGGTCGAGGTGTTCCAGGAGGCCGTGGCGCCCGTGTCGATCATCCTCGTGCTGGACGAGAGCGGCAGCATGAAGCGCGCGGCGCCGATGGTCATGGAGTCGGCGCGCGAGTTCGTGCTCTCGCTGCCCGACAAAGACAAACTCGCGGTCATGCTCTTCTCGGACCAGACCGAGCTCGTCCACGATTTGACGACGATCCGGGTCTGGGCACTCGACGCGATCAAGCGGTACTCGGTCAAAGGCGGCACCGCGCTGTACGACGCCACCGTGGAGGCCTTGCAGCGGTTATCGCGGGTGGAGGGGCGGCGCGCCGTGGTGGTGCTCACCGACGGCCGCGACGAGAACAACCCCGGCACGGGTCCCGGCAGCGTGCACACCTTCGCGGACGTGCTGAACGCGATCAAGGGCGTCGACGCGATGGTCTTTCCGATCGGCCTGGGACCGAACATCGATCGCGCTTATCTCGAGCGCATGGGCGAGCTGTCCATGGGCGAGGCGTACTTCCCGCAGGACACGACCGAGCTGGATGTGAACTACAAGCGCATCATCGAGAACCTGCGCCGCCGTTACGTGATCAGCTACACCTCGACGAACGACGCGCGCGACGGCGCCTGGCGCAAGGTCGAGATCAAGTCCGTGCGCGACGGCATCGTCGTCGAGAGCCGCGGCGGATATTTCGCGCCGAATAAATAATCTCGGATAGTCAAGAAACCTGTCGGTTCCGGGGTTCCGGGGTTTCGGGGTTCTGGAACCCGGCTCTTGAGAACCTCGGAACTCCGGAACTCCGGAACTTCGGAACTCCGGAACCGACAGGCTCTATGTACTCTCCACTCGCTCTTCTTCCAAGACTCCAATGAAGTGGAGCGAACGTTCGAAGAGCCATTGCGCGGGCCTGGGGTAGAGCCCGAGATCCCGTTTCCAGACCGCGGCGCGCAGACCGAGCTCGCGGATCGCCCGGTCCCATTGCTCCGACGTCCAGTAGTTGTACGGCAGCGCGACGCCGTGCCGGGCGTTGCCGATGCGATCCATGAAGCGGAGCGTGGCGCCGGCCAGGAACCCGTCCATCGTGTGATCCTTGATGACGATGACCCGGCGGGCGACGCGTTGAGCTTCGCGAAGCAGCACCATGGGATCGTGCGTGTGGTGCAGGACGTCGACGAACAGCACGACGTCCACGCTTCGATCGTCCAACGGAATCGTGGTGCCGTCGAACGCGCGAACCGGTACGGCCGTGTGCGGACGAACAAGTACGTCGAGGCCGGAGAACTCTGAATCCGGACGCTGACGGCCGATGAGCGCGGTCAGCTTTCCGTCGCCGCACCCGACATCGACCACGGTCGAGCGCCGCGGGATCACAGACGGCAGCGACAGGTGCCGCGCCAGCACCTCGACGCGCCTCGTGTGAACGACCCGTCCATGCAGCGACCCGACGATCCCCATTGCGATGCGCCGCTCCCCTATCTGATCCGTTCCAGCGTCCAGGTCGCCGTCTTGAGCCGGTAGGCGGCGCGATCGGTGATGCCGAGCAACCGCTCGTTGTCCTCGCCGCGGTCGTAGACCATCCAGAGATGCGCGCTCCGGTAGTCGGGCGTATTGCCGACCAGCGACTGGAAGTGCAGGTGGCCGGGCGGGTATTCGACGAAAACGACCGCACGTGCTTCCGGGATCGTTGACAGCGTTTTCACCGCCTGTCGCTGAAATCCACTGCGGGCGTCGCTCTGCGCGCGGGCACGCATGACGTCCGCGGCCATCCAGGGAGCAATCAGCGTCAGGCCGGCCAGGAACGCGGCGCGGCAACCCTGCTCGTCCAGCTTCAACGCGCTCCTGCCGAAGCGCATCAGCTCGTACGCGGCAATCACGAAGAAGACCGGAAAAACCTCCGTGTAATAGATGGTCCACCACGCCGGGTGGGCGTACAGCAGATACGCCAGGAAGAGGCAGATCGCCGAGAGGGCGGCAAATCGCAGCGTGCCTCTCGAGCGAATGAGGCCGACGACGAAGAGCACGACGAGCCCGACGCGCCACTTCTCGCCGAGCGCCATCATCAGCACGATGATTCGTGCCGTCACGATGGCCGGCAGCGCCGAGAGTTGGTGTTGCTGGTGATACGGGATGAATTCGCCCTCGATCCACGCGTGCGGCGGCGTCGGCGGCTTGATCGGCGGCGTGGCGTCGTAGCCGAATCCAGGTTTGTCGAACGGCATGTACTGCCGCGAGTACTCCGAATAGGGATTGATCCGCCAGTCACCCACCGTCTTCTGATGCCACAACGGATTGATCAGCAGGAGGGGCACTGCGCAGACAGTCGCGATCGCCGCCTGACGAACGAGCCTTTCACGCCAGGCCCGGCCCAGAACGGCGATCGCCACCGGCGCGGCCAGCGCGACTGCGCTCAACGGACGCGTCAAATACATCCAGGCAAAGACACAGGCCACCGCGATCAGCGATGACTGCCGGCGCTCCGTCCTCCATCGCAGAAGCGCCCACAACGAGAACAGCCAGAGCGCGGAGTCGGGATTCTGGGAAAAGTAGGTGGATCGCCAGTAGAGACCGGTGGTCGACGTGGACCACAACGCCCATGTGGCGAGCGCCAGCGTCGAATCGAAGACCCGCCGGACGATGGCAAACACCAGCGCGCCCGCGGCGGCTGTGAAGAACAACGGCATCAGTCCGGGTAATCCGAGCCAGATGCCGGGAACGAGCAACAGCGACGTGCCCGGCGGATATTTCGACGCCAGCCGCGGCTCGACGAAGACGTGGGTCTGCTCGAAGAATTCCGGAATCGGCGGCGGCTCGCCGGTCCAATGGCCCCGGCCAAAGATCTCCGCCTGCAGCACGTACGCCTGCTCGTCATGAATGGGTTGAGGCTCGGCGGGGGATCGCCAGACGACGAGCAGGATCGCCGCAGACACTCCGCCAGCGACGATCGGCGCCAAGCGGCTCGAGAGCGCGGTCTCGATCGTCTGTGGCATGCGTCCGCGCCGGCGGCGAACCAGCAGCCCCAGCGCGACGAACAGCGCCAGCGGCACTCCGAGCCACCACACCAATTCCACCAGTGATGGCGCCGCAATCAACATCGTTCGTAGGCGCCGGAGTTCAGCGCCGGCGCAAACCGAGCAGGCTCAGGAAGAAACACCCCAGAACGGTCTGGAACCCCAAGACCGACAGCGTCACGCCAGGCACGACCAGCCGCATCGTTTCGGCGTAGTTCAGATCGCCGAAGTTCTTCGCACGCCACTGGTTCACCGCGGCCAGGAGGATCACCGCGCCTATCGCCGCGCCGGCGACGCCCATCGCCAGGCCGCGCTCCAGCGTGACGAGGCGTTTAAAGCGCTCGAACCGCTGATCCGGCGGCAGTAATCCTTCCGTGATGGCAAAGGTCTTGGCGAACACGGCGAAGAACGCGCTCTGGTACCCGGCGATGATCGCGAGGCTGGCGAACAGCAGCGTGTGCGCGTCGAAGCGCATGCCGCTGATCCGCACCCCGGGCATCGCCAGGGCATATCCGACGATTCCCAGCGCGATCAGAATCAACCCGGGAACGAGAAAGAGCTGTCTCGGGCTGTACCAGAGAAAGAACCGAAGCGTGCGCCACCCGTCACGAACCGTCTTGAGGTGTGGCGGATGCGACCGGCGCCCGTCCGGATGCAGCGTGATCGGCACCTCGGCGATTCTGGCCTGCGACAGGCTCGCCTTGATCACCATCTCGGTGGCGAATTCCATGCCGGTGCATCGTTGATCGAGCCCTGAAATCAGATCGCGCTTGAACCCGCGCATGCCGCAGTAGATGTCGGTCACCGGCGCGCGGAACCATCGCCGCGCGAGCACCGAGAACATCGGATTCCCGAACCAGCGATGCGTGAATGGCATGGCGCCGGGCAGCACGCGTCCGCCGCCGGCCTCGAGCCTGCAGCCTTGCACCAGATCGTTGCCCGCGCGCAGCTGCTCGACGAACTTCGGCAGCTCGCCGAAATCGTAGCTGTCGTCGGCGTCTCCCATCACGACGAACCGGCCGCGCGCCGCCTCGATGCCGCCCATCAGCGCCGCGCCGTAGCCGGGTGTCTTTACCGGCACCACGCGCGCGCCTTCGCGCTGCGCGATCGCGATCGACTCGTCGGTGCTGCCGTTGTCGGCGACGATGATCTCGCCGCAAATGCCGGCGCCGTCGAGCGCGGCCCGCGCCTTCCGGATGCACGTCGCGAGCGTGTCCGCCTCGTTCAGGCACGGCATCACCACGGACACTTCGACGACAGGCTGACTGGCCGGTCTCGCGCCGGTGCTCACGCCCGGTGGGATTTCGACCTTCGATGGAGCCATCTGCACGTTTGTCTTATCGTCTGCCGTAAGGGGCGGGGATAGTCAAGTGGCCTTCGTTTTCCGGGTCACCAACGAATTTCGTATGCGGTGAAACGCGGATCTGCGCCCTGGTACGCCGGGGTCAGCACGCCCGGATGCTCCTCCAGGACTCGCTGCACGAGATCGTTGAACGGGTCTGCTTCTGAAAAGCCTTCCATGGGAAAGGTCACGAGATACCGCGCGCGATGGTCCTTCAAGATCGTCAGAAATTCTTCCGGCGTGCCGGTCTTCGCACGCGGTGAACCGTAAAACAGCGCTTCGGGACGGTGCACCCACGGACGAAACGCCGCCCGGCCGGTATAGAGCGACAGCATCGTGTCGAGACCCGAGGCCACGACGTCATTCTGACCCACGTGCGATTGCACCCACCGAAACATGTCTTCGAACCCGGTCCATGCGACGGGTTGTGCCGATTGGTCAATCACGCCTGGCGCAAAGTGATAGGGATATCCAACCTGGCGGCTGACGCGGCCGGTCGTCACGTCGAAAACGAGATTGAGCGCCAGCACGATCGCGGCCGCCGACGCCATCAGATATCGATGTCGTCCGTCGCGAAGGAACCGGCGCGCGATGTCGCCATACGCGTCGGCGACGTACACGACCACGAACGGCAGCACGGGCACGAAAAACCGCCAGGGCGGCCAGGGCCAGAGGCAAATCATCACGATGTAGGCCAGGAGACAACACGGCAGGAGTCGCGCGCCGATGCTCCGC
>JBLNGH010000586.1:0-8892 GCA_050264575.1 Acidobacteriota bacterium | reverse complement strand
GATGCGCGCGCTGCGGCCGTCGGCGAAGGTCTATGCGGCCGAGCCGGCGACTGCCGCGCCGCTGTCGGCGTCCCTTGCCGCGGGAAAGCCGATGCGATTCGAGGGCTGGACCGCGTCGTTCGTCGACGGCGCCGGCGGACGCTCGGTGCTGCCGTCGATGTGGCCGCTGCTCTCCCAGTGGGTCGACGCGTCAATCGTCGTGTCACTCGAAGAGGCCGCCCGCGCGATGACGCTGACCGCCGAACGGTGCCATGTGATTGCCGAAGGGGCGGCGGCGTGCGCGATCGCGGCAGCCCATTCTCCGCAGGTACGCGACGCCGGACACCGGCGGATCGTGGCCGTCGTGTCCGGAGGCAACATCGACTTGTCGCGCTTCGCGTCGCTTGCGGGTGCGTGTGCCTGAATCTTGCATATGCAGATGTGGTCGTGAGCTGGAGATGCGGAAACCTACGGTCCCGACGCGGCCATGTTTTTTCTGAAATCTCGACTTTTCCACACCTTTATTCAACTGTCAGCCTTTCGGTGACTCATTAGGAATGGACACTCCCGTCGTCTCGACCGTCTCCGCTCCCCTGCCGCGACGCATCGGCCGTCTGCATGAACTCGCGCTCGACCTCTGGTGGGCCTGGAATCCCGCGCGGGATGTGTTCCGCCGGCTCGACTACGGCCTGTGGCGCCAGAGCGCCCACAACCCCGTGATGATGCTGAACCGCATCACACCGGACGTCCTCAAGCGGGCCGCGGCGGATCCCGGGTTTCTCGCCGCCTACGACGCGGCCCTGGCCGCGCTCGACACCGCCCGCGCGCCTGCGGCGTCGGGACGCAGTTGGTGGCACGCCAACTCGGGCGCCGATCCGCAGCAGATCGTCGCGTACTTCTGCGCCGAGTTCGCGCTGCACCAGTCGCTGCCGATCTACGCGGGCGGTCTGGGGGTCCTCGCGGGCGATCACTGCAAGGAAGCCTGCGATCTCGGCGTGCCGCTCATCGGCCTCGGGTTCATGTATCCGCAGGGGTACTTCCGCCAACGGATCTCGCCCGACGGCTGGCAGCAGGAGGTGTACGAACAGCTCAACTGGACCGACGCCCCGATCGAACCCGCGCGCACGCTCGACGACAAGCCGTGCGTGCTGCTCGTGCCGATGGAAGGTCGCTCGGTGCTCGTCAAGGTCTGGGAAGTCCGGCTCGCGCGCGTCCGGCTGCTGCTGCTCGATACGGCGCTCGAGCAGAACTCGCCCGACGACCGTGAGCTCTCCGCGCGCTTGTACGGCGGCGGACAGGAGATCCGGCTCCAGCAGGAAATCATTCTCGGCCTCGGCGGCGTGCTGACGCTTCGCGCGCTCGGCCTGACGCCGGCTGTCTGGCACTTGAACGAGGGACATGCGGCATTCGTCGTCTTGCAGCGCCTGCGCGATCTGCTGGCGTCGGGCACGTCGTGGCACGATGCGCTCGGCGAAGTGCGACGCACCACCGTGTTCACGACGCACACGCCGGTGCCCGCCGGTCACGACGCGTTTCCATTCGAGCTGGTCGAGAAGCATCTCGCCGGGACGTGGGGATCGATGAACGGGCACGGCGAGCTGTTTCGCAAGCTCGGGGAGTACGACTCCGGCGCAGGGCCGAAGTTCAACATGACGGCACTCGCGATGCGATCGGCGGGCGTGATCAACGCGGTCAGCCAGCTCCATGGCGAGGTCACGCGCCAGATGTTCGAGCCGCTCTGGCACGAGGTGCCGAATGATGAGCGGCGCGTCGACACCATCACCAACGGCGTGCACGTCCCGTCGTGGGTTTCCGGCGAGCTCGCGCGGCTTTTCGAACGACATCTGAGCTCCGCATGGCGCGATCAGTACGAAGATCCGGCTTTCTGGTCGCGGATCCTGGAGATTCCCGACGAAGATCTCTGGGCGGCGCGCGCCTCGCTCCGCGAGGCGCTGTTCCAGTTCATTCGCGAACGGGCGCGACAGCGCTGGACCGACGAATCGTCGGCGCCGTCGCGCGTGATTCCGCTCGGGGCGATGCTCGATCCGCATGCGCTCACGATCGGGTTCGCCCGCCGGTTCACGGGCTACAAGCGCCCGGACCTGATTTTCCGGGATCCGGAGCGGCTCGCCCGTCTCGTCAACAACGCCGGCCGCCCCGTCCAGTTCGTCTTTGCCGGCAAGGCGCATCCGGCCGACCAGTCAGGCAAGGAACAGCTGCACAACATCTTCGGTCACGCGCTCGATCCCAGATTCGGCGGCCGCATCGCGTTCGTCGACGACTACGATCTGCACGTCGCGCACCTGCTCGTGCAGGGGTGTGACGTCTGGCTCAACACCCCGCGCAAGCCGCTCGAAGCGAGCGGCACGAGCGGCATGAAGGCCTCGATGAACGGCGTGCTGCACCTCAGCATCGGCGACGGCTGGTGGGCCGAGGGCTTTACCGGCAGCAATGGCTGGCTCATCGAAAGCAAACCGGCATCGTCCGAGGTGGACGTCATCGATGCTGCCGACGCGCACGCGCTGTACAGCCTGCTCGAAAACGAGGTCGTGCCGTGGTTCTACGAACGCGATGGACGTGGCCTGCCGCGCCGGTGGATCGGCATGGTCAAGCAGGCGATCCTGACCGTGACGCCGCGCTTCTCATCGCGGCGGATGCTCAAGGATTACGTCGAGCGCGCGTACGCGCCGGCGTGCCGGGCGGCGCTGGTGTAGGGCGGATGGTTTAGGATAGACAGTTCGGAGCGCTCCCCCGCTCCGAAGCTGACGCATGGCACGCAAATCCGCTGAAGCCGTTCGATGCGCCCTCTGCGGCACCAAAGAGGTGTCCGAGCCCCGCGGCGACGCCCGCTACTGCCGCGACTGCTGGGACAAGAAGATTGCCGTCGAGGACATCGTCGCGCGCGAATTCACGCTCAAGCGCTACATCCGCGCGCACAGCGCGGAGAAGTACCTCGTCTATCACTCGACCCAGAAACGCCCCGTCGGCCATCTCATCGTTCTCGACGACGGCTACGATTTGTTCCTGACGCTGCTCCTCTACCCGTCATTCGTCTGGGACGACGAGGCCTATCATCTGGAGAACGATCCCGAACACCGCACGTTTTCCGAAATCCTAGTGGACGTCGTCGCGGCCGACGTCATCGAGCCGTGGGGCGGCGGGAAGTGGCACCTCGAAGTGTTCCGGTCGACGGCGGCGGAGCCTGAGGATTGGAATGGAGAAATGTGAATAGAGCTCGGTCGGTTCCGGAGTTCCGAGGTTCCGGAGTTCCGAGGTTCTCCAAGAACTCCGGAACCCCGGAACTTCGGAACCCCGAAACCGATTGTGACAAGCGCGTTTCTTAGCGGACGATTAACAATTTTTAACATTCCCAAAGCGCTCCACATCGTCAAACTGTACGGATCGATATACTGCGTTGATGCCCCTGGACATCCCCGCGATTCAGAAAACGCTGGCAGTCGATCAAGTCGACGGCTGGCTGCTGTACGACTTCCACGGATCGAATCCGGTCGCCGTGAAGCTGGCCGGACTGACCGGCGCGCACACGACCCGCCGCTGGTATTACTTCATCCCGGCGTCCGGAACCCCGAAGAAGCTGGTGCACGCGATCGAACCGTTCGTGCTCGACCAGATGCCCGGCGCCAAGGTGACGTATGCCGGACGCCTGCAGCTCGAGCAAGGCGTCGCCGAGATTCTTCGCGGCTCCAAGGTCGTCGCGATGGAGTATTCGCCCGAGTGCGCCATCCCGTACCTGTCGCGCGTCGACGCCGGCACCGTCGATTTCATTCGTCGTCTCGGGCTGCGGGTCGTGTCGTCCGGCGATCTCGTCCAGCGATTCGAGGCCGCGTGGGATGAAGCCGCGATCGCCACGCACCGCACCGCGTCAGAAAAGCTCTATCGAATCAAGGATCGAACCTTCGAGCTCGTCGGCGCCAGGCTCTCGGCCGGCGAGACGCCGACGGAGTACGAAATCCAGCAGAAGATGACCGACTGGTTTCGCGAAGAGGGGCTCGTCGCCGATTCGGCGCCGATCGTCGGCGCGCAGGAGAACGCCGGCAATCCTCATTACGCGCCAACCCGCGACAAATCCCGCCAGGTTCGTCCCAATGAGCTTTTGCTGCTCGATTTATGGGGCAAACTCGATCGGCCGCATGCCGTGTATGCCGACATCACCTGGACCGGCTTCGCCGGCACGCCACCCGAGGCGATCGCGAAGGCGTTCGGCGTCGCCGTGGCGGGACGCAACGCGGCCGTCGCGAAGGTCAAATCGGCGGTCGCTGCCGGCCAGCCGGTACACGGCTGGGAAGTCGATCGCGCGACGCGCGACGTCATCACCGCCGCGGGCTACGGCCAGTTCTTCATTCACCGGACCGGCCACAGCCTCGGTGAGGAAGTGCACGGCAACGGCGTCCACATGGACGATTACGAGACGCACGACGATCGCCAGCTCGTGCCCGGCACGGGCTTCACGATCGAACCGGGACTCTATACAAAGGAATTCGGGGTTCGGACCGAAATCAACATGGTAGTCGGCCAGAAATCGGCCGAGGTGACGGGCCCCTTGCAGGAGACACTGGTCAAAATCGCGACACGGTGAAACTGTGACCCGACCATCCACCGTCTTAACTGATATAGGGACGGCGAACCGGGTTTTCAGGTCACTTTTTTGAGTCAAAGGAGCGCAAGGACGGAGTTCATTTATGCCGACACGCAAATCTAGCGTCTTTTATGGAGTATTGATTGCGGTGCTGTCACTGGCGGTAGGGATGGTGATTGCATCGCGTCTGGATATGGTTCCCCACTCGTTTGCCAGCAATCTGAGCGTGCCGGCCAGCAACAGCGCGCCGCTCAACGGCGCAATCGACGCGAGCACGTTCCGGAACATCGCGCAGCAGGCGGGTCCGGCCGTGGTCAGCATTACCACGATCTCGACGCGGCAGGTGCGCGGCTTCGGCGACATCTTCCCGTTCGAGTTCGGACAGCGGGGCCGCCGCGGCGGGCCGCCGCAGGAAGAGCAGGCCATCGGCGCGGGCAGCGGGTTCATCATCGACAAGACCGGCTACATCCTGACGAACAACCACGTCATCGAGGATGCCACGAAGATCGAAGTGCAGCTGGCCAGCATGAAAGATGGTGAAGACCTGCTTCCGGCAAAAATCGTCGGCCGTGACGCCCTCACGGACACGGCGCTCCTCCAGTTGACCGAGATACCGACCACGCCGCTGACCGAGATCAAGTTCGGCGACTCGTCGCAGATGGCGCCCGGCGACTGGGTCATGGCGATCGGCAACCCCTTCACGCTTCAGAACACCGTGACGGTGGGCGTCGTCAGCGCGGTCGGCCGGCAGCAGATCGCCTCGCGTTCGGCGCAGGGCGGCACACGCGTCGAAGAGATGATCCAGACGGATGCGGCCATCAATCAGGGCAACTCCGGCGGTCCGCTCCTCAACATCCGCGGTGAGGTCATCGGCATCAACTCGGCGATTGCGAGCAACGGCAGCGGCAGCTTCCTCGGCGTCGGCTTCGCGGTCCCGATCAACAAGGTCCGCGATCTCCTGCCGCAGCTGCGGACCGGCAAGGTCGTCCGCGGCCGCATCGGCATTCTCGTGACCCGGACCAACTGGACGAAAGACATGATCGAGGACTACGGCCTGCCCGGCTCGGGCGGCGCAGTCGTATCGTCGGTCGACGCAGACGGACCCGCGAAGGCCGCCGGCCTTCGAGTGGACGACGTCATCATCGAGTTCAACGGCAAGGCCGTGAGCAACAACGACGAGCTCGTCGCGCTCGTGTCCAGGACCGCGCCGGGAACGACGGTCCCGATGAAGATCGTCCGCGCCAAGAAAGTCATGACGCTGAACGTGAAGGTCGAGGAGCTGGATCTCGAGCAGGAACAGGGCGGTTCTTCGACGAGACAGACCAGTCGCGAGGCGCCGGAAAGTCATGAGACCGGACTTGGAATGAGTCTCGGACCGATCACCAGCGACGCGGCCCGCGACCTCGAGCTTCCCACCGGACGCGGCGGCGCCGTCGTGATGTCCGTCGAACCGACCGGTCCGGCTGCGCAGGCAGGTCTGCGGCCGGGCGACGTCATTCTCAGCGTCCAGGGTACGGACGCGAAGAGCGTTTCAGAGATCACCTCAGCGCTCAGCAAAGTGACGACGGGCCGTACGGCGCGCGTCGTCGTCTGGCGCGGAGGCCGCGAAGTGCTCGCACTGATTCGCAAGCGGTAGTTCATGCGTGGCCGGGCCACCCGGGCCCGGCCATGTCTTTCCTTCTCCGACTACAATTCGGGCGGTGCTGCCCGCTCTCGTTCTGACTGCCGGTCTCGGCACCCGGCTCGATCCCCTCACACGACTCGTTGCCAAGGCGGCTGTTCCGCTCGCCGGCCGCACTCTGATCGAGCACATCCTCGACTGGCTGCGCCGCGAAGGGGTCGGCGACGTCGTGCTGAACCTGCACCATCTGCCGGACACGGTCACGCGCGTCGTCGGCGACGGCGCGCATCTCGGTCTGCGCGTGCGGTATTCCTGGGAGCAGCCGATCCTCGGATCGGCCGGCGGTCCGCGCCACGCACTCCCTCTCCTCGATTCCGAGACGTTTCTCATCGTCAATGGAGATACGCTCTGCGATTTCGCGCTGGCGCCGATGATTGCCGCGCATGAACGGCACCGTGCGGACGTCACGCTCGCGCTCGTCCCGAATCCCGCGCCCGATCACTACAACGGTCTGGTGCTCGACGATGAGGACCGCGCGACGGGGTGGGTGCCCAAGGGGCGCGCGGCGGGCAGCTGGCACTTCATCGGCGTCCAAATCGTGCGCGCGTCGGTCTTTGCCGATCTTCCAGACGGCGTGCCGGCTGAATCTGTCGTCGGGATCTACCAGAAGCTTCTGTCAGAGCCCGGCAGACTCTGCGGGTTCCGGCCGGCGACGTCGTTTCTCGACGTCGGGACGCCGCGGGATTATCTGCGCGCCGCACTGGCACTGGCTGCCGATCCGCCGGCGAGTCCTCCGGCCGCCGATCCATCGTCGCGACTGACACGGAGCGTCGTCTGGCCCGGGGCGCGCGTCGCGGATCACGTCACCCTCGAAGAGTGCATCGTGGCGGGTGACGTGACGGTCCCATCGGGTTTTCACGCGCAAGGCGCCGTGCTCGTGCCGCCACGCGTCGTCAGGAGCGGCGACGCGGCAGACATTCGCGATGGTGTGGCAGTATTTCGAATGGATCCTCTAACTTAGAACTCAGAACTTAGAACTTAGAACTCAGAACTTCGAAAGAATAGTGCCGGGTCCGAAGTTCTAAGTTCAGAGTTCTAAGTTCAGGCCGCCGAATTGGCGGCCTGTTAAGCTGTCTTCGTGGCTGACCCGTCGATTCCCGCACCGATTGCCGGCTACCTCGAGCGGACCAGAGCCGCCGACGCGCGCGTGGTGCCGCTCACCGGCGACGCATCCGATCGGCGGTACTTTCGAATTCTGCCGCTCGACGGCGAGCCGTTCGTGCTGGCGGCCTATGGCGCGCCGTTCGAGTACGGCTCGCTGCCCTTCGTCAACACGGCCGAGCTCTTCGCCTCGATGCCGGTGCCGGTGCCGCGGATTCTCGGCCACGCCGAGGATCTCGGCGTGCTGGCCCTCGAGGATCTGGGAGACGTCACGCTGCAGGCGCATCTCGGCTCGGCGCCGGCGGCCCGGCACGCGGCACTGTACCGGCAGGCGGTGGCGTTCATCGACATCTTCCAGCGGCGCGGCCGCGACCTTGCGGATCAGAAGTACCTGCCCTACGCCGTGGCCTTCGACGTGCCGAAGCTCACGTGGGAGATGGACTTCTTCATCAAGCATTTTCTGGAAGGCTATCGGGGCATCGTCTTTGCCGCGCGGGAACGCGATGCCCTGCGCGCCGAATGCGCCACCCTGGTCGACGAGCTGGCGGCGGAACCGCGGGTGCTGTGCCACCGCGACTATCACAGCCGCAACCTGATGTGGCGCGACGAGCGTCTCTGCATCATCGATTTTCAGGACGCGCGTCTGGGACCCGACACGTACGACCTCGCGTCGCTGCTGCGAGACTCATACGTCGATCTGACCGAGCAGACGGTCGACGAGCTGATCGCGTACTTCCTGGCGCTCCAGGGGCGTCTCGACGAGGACGCGGCATTCCGGCAGCGGTTCGACGTGATGGCGCTGCAGCGCAATCTCAAAGCGCTCGGCACATTCGGCTATCAGACGACCGGCCGGCGCAATCCCGTGTACATCCAGTACATCCCCAGGACGCTGAAGTACGTCCGTGAGACGGTGCACAAATACCCGCGCTTCAAGCGGCTGGGCGAGATTCTCGGCCGTCACATGGACGAGCTGCGGTGACGTTCGGCATCTCGACGCATCTGTTCCACAACGAGCGTCTCGAACGGGCCCACCTCGAGACGATCAAGGCGCATGGGTTCGATCTCGTCGAGATCTTCGCGACGCGCACGCACGTCGACTACCGCGATCGCGCGACCATCCTCGCACTCCACGGATGGCTGGGCGATCTCGGGATCACCGCCGCCACCATGCACGCGCCGATTTTCGACAGCTTTCGCGGCGGTCAATGGGGACGGCCGCTGTCCAACGCCTCGAACATCGCCGCCAACCGGATCGAGGCGATAGACGAAACGAAGGCCGCGATCGACGCGGCGCGCGCGCTTGGCTGCCAGGTCGTGGTCGTGCACCTCGGATTGCCGCGAGGCCAGAAGATTCCGCCGGGTGACAACGACGCCTCGTCCATGCGAAAGAGCCTGGAAGCGATTGCGGCAGCGGCGTCTGCCGCGGGCGTGCGGCTGGCGCTGGAAGTGATCCCCAACGATCTCTCGACCCCGGCCGCGCTCGTCGATCTGTTGAGCGGCGACCTGGACGTCGGTGACACGGGCATCTGCCTCG
>JBLNGH010000585.1:0-10148 GCA_050264575.1 Acidobacteriota bacterium | reverse complement strand
GGCGGCACGACTCCGGGATCGTCCGCGCGAGAAGCGCCTCGGGCGAAATCCTCGTCAGACTCGATCAGCGGCGGCGCAGGCGCGGTGCTGGCCGTGAACGTGCCGGAGGGTGTACCGAGCGGCTGCGAGGGCCGACCGCTCGCGGTCAGCTTGAACGACACGACAATGGTGACGATCACCGGCACGGGAAATCCGTCCTTGCGCGCGGGCTCGAAGACCCACAGCTTCGCGACGCGGATCGCTTCCTGGTCGAGACCGAACCGTGTGTCGAGGGACTTGACGATGCGAAGGTCGCCGACTTTGCCGTCCGGTCCGACGATCGCCTCGATCTCGACGTCGCCGGCGACACTGGCGTTCTTGGCGACGCTGGGATAGTTGGGAGGAACCTGCTTCAGCAACCTGGGCTTGACGAGCCCGGGTGTGTCCGCGCGATACGCGCCCTTGCCGAATTCCTGAGTGACCTGTTCCGCGATCGCCGGTGACGCCAGCAAGGCGATCGTCACGATCAAAAGTGACAACCCTCGCATCGACGAAATCCGTGCCCGGACGCGTGCTCAGTGGAGCCGGAACTCCAGCGTCAGCCTGACGACGACCGGGACCGGCTGTCCGTTCAGCCGGCCAGGCGTGAACACCCAGCTTTTCACGGCGTCGAGCGCGTTCTGGTCGAGGCCTAACTGCGTATCAAGCGACTTCGACACCCGAGCGCGCGTGACAGTCCCGTCGGTGCCGACGACGGCTTCGACTTCCACCATCCCCTGGAGCTTTGCGCGCATCGCGTCGGATGTGTACTTCGGCTGCGACGAGCGGAGGAGCACGGGCTGGACGAGTTGCGGGTACACCGACAGGTAGGTGTCCTTGTAGAAGTCGTCGTTTGCGGCGGCGGCCGCGGGCGTCTGCGACGGGGTTGTTGGCGAGCCGCGAGCCGAGAGCCTGAACTCCATCAGAATCGTCACGAACATCGGCACGACACGCCCGTCCTTGGTTCCCGGCTTAAACCGCCACTGCTTGGCGGCATCTATCGCCTGTTGGTCCAGTCCAAACTTCGCGTCCAGCGACTTCGTCACCTGGACGTCGCTGACATTCCCGTCGGGCAGAACCACCATCGTCAATTCGACGAGTCCCTCGATCTTCGCCTGGATGGCGTCGCGCGTGTACTTGGCGTTGACGGAATGGGTCGGTGTCGGCGCCTGAATTCCTGGTCCGATCGGCGGGTACGGCTGGACCTGCTGCGTCGTGGGGGGAGTCTGTTGCCCGGCCGGCGACGCCTGGTGGGCAGAGATGAGCACGCCGAACGAGGTCGCCAGCAGCAAAGCCAGTCGCGCGGTCATGACCGCCTCCCTTGGCCGGGTCGAGGCCGGCCTGCGCGCAATTATCGGGTACGGAAGAACTTCCCACCGCGCAGTACGACGGCCGGCAGGCGCGCCTGGCCGGGTCCGGACGCGTGGTGGTTTTGGGATGCGGGTTACCGCAGGCTTTCCATGATCTCGTCGAGCACGGCCTTGCCCGGCCGCACCTTGTCCTGCGGCAGCAGCGCCAACGGCTCGTCGACGAGATTCAGCGTGTCGATGAAGTCGTCCTTGTCGGGCTCGATGTAGATGATGCCCGTCGCGAACTCGCCCCGGCGCGCCGTCTCGTGCAGGAGCCGGAGCGCGGCGATCTTGTCGGACGGGTTGTAGTCTTCGGCCACTTTCCGCAGATACAGCTTCGATCCGTCGTGCATCTGCACGGCCGTGGTGGAGCCCGGCTCGTACTCGACCTCGATGTTCTCGAAGTACGGAATAAAGCTGATTTCGCCGAGCGGCTCGTCGTGATCTTTCACGTACGAATAGCTCTTCGTCGAACCGTCGTGATCGTTGAAGGTCACGCACGGAGAAATGACGTCGATCATCGACGTGCCGCGATGCGCGATGGCCGTCTTCAGCACGGACAGGAGCTGCTTCTTGTCGCCGGAGAACGAGCGTGCGACGAGCGAGGCGCCGAGCTCGATCGCCAGCGCACAGGTGTCGATCGCCGGCAGCTCGTTGACGACGCCGTTCTTGGCCTTCGAGCCGAGATCGGCGGTCGGCGAGAACTGGCCTTTCGTCAGCCCGTAGCAGCCGTTGTCTTCGATGATGTAGATGAGCGGCAGATTCCGACGCATCAGGTGGACGAACTGGCCGATCCCGATCGCGCCGGTGTCGCCATCGCCGCTGACGCCGATCGCCAGCATCCCGCTGTTGGCCAGCATGGCGCCCGTCGCCACCGACGGCATGCGGCCGTGCACGGAGTTGAAGCCGTGCGACGGGTTCAGGAAGTAGGCCGGGCTCTTGCTCGAGCAGCCGATGCCGGACAGCTTGAGCACGCGCTTCGGATCCACGCCCATCTCGAAGAACGCGTCGATGACCCGCTCCGTGATCGCGTTATGCCCGCACCCCGCGCACAACGTCGTCTTGCTGCCGCGGTATGACGAGACGTCGAGCCCGATGCGGTTCAGGCGCTTGCCAGTGGAAGGAGTTTCTGTGCTCATAGTCTGCCTGGTGTAGGCCGGCCCTTTAGGGCCGGCGCGTCGCCGGGGCTGAAGCCCCGGCCTACAGATTCACAATTGCTCTTGTCGCAAGATCTCATCAGTGATGCTGCGCGCGTCGATCGGCAACCCGTTGTAATGGAGCACGCTCCGGAGACGCGCGGCGAACTGCGCTTCGCCGTCGATCAGGAGCAGGCTCAGCATCTGCGCGTCGCGATTCTGCTCGACGACGTAGATACGATCGTACCGGCGGATGAAGTCGTCGACTTCGGGCGTGAACGGGTACGCCCGCAGACGCAGGTACGCCGTCCGGAGACCGGATTCCTCGCGAAGCTGATCGCGGGCTTCCTCGATCGCCCAATGGCTCGACCCGAAGCCGATGATGCCGACGCGCGCGTCCGGATCGCCCGGGTCCACGACCGGGTGCGGCACCATCGTGCGCGCCGTGTCGAACTTGCGCGCGAGCCGATCGAGGTTTCGCACGTAGTCATCGGGCCGTTCGGTGTACTGCGCGATCTCGTTGTGACCCGAGCCACGCGTGAAATACGCCGGAGCGCCTGTGCCCGGCAGCGATCGCCAGGCGATGCCGTCGCCGTCGACGTCCTTGTATCTGCCCCAGGACGCGCCAAGCTCGCGGACCTTCCCCTCGTCAAGAACCTTGCCGCGATCCATCGGCTTGTCCGGATAGGTGAACGGCTCGGACATCCACGTGTTCATGCCGAGATCGAGGTCGGACATCACGTAGATGATCGTCTGCAGGCGCTCGGCGAGATCGAATGCCTCCATCGCCATCTCGTAGCACTCTTGCACCGACGCCGGCAGCAGCATCACGTGCCGTGTGTCGCCATGCGAGTGCAACGCGACGAAGAGCAGGTCGCCCTGCGACGTCCGAGTGGGCAATCCCGTGGACGGACCGATGCGCTGGATGTCGAAGACGACCGCGGGCACTTCGGAGTAATACGCGAGCCCAGCGAATTCGGACATGAGCGAAATGCCCGGCCCGGAGGTCGATGTCATCGCGCGGGCGCCGGCCCACGTGGCGCCAAGCACCATGCCGAGGGCGGCGATCTCATCCTCCGCCTGGACAATGGCAAACGTGGCCTTCCCCGTCTCCTTGTCCATCCGGTACTTCCGCATGTAGTCGATCAGCGTTTCGGGCAGCGACGAGGACGGCGTAATCGGATACCAGGCGACGACCGTCACCCCGGCGAACATGCACCCCATCGCCGCCGCGGCATTGCCGTCGACCAGAATCTGGCCGGCGGTCTGGTTCATGCGCTCGAGGCGATACGGGTCGCGCTTCCCGAGGTGCTCGGCGGCGTACTTCGCGCCGGCTTCGAGCGCGCCCATGTTGAGCTGCATCGCCTTCGGCTTCTTGCCGAGCTGCCGGCCGAGCGCGATTTCCATCTCCTTGAGATCGATCGACAGGAGATGCGCCAGGATCCCGTCGTAGATCATGTTCTTGACGAGCCGCCGCAGTTTCGCGTCGGGGCAGACGGCCGCCACGATCTTGTCGAACGGCACCGGATAGAAGACCAGATCGCTGCGCAGCGCGTCGAGCTTCAGCGGCTCGTCGTACACCACGGCCCGGCCCGGCTCGAGCGACAGCACGTCCTCGCGCGCCGTCTCCGGGTTCATCGCAACGAGAAAGTCGATCTCTTTCTTGCGGCTCACGTAGCCGCGATGGTTGGCGCGGATCGTGTACCACGTCGGCAGGCCGGCGATGTTCGACGGAAACAGGTTCTTGCCCGACACCGGCACGCCCATCTGGAAAATCGATCGCAGCAGGACCAGGTTGGCGGTCTGGCTGCCCGATCCATTCACCGTCGCCACCTGAATGCTGAAGTCGTTGACGACGTCCAGACGTTCGGCGGTTTCGGCGGGCTCGACGCTCGGCAGAGGTGAAGTCATGAGTCCATAAGGACAGGGCGGACTGTGGCCACAGTCCGCCCCGCCTGATCTTGAAAATTATAGCGCCTTTAACTGCGGCCGAGGACCTCGGCGGCGGCGCGGCCCAGGTCTGCGGGACTCTTCACGACGCGCACGCCCGCCGCCGACAGCGCCTGCATTTTCTCCGCGGCCGTGCCCTTGCCGCCGGCGATGATCGCGCCCGCGTGCCCCATACGGCGGCCCGGCGGCGCGGTCTGGCCCGCGATGAATCCCACGACGGGTTTCTTGAACGCGGTGCGGATGAACGCGGCGGCTTCTTCTTCGGCGCTCCCGCCGATCTCGCCGATGAGCACGACCGCTTCGGTCTCCGGATCGTCGGCGAACAGCTTCAGCGCGTCGATGAACGACGTGCCGATCAACGGATCGCCGCCAATGCCGATGCACGTCGTCTCACCGAGCCCCAGACCGGTCAGTTGATGGATCGCTTCGTAGGTCAACGTGCCGCTCTTCGACACGATCCCGACGCGGCCCGGCTTGCAGATGTGACCGGGGATGATGCCCGCCTTGGCCTGGCCGGCGGTAATGACGCCCGGGCAGTTCGGCCCGACGAGACGCATCCGCGTCTTCTCCAGATACGCGAGCGCGCGCATCATGTCGTTGACGGGAATGCCCTCCGTGATGCACACGGCGAGCGGCACGCCCGCTTCCGCGGCCTCCATGATCGCGTCGGCGCCGCCGGCCGGAGGCACGAAGATGACCGACGCGTTGGCGCCGGTCTCCTTCACCGCGTCGCGCACGGTGTCGAACACCGGCCAGCCCTCGTGCGTCGTGCCGCCTTTGCCGGGCGTCACACCGCCGACGACCGTGGTGCCGTAGGCCTGTGCCTGTTTCGCGTGAAACGTGCCTTCGCGGCCGGTCAGACCTTGCACCAGCAAACGGGTGGATTTGTCGATCAGTACTGCCATGGGATCTATCGGGAATCGGAAACCTGGTGCGTCAGCGCGACCACTTTCTCGGCGGCCTCGCCCATCGAGTCTGCCGTCGTGAAGTTGAGGCCGCTCTCGCGGAGCATCTGCTTGCCGAGCGCGACGTTGGTCCCTTCCATGCGGATGACGATGGGCACGCGCACGCCGAGGTCCGTGACGGCTTCGATGACGCCCTGCGCAAGCACATCGCAGCGGAGGATTCCGCCGAAGATATTGATGAGCACGGCGCGGACGTTCTTGTCGGACATCAGGATCCGGAAGGCGTTCTTGATCTGCTCGGCGTTGGCGCCGCCGCCGACGTCGAGAAAATTCGCCGGCTCGCCGCCCGCCAGCTTGATGATGTCCATCGTCGCCATCGCGAGGCCGGCGCCGTTGACCATGCAGCCGATCGAGCCGTCCAGCTTGATGTAGTTGAGCGAGAACTTGGACGCCTCGATCTCGAGGGGCTCCTCTTCGTCGAGATCGCGCAGTTCCTTGTAGTCGGGATGGCGGTACAGCGCGTTGTCGTCGAAGTTCATCTTGGCGTCGAGCGCGAGCAGATCGCCGCCGGCGGTCACGATCAGCGGGTTGATTTCGACGAGCGACGCGTCAGTGGCGATGTACGCGTTGGCCGCGGCCGTCATCAGCCGCACGGCCTTGCCGACCTGATCGCCCTTCAGGCCGAGCGCGAAGGCGAGCTGCCGGGCTTGAAACGGCAGCAACCCCAACGCCGGATCGAGGAACGCCTTGAAAATCCGCTCCGGCGTTTCCATCGCGACCTTCTCGATCTCGACGCCGCCGTCCGGGCTCGCCATCAGCACGAGCCGGCGCGTCGAGCGATCGAGCACCAGCCCGAGGTACAACTCGCGCGCGATCGACAGCCCTTCCTCGATCAGCAGCCGTTTGACGATGCGGCCTTCCGGACCCGTCTGATGCGTGACGAGTTGCATGCCAATGATCTTCTTCGCCGCTTCGTACGCCGCGTCCGGATTCTTGACGACCTTCACACCCCCGCCCTTGCCGCGTCCGCCGGCATGAATCTGGGCTTTGACGACGACCGTTCCCCCGCCGAGCGTCACCGCTGCGTGTCTCGCTTCTTCGGCCGTGAAGACGACCATCCCCTTCGGCAGCGGCACGCCGTATTTCTTGAGGATCGCCTTGCCCTGGTATTCGTGGATCTTCATCGTCCGCGGAGCATATCAATTAATTGGTAATTGATAATTGGTAATTGGGTACTGAAAAACACTTGTCTCCAGCGCCGTCGAGTGGATCCTCATTTACAGACTTGCGCGGTGGCGCGAATCTCGTTGTTCACGGTCGTCGACGTGCCCCCCACGGCGTCCGTCTCGCTGACGACGTTGCCGTTCGCGTCGAATCTTTGAGACAGCGCAAATGCAAGGCCGAAGCAGAACGGACCTGTACCCGGTCCGGATGGGCCCATGGCCATCGTCCGCGTGGCCTCGTCGTACGTCGCCGACAACGGCAGCGTGCACGCCTGGGGCATCGACCGCGTGCCTGCCGTCGGCCGTCCCTGGCTGTCCCACTGGGTATAGGCCTCCGTGTACAAGATCACGCCGTTCAGTTGAGCGGTGAGACCGGTCCGACGCCGCTGATTGTCGTACGACGGCACCTCAACGGCCAGGAGTGCCGAGGGCGGTAGACCTGAGCTGCAATTTTCGCGAGCGGGGCAGGTTTCCGTTCTGCGGCTCAGAAATCGGCCGAAGACCGCCGCTTCGTCGACGAAGTCCGCCACGCTCCCGTACGTCACGCGCCGGACGGCCTGTGACGATCCGGCCGGCGAATATTCCGTGTAGACGCGATCGACAGTACCGAACGACGCCGAGGACGTCGTCGGCGCTGCGAATGAATAAGTCGAGCTCCATTCGGTCGCAAAAACACGGCAGGCCTGCGTCGCGCCTGGCGGCGGCACCTCGCTCGGAGCCGACGGGCTCCGTCCGCCTCCGCAGGCGGCGATCATCATTGGAAGGATCGCGAGGAGAAACTGGAATCGCCGCATCGATCCAAGGCTATTCGTCCGCGCGCGCCACGTCGTGAGCGGTCGATGAAGATGCGCTGAAGAAGTATGTCCTCAGGTCCCGTTCCGCCCGAACCTGTAGGGCTGGTAAACCGGATCCCGCGGAAGCCGGAACCTGGCGAGGAACTCCCAGGCCTTTTCGACGACTTCATCGCCCCGTTCAGCGAACGAGTGCGTGTGGCGCTTGAGCTCGGTGAGCTTTGTCGGAAAGCCTTGCTCCAGGAGCGCGTCGTAGGTGTCGCGCACGAACTTGATCGGCACGACCTGATCGTCGGTGCCGATCCAGAGCGCGATGGGAATCTTCCTGGGCGCTTTCTCGATGGCCGGAAAGAACGACGGAATGAGAGCGCCGGCATGCGCGGCGACGCCCGCGAAGTACTCCGGCTCGAGCAGACCGAGCTGCAGGACGTGGTGACCGCCGCCCGAATGGCCGAACAGATACACGCGCCGCGCATCGATCGCGACGCGCGTTTTCGCGGCTTCGACGACGTCGCGCGTGAAGTCGGGCGAGTCTTCGGGGATCCGCCACGCGCCCGGCGCAAACGCCGTCGGCCCGAGGAGGATCACGCCCTCGCGGCGCGCGATGGCTGTCCAGACGGACCACAACCCGTCCACGCGGCTTCCCGAACCGTTGTAGAGCACGACGGCGGGCGCGCGTTCGCGCTTCGCCACGGCCGCAGGGACGAAGATTCGATAGCTTCTTGGCGCCCCGTCCGGCCCGACGATCGTTTCAGTGCGATCTTGGTCTGTGGGCTGCGGCTGCGCCAGGAGCACCGCAAGGCCGAGCGCAATCAGCCCCGACTTCATCCGCCGAGTCTATCAGTGTGAAAGGCTGAACCAGGTCTGTCAGTTCTGAGTCCGAAGTTCGAAGTTTGAAGTTGAAGTTTGAAGTTCAGGTCGCGGAACCGCGACCTGGAAAAACTCCGTGGACAGGTCCCGCTTCCCAGTTCGGGACCTGTCCCCCGGAGCTCTCGTTCTAGCTTTCCTTGTGCAACGTGGCGATCGACGCGCAGAGCCCGACGAAGAGGAGAATGCAGCCGGCGACGGTGAATATGGGTGCCATAGTCCTGCCCTGAGAGCATGCAGGCGGACTGCAAAGCGTGTGCCCGGATTTCCGGGCGGAGAACGGCCGGGTCCGGGTCAGGAGACGCGCGGGCTTTGCGTGGAACGCAAGTAGAGAAAACGGGCCTGCCGGCGCAATTTCGTGGCGAGCCGTACAGTTGTGTGGCTCTTTTGCGCCCTTACACGTTGATGACAGTCGTCAGTTCCTTGACCGCGGCGGCCGACTTCAGCAGCGCCGCGCGCTCATCCGGCGTGAGCTTGATCTCGATGATCTGCTCCGCTCCGCCCTTCCCGAGCTTCACCGGCACGCCGAGGAACTGATCGCGCACGCCGTACTCGCCCTGGAGAAACACCGAGCACGGCAAGATCTGTTTCTTGTCTTTCAGAATCGCTTCCACCATTTCGGCCGCGGCCGCGCCGGGCGCGTACCACGCGCTCGTGCCGACGAGCTTCGTAATCTCCGCCCCACCATTGGCGGTCCGCGTGCAGATTTCGTCCAGCCTGGCCTGACTCAGCATCCCCATGCTCACGAGCTCGGTGAGCGGAATCCCCGCGACCGTCGAGAAACGCGGCAGCGGCACCATCGTGTCGCCGTGCCCGCCGAGCACGAACGCATGGACGTTCGCGACCGAGACGTTCAACTCCATCGCGATGAACGTGCGCATCCGCGCCGAATCGAGCACGCCGGCCATGCCGACGACGCGCTCGCGCGGAAACTTGCTGAGGCGATAGACGGCCTGACTCATCGCGTCCAGCGGATTGGCGACCGGAACGATGATGCAGTTGGGCGAGTACTTGACCACCTGTTCGGTGACCGTCTGCATGATCTTGTAATTGACCTGCAGCAAGTCGTCGCGGCTCATGCCCGGCTTGCGCGGCACGCCCGACGTAATCACCACGACATCCGAGTTGGCGGTCGCCGAGTAGTCCGTCGTGCCGATCAGCCGGCTGTCCGACCCGTCGATCGGACACGCCTGGAAGATGTCGAGCGCCATCCCCTGCGCCTTCTCGCCGGCGATGTCGACGATGACGACGTCCGCCAGTTCCTTGACAGCGATGGCGCGCGCGACGGTCGCGCCGACGTTCCCCGCGCCCCCGACAACGGTCACTTTCCGGTTCATGTTGATTGCTCCTGAACAGACTCGTGTAGGGCGGGGCTTCAGCCCCGCCGCTTGTCGCCGGCGCTAAAGCGCCGGCCTACATATTCGAGATCATCGCGGTGCCGAACTCGGACGTCTTCAACTCCCTGGCGCCGTCGATCAGCCGGGCGAGATCGTATGTCACTTTCTTCGACTCGATCGTCTTTTCGAGTGAGCTGATCACGAGGTCGGCGGCCTCGGTCCACCCGAGATACCGCAGCATCAACTCGCCCGACAGAATCACCGACCCCGGATTCACTTTGTCCTGGTTCGCGTACTTCGGCGCCGTGCCGTGGGTCGCCTCGAAGACGGCGTGGCCGGTCGTGTAGTTGATGTTGCCGCCTGGCGCGATGCCGATGCCGCCCACCTGCGCGGCGAGCGCGTCGGAAATATAGTCGCCGTTCAGGTTCGGCGTCGCGATCACGTCGTACTCGGCCGGCCGGGTCAGGATCTGCTGGAGAAAGGCGTCGGCGATGACGTCCTTGATGACGAGGCCGTTCGGCAGGCGGCACCAGGGCCCGCCGTCGAATTCCGCCGCCTGGTAGTCGCGCTTC
>JBLNGH010000584.1:0-27517 GCA_050264575.1 Acidobacteriota bacterium | reverse complement strand
CCCGAGAAGCTACGGCCGCACGACCACGCCGGGGTCGAGTTCATTTACGTGATCGACGGCATCCTCACCATCCACATGAACGGGGAGGAGCATGCGCTCGAGCCGGGCGACGCTATGTACTTCGATTCGACCATTCCGCACGCGTATCGACGTAGCGGCGGCCGGAGGTGCAGCGCCGTCGTCGTTACCGCTGCATAGGTTCGACTGCATTGTGCTGGCTGAGTGGTCACCTCGCTGGCGAACATCGCGAGGTCAATCGACGGATGCTAGAGCACATCGGCCTAAGTGAATGCAGCAAGTGTGTCCTCGGGCTGGATGCGTCGATTCATTTCAGTGGCTCGTCGCGAAAGCTGCCGTTCAAAGCTCTCGACGTGCATGGTCGCGACCGCTCTCCCCGATCGGTCGCTCCCACCTCTTCCATTTCGGCGACGTCTAAGAGTTTTCAAGCCGTGACTTATACTCGATCTGAGTGTGTAAACGGGAGGAATCGTGGCCGATGTGGACCTCGTCGCGACAGGCATTGCAGGGCGCTCAGGGCCGTTGACGAGTGGTGCCCGGATGTCCCGCTGCTGGATATCGGTCTTCCGGGTATGAGCGGCCACGAAGTGGCGCGTCGCCTTAAAGAGAATCCGCGGCTGCGGAACACGGCGTTGGTGGCGCTGACGGGTTGGGGCCAGGAAAAAGATCGTCTGCTCTCTGGCGACTCGGGAATTCATCAGCACCTCACGAAACCGATCGATCCCGACCAACTCGAACGCGTGCTCGCCAGGGTCGTCAAAGAGTAGGCGCGCGGCGAAGTTCGCGTTCGCGTTGGGTCAGAACTGTGCCAGATCTTCCCATTCAGATCACCCGAAAACCCTGGCCATGGCGGGCATGGCTTCAGAACGCAGTCATTTACGCTGGCGTCGCGGCCCAACGTCTCTTCCTGAGGACCCGCGAAGGCCTGTAGAAGCAGTCGTCGATGAGGCTCACTTGCGAGTGTCCTCGGAGCAGTGCTAAATGTTGATCCAGTCCGAGGACCGTGATCGTCGAGAAGCACGATGAATTACTACGTTGTGCTCGGTATCGCCGAGGATGCTGACGAGGAGACGATCCGAAGTGCCTTTCGAACGTTGGCGCGGCGCTACCACCCGGATGTTGGCGCTGGCTCCTCGCCTGTTGAATTCCAGCGCGCTCGCGAAGCCTATGAGGCGCTCGCCGATCCCGAACGCCGTCGCCGGTACGACCGGCAACTGCGAGACGCTCGTACCAGACCGGTCGTCGTTCGACAGGTGATCGTCTCGCGGCCGTCTGCCGAACCGCTATTGAGTTCCCGTCGGTCTTCGTTCGGTGTTCCCAGAACCTGGGTGACGGTCCAGCGCTCGTCATTCTTCGACGAGTTGGTTGAAGAGCTCTTCGCGTCTTTCGACGACGGCTGGCTCGGCCCACCGCGACGCTGGTAATGCCAATAGCCGCTTGCTGGACCGCCCGTTAGCCGCAGCGAGATCGCACACAACACGTTGAATCCACGTCTGTAATTTATTGATGGGAAGCAGTTTACACAGCGCATCCCGCGCTTGGTCGTATCTTGATACGTAAACACTCAAGACACTTGACAGTTGAACAGGCATATCGTATATAACCTGTCGGAGGTTTTTCTTAAACCAAGGAGGTTCGCGATGTTTGGTCTCACCCGATGGAATTCGTTCGATGACGTGTTCAATTTCCAGCGTGAGGTGGATCGTCTCTTCAACCAGTTTTGGAGCGATCTGCCAACCCGCACTGCGACGGGTCCATCGCCGTCGTTCCACGTGAACCAGACGGAGGACGGCTGGCGCGTTGACGTGCCGCTGCCCGGCATTGATCCGAAGGATGTCTCCCTTGAGGTCGCGAGCAACAACCTCACCATTCGCGCTGAGGTTCCGAGCGAAGGCGGAGACAAGAACGTCTCGCGTTACGAGCAGACGTTGATGATCCCGCAGTTTCTTGACCTCGAGAAACTGACCGCCTCGCATCGGCACGGGATGCTGCGCCTGACGCTGCCGCTGAAGGAAAGCGTCAAGCCGCGCCGCGTCCAGATCGAGACCCAGGTGGAAGACCAGAAGCAACTGGCGGGGGTGCGGTAATCACGCGGTCAGCGGCGGGCTTCGAGCTCGCAGAATCTGGTTCTGACACGTCGTCAGTCGCCGACGTCTTCGCTGCCACCTCCTCACGGCACACTCGACGGGCTCAGCACCCCTGAGCCTGTCGAGGCGTCGGCAGTCGCGACGCCATCAGCCGCCACGTTCAGCCGCATCCCGCCGCTCCGCAACCAGAGACCTACTGTCGCGGCACGCATTAACAAACCGATCACTGATGCTGGTTCCATGAGCGGCTTGGAGTTGACGCGTCGCTTGAGGATCCACGCACGCACGACAACCGTTCCCATCATCGTGATCACAAGCGAGACGAGGCGCCAGGATGGTGAACTGTCCATCAAGGCTGGGGCCAACATGTTCCTTGAGAGACCGTTATCGGGCGACGTGCTGCGCGAACACGTGGTACGGCTACTCGTGGCGTGCGGGCGTCTCTCGCGCCAGTTGTCGCCGAAGCACGATCTTCTTGGTTCGGCATGCGACGACGCTCATCTCGGCAGCGAGCGAACGTGCCCGCAATGTCATGGACTCATGGAATATCGGCACAGGTCGCCGGTCCTCTCTGCGGTGGAAGTGAACAGTCGTGAGCCACAAGACCGGTTGCGCTATGTGTCCGGTTGGTTCTGCACCGACCCGGCGTGCGAGTACCAGGAGTTAACGCGGCCCAGGGGATAACGGAGTAAGGCATGGCAACGCGTCCGCTGGATCCGGGCGACATTTCATTGCGAGATTTCATCGAGGCCGTCGGTTCCGCCGACGCGGCTCACGGCGCAGTGTCGATCGCCGCCGTGGCAGGAGGCTTGGGGAGCTCGCTTCTCCTGATGGTCGCGGCGCTGCCTCAGACGAGGTCAGACTTTGTTAGCGATCGGGCAAAGCTGGTAGAGGCAGCAGACGCCTTAGCAGGCCTGCGACAGCAATTGATTGAAACGATCGAAACGGAAACTGCAGTGAGGCTCTTCACCGCGCGAAACATGCCACAAGCGAGCACGGCGCAACGCTCAGAACGGCAAGACGCGATACAGCTCGCGCTTCGTGCCTCTGCAGACGTGCCCCTGGAGGTGATGCGCCTGTGTGCGCAGGGATTGGAGCTCGCGGCGACAGTCGCCGCGCATGGCGCTCGCGCGGCATCGGCCGACGTTCAACTCGGAGTGGCGCTTCTGCAGGCAGGCTTCGACGGCGCGCGTTCCAATCTTGAGGGCAAACTGAGCAGCTTTATCGACGCCGCGTACATCACATCGATCGTGGACGAGATCGGTCGCCTGAGTGGTGAGACGACAGCTTCGACGCGTGCCGCGGAATCATGGTTGAAAGCACCGCCGGCGTGATCTGTTTTGTGAGGATAGGAGGCCTCTTGACGTGCGTGCGCGATTACTGAAGACACCCGTTCTGATGGCTGTCGCCGGAGCAATGTGGACGCAAATCCCGCAGTGTCTTTGCGGGTGCGGCGGCTGTCATTGAAGTGCTGGTTCATGGGCCATGACGACTGGATACGCCGCACTCCTGATCGCCTGTATCTCGAGTGCTTTGAGTGCGGCCGGGAAACACGAGGATGGCCAATCAACAATCACCCAGTGGACCGACCCGGCCGCGACTTTGCGAGCGCGCCGGTGCTCAAACACAAAGGCGATTCTGCGCTCGTGATGAGTCGCTCGCCAATGAGCGCGTCGCCGAGATCTGACTGTTCAACCACCTATCGTGGCGGCGACATGACGATCGCGCCGTAGTGGCAGAGTGGCCGAGTGCGAATGGCGGACCTAGGCTAAGGCTAGGCTACTTTCGGGTGAAGAAATGACCGCGTAAGTGACTGCATTGTACTGACCGCCGGCGGCCGGCGGTGACGAGACGTTCGATTGGACGATTGCGGCGATCGATCGCCCGTACTAGACTGCCCGCGCGTGATTCATCAAAGGAGCGGGCATGGTTCAGCGCCGACAGCGCGAGCGGAGTCTGTTCGAGGTTCTGTTGCCCGATGGGCACAAGCTGTGGCCCGACTGGTTGCGGCAAATCGACATATTGCTCGAGGACGAAGCCGTGATTGAGGTCGTCGCTCAGGCGCTCCAGAAACGCTGGCCGCAGAGTCGACGGCGCGGACGTCTCGGCACGCCGGCGGAGGTCGTGATCCGGATGCTGATCTTGAAGCATCTGTTTGATTGGAGTTATGACGACCTGGAGCAAGAGGTTCGCGCGAATCTCTGGTCGGGTCCTGCACGACTTCCGCCGAACCGCCGTCCGCAATCTCGTCCGCGCCGGCATTCCGGAGCGCGTCGCAATGCAGATGACGGGACACAAGACCCGGAGCGTGTTCGAGCGATACAATATCGTGAGCGCGGCGACCTCAAAGAAGCCGCTAAGCGTCTCGATATCGCGACAGGGACAATTTCAGGGACAATCGAGAAAAATCAGCGATCGGCCTCGAGAGCCTGAAATTCGCAAATCCTTGTGCGACAATAGTTAGCTTCGTGCGGTGAGGTGGCCGAGAGGCTGAAGGCGGCGGTTTGCTAAACCGTTAGAGGGCCTTTAAAGCTCTCTCGAGGGTTCGAATCCCTCCCTCACCGAATCACCCACCCCGGCAACTTCGATCCATCGAGCCCGGCCACGTCGAACAACGCCGTGCGAGTGCCGCCGGCCTTCACTGGAAACTCGATGTTGATTCGCTTGGCCGCAGTGGTCAGGCGGTACAGCGCGCGCGCGTCGTCGATGAACATGGCGATGGCTTCGTCGGTCTTCGGACGCCGCGCGGCCATCGGCTTTGGCGCGGCAGCGTCGGCGGTCACGTTCACGGTGCAGCGGCCATAGCAGTTGAAGTCGCCTGACTGCAGCACGAGATAACTGCTGCGGCCCCACGAAGGGTGATCGCGAAACACCAGCAGCACCGATTTCGGCGTCTTGCCGTCGGCATCGACGTCATTGGTGGACTTGATGGAGGCGGCTGCTTGCTGCCCGTTCCCGACCGGCACCGTCGTGTAGGTCCACAAACTCGCCAGGCGGTCGCGCTCCCGTCGTGCATCTGCTTCGGCCCGCGCGGCCGCCTCCTGCGCGGCCTTCGCGCCGGCCGCCGCAGCGTCTCGGCTGTCAGATGGGCGTCCACCACAACCGGCGATTCCGCCGATGCCTGCCAGGATCAGGACGGATACACGGATCCACGTCACAAAACCCATTCTCATACAGCGACATCGCCGGCTGCTCGTCGTGACCCTCAGGCTTTCTTCAGCCATTCCTCACAGCCGGTGAGCCTTATGGCTGCCCATAATCGCATTTGGAGTGGAGAAGCCAATGTTTCTCAGGGCATCGGGCGAGGACACCGTACGTCCCCCTGAAGCCGCAGCAACGAACGCCTGCGGCCAGTTGGCTCAGAAATCGACGGGCTTTGCTAACGGCAAGCCTTTTGCCCGTGTCCGAGGGGTGGAAATCTACTCGCTCCAGGACATCGCGACAGCCGCAGGCGTGCCTGTGGGGCACGTCGAAAGTCGCGTCATCGCCGGCGGAGTGACGTCGGCGGACGGGTGGATCGCCGAGCCTGACGCCATCAGGCTCGTACGCGAGATCGTGGCGGGGCAGCCGGTGCCAAGCGCGCATCCATCGTTCCTGGCGGTCGTCAAATCGAAGACGCAGCGCTCAACCAAAGGACTCCTCACTTCCGTCGGGCTCCACGCGCTCGTCGTCGTGCTGATGGTTTCTTCGCTCACGCTCCTCGGCTCTGCGGACGAGCCCATCGAGGATCCTCCCGCCGCGACGCATCTCGTCTATCTGATGTTGCCGGGTCCTGGCGGCGGCGGCGGAGGCGGTGGCCTGAAAATCAAGTTGCCCACTCGCCGCGCTGAGCGGAAAGCGCCGGTCATCAAGAAGGAATCGAGCCCGGTTCCTGAAGTTCAACCGCCGCCACCGCCGCCGGAACCGAAGGTCGAGCCGCCGCCCGCGCCGCCGCCACCCGTCGTGCAGGCACCCGTGATCCCGAAGCCTGCTGATCCAGTGGAAGCCAAAGGTCTTCCGACGCCGACCCCGCCACCGCCGAAAGCCGACCAGGGATCCGGTTCGGGCGGCGGCGCAGGAACGGGCGCAGGTCAGGGCGTCGGAGAAGGATCCGGTTCCGGCATCGGCGAAGGGTCCGGAGGCGGGGAGGGCGGGGGCCCGTACCGTCCCGGATCCGGAATCGAACCGCCGCAACTGCTGCGTGAAGTCAAAGCGACGTACACGGACGATGCCCGCCGGCGTGGAATCGAGGGCGAGGTCGTCATGGAGATCGTCGTGCGGCGCGACGGATCGGTCGGCGACGTGCGCGTCGTGCGCGGCCTCGAGCGCGGTCTCGATCAGCGCGCTATCGAGGCGGTTCGGCAATGGCGCTTTTCCCCGGCGAAGCGGCGCGGCAATGCCGTGGACGTCATCGTCGAGGTCGGCGTCGATTTCAAGTTGAGGTAGTCAGATGGAGTCTTTCCTGATCGCCATCGGGGTCACGTCGTTCGTGCTGGGCGCCGCGATGATCCTGTTCGCGTGGAATGTGGTCCGCCAGAATCGGCGCCGTGAGATGGCGCGCGCGGAGTTGCTGTCCGGTCTGGCATTTCCGGAGGGCGTGCCGCAACACGTCCCGGCGGAACTGGATCGGCCGTTCAGACGCCCCGTGGCAGATGGGCGCGATGAGCAGCCTGGCTCGCTTCAAATCGTCGACGTCGGCAGAAACCAGCCTGCGATCGATGAGTTCCCCAGCGAGCGCACGCGCGAAGTCCTCGCAGGAACATCGACGCTGCTTCGCCCCGAGCAGACGGTGGAGACCGTTACCCGGGACGAGACGGAGACGGAACGGCTGTTCCGCGAGCCGGAGAAATCGGGTGCAGCCTCCCGCCGCAGCATCGCGCTCGCCGCAGTGTTCATCGTCATGACGATTCTCGTCGGCACGTACAGATGGATTTCGCGCCCGCCCGTGCTGACCCGGCCGGCGGTGACGACGTCGGTTGAAGCCGAGGTCCCCGCGCCCGCGGCGCGCCAGGAGTCACGCATCGAGCTGCTCGCGCTCGATCAGCGCAACACGCCCGCCGGGTTCATCGTCACCGGACGGCTTCGCAATCCGGCCGGCGGCGCGGCGCTGCAGAACGTCATCGCCGTCGTGGACGTGCTGGATCGCAACGGGCGTGTGCTGACGACGGCGAGCGCGCCGATCAAGCAGGCAGTGCTCGGCGCCGGCGAAGCGACGGATTTCGTGGTTGCCGCGGCCGATGCGCCGAACGTCGCGCGGTATCGCGTCGAGTTTTACGCCAAGGGTGGCGAGCCCATCCCGCAGGTCGATCTCCGCCGTCAGCAGGTGAGCTCGCGATCGGAGTAAGTGAAGGAACGCGCCATGTCTATCTGGATTTCTCGTCGCCCGGTTGCCGCGATTGGATTCGTCACGGCCATTCTTGGGGGCAGCCTGCTGGCCCAGGAGCGGCCGAAAGATCAGGGATTCACGTTCAAATCGGCGGTGGATCTCGTCACGGTCAATGCCACCGTCACCGACGGCGGAGGCCATTTCGTGCCGGGACTGCGCGCCGAGGACTTCACGGTCACGGAAGACGGCGAGCGTCAGACGGTCTCACAGTTCGAGAGCGAGCGCGTGCCGGTGAGCCTGGGCATCGTGCTCGACACGAGCGGCAGCATGGCCGGCGAGAAGATGGAAGCGGCGAAGGCGGCGCTCGGCCGCTTCGTGTACGACTTGCTCGGCCCGCAGGACGAGATGTTCCTGTATCGCTTCGACCGGCACCCGATCCTGGTCCAGGGCTGGACGGAGGACCGCGCCAGGCTCATGCGCGGGCTCGGATCCGTGAGGCCGACCGGCGGCACCGCGCTCTACGACGCCGTTGCCGAGGCGATTCCGCTCGCGGCGACCGGCAGCCGGCGCAAGAAAGCGCTGGTCGTCATCTCGGACGGGAACGACACCAACAGCGACATCGATCTGCGTGAAGTGCAGCAGCTCATTCGCGAATCGGAAGTCATGGTCTACGCGATCGGCATCGACGCGACGTCGGATGGCAACGTCGGTCGATCGCCCGCGCCGCGGACCCCGCCGCCGCAATTTCCGTGGCCGGGCGGCATCCAGTTGCCCTGGCCGCGCCGGCCATCTCCGGCGCCGCCGACCTCGTCGCCGCGCGTGGGCCCGTCCGAGCGCGTCAACGAGCACGCGCTCCGGATGCTGACCGATGACAGCGGGGGCCGTACGGAGATCATCCAGGGCGCACGCAATCTCGACAACGCCACGGAGGGCATCGCGAGCGAACTGAGTCAGCAGTACTTTCTCGGCTACGTCTCGACGCGGCCCAAGGACGGCCGCTGGCACGCCATCACCGTGCAGGTCAGGCGCGGCAACTACTACGTCCGCGCGCGCAAGGGGTTTGTCGCGAGTTAGACGACCTCGCGGGTTTCGTTTTCGGTGACGGCGCGTGCAGGCCGCTTGACAGACTGCGCGCGTCCCGCCCATCGTAGGGACAGCGCGCGCTGGGGCGCCTCCTGTCCGCGGCAAGGGATGTCCCACCCAGCCGGTTCGACCGGCACGTTTCGAACCTTCTTCCAGCCTGGCGATCAGCGGACCTCAGGCAGTTTCGGAGGAAGGTCATGCCTCGTCATCTCGATCCCGATCTCTCGCTCGAAGGCCTCAGGAAAGAAGCGAAGCGCTGGTTGAAGGCGATTCGCGCGAACGACCAACCCGCCCGGGCTCGACTTGCGCGCGCCATTCCCAACCCATCGCCAGCGCCGACGTTGCGCGACGTTCAACATGCGCTCGCGCGCGAGTTCGGTCTCGGCGGCTGGACGACACTGAAGCAAGCGGTCGTGAATCGTACGAACGCGAGGGCGTCGGGCGCGCCATCGCTGGACGAGGCGGTCACGGAGTTTCTCGACAACGCGTGCCCCGATCATCACGTACGCGGCGGGTCCGATCACATCCGCGCGGAGCACACCGCAATGCGCCTTTTGTTGCGCTATCCGGAGATCGCGACCGCGAATTTCTACACGGCGGTCGTTTGCGGCGATCTCGAGGCGGTCACTCGGACCCTTGCCGCCGATCCTGGTTGGGCGAGACGTCCGAACGGCGAACCGGGCAAGGGACGAACGGACGCCGGCAGCGAAGGTGATCTTGCGAAGAGGGGCTGGGGCTCCAAAGGGTGGGAGCCGCTCTCGTATCTCTGTTTCACGCGGTTGTCGCTCCCGTCGGTCACCGAAAACGCCGTCGCGATCGCTCGCGCGCTGATGGATCGTGGCGCGGATCCCAACGTGTACTTCATGGCCGGCGCCAGCAGTTACACGCCCCTCACCGGTGTCATCGGCGAGGGCGAAGAAGGACGGCCGCCCCACCAGGAGCGAGACGCGCTGGTGCGGCTCCTGCTCGAACGCGGCGCCAACCCGTACGACACGCAGGTCGTCTATAACATTCATTTCAACGGCAAGGTGTTGTGGTACCTGAAACTGATCTACGACCACGCGCAGCGCACGGGCCGAGCGGCAGACTGGGCCGATCCGGAATGGCAAATGCTCAATGCCGGCGGGTACGGGACCGGCGCACGGTGGTTCCTCGATGCCGCCGTCGAGCACAACGACGCGGAACTGGCCGAATGGTGCCTCTCGCATGGCGCCAATCCGAATTCGGCACCCGGCCCGCAACGGCGTAACCGGCAACGGCCGCTCTACGAGGAGGCAGTTTTCCGCGGACACATCGAGGTCGCCGAGGTGCTCGTACGCTACGGGGCCCGGCGCACGTCGATGGCGCTGAATCCAACGCAGACGCTCATTACGGCCTGCCTGCGCGGCGACAGGACCGCGATCCGCGACGAGATCGCCAGGCATCCGGAATTCCTGAAGTCTCACGAAGCGCTCTTCGCCGCGGCGAGACACAACCGGCGCGAGGCCGCGGAGCTGCTGCTCGACCTGGGCACGTCACCAGACGCCGAAAGCCCGCAAGGCGAACGCGCGCTGCACATCGCCGCGTACGACGACGCCGTCGACGTGGGGGAGTTGTTGATTGCCCGCGGCGCGGAGGTCGATCCGATCGGCCGCCAGTACAACAACACGCCGCTCGGCGGCGCCATGCACTGTCAGTCTGCGCGGATGATTGCGCTGCTCGGGCGCCACAGCCGCAGCGCGTGGGAAGTTGGCTACTCGGGCCACGTCGATCGATTGCGTGAGCTTCTCGAAGAGAAACCCGAACGAGCTCGCGGCTACGACGGCGAGACTCTCTTGATGTATCTGCCGCCCGACGACGAAGCGAAAGCCATGGAGGTCGCCCGGCTCTTGATCGAGCACGGCGCCGATCCCGCAATCAGGGATCCGGAGGGCAATACGGCCGCGGATCGCGCAGAGCGGAATGCGATGTATGAGGTCGCCGCGTACCTGAGAGAGGTGGAGGCTCGGAGTTCAGGCCACTGAAGAACGTCGAACGTAGCCACGAGGACCGTGGTTGTCGCGCAGAGCTCCAAATGAGCTGATTGGTCAGGTCCTCTCGCATTAGGGGCAGGACGGGCACCGCGAACCGTCGATGCGGGCCCTGCCCAGAATCGAGGGACCCATGCGTCGCACCATTCTCGCGGTCGTTCTCACCGTTTCGCCGGCGCAAGCCTTTGCCGAACAGTCCGAACGGGTTATTCCGCGACTCGAGTTCGGTATCGGCGCCGGTGTCGTCGTTCCGCCTCACGCCGGCGGTGATTCCGCTGCGCAGGGGAGAGTCGGCGTGGGGATCACACATCGCTTTGGCGTCGAAGCCGCCATCGGCGTGTCGAACCGCCAGTTCGTCGTCGGCAACCGGATGGACCTTCTCTACACGGTTCAAGGCCGCTACGCTCTGAGCCCTATCCCGCGCCGGTTGGCTGGCTCCTTGACCTTCGGAGGGACAGGCGTGGTGCAGCGATATCGCAGACCTGAGTACCAATACCGGCTGCCGAACGGCACGGAGGAGGTCTCGCCCGCGCGTTCCTACGTTCAGAGCCTGCCGCCAATTGTGCCCACCGCCGGGGTCGCGGTTCATTACGCCGTCACCCGTCGAATCGCAGTCCGGGCGGATGCACAGGCCGTTTTCTGTCCCTACTTCGATGCGGTTGGCACAATCGTGTCGGCGGGCGTGGCGATTCCGATCCCGAGCCGCCGGTCCCGCTGAACTCGATCGATCGTCGAACGAAGAACTGGTGTATCTATGGCTCGTCGAAGCTCGGGCCGTAGATCTGCGGCACCTTCGATCCCATTGGACGCAGATAGGTCGTGATTTGGCCGCGATGGTGCACGATGTCGAAGAGGAAGCTCCACGCCATCGGCGACGCGGGCCGGTCGTGGCCGAAGAACTCGAGCGAGCCTTGCCACACGGACTCCGGCATCGCCTTCCATCGGTGAATGATGTCGTTGCTCTGGCGGTGATAGATATCCGCGACTTCTTTCATCGTTTTGGGCGCGGGCGCAGGGTTCCACTCGACCTTGCCGGACTCCACCGCCTCGATGATCATCTTTTCCTCGCAGACGATCTGCCATGCAATTTCACTGGCGGTGCGTGACTTCGGATCCGGGCGATAGGTCGAGCCTTCGGGGATGCGGGTCAGCACCTTGTGCGTGGTCTTCGCCTCCGTTTCCCAGAACTTGATGAACAACTCGCGTTCGTTCATGACGCCTCCTGCCTGTTCAATCCTGCCTCTTCCATGAACGCGTCACAAGGGGATCGCGGGCAATCATCGAGCCGCGGCGGATGTCCCCCGGCCCGGACGGCTACGCACCAACTGTGCGGTAAAGCGTCCGTCGCCATGCCGGGTACAATTCGGCAACGCCTTTGCAGAAGCGGGACCGGGCCGGAAGGGTCTCGCTGCGCGACCAGAGACCCATTCCCTGCGACAGGAGGTCAGTCGTGGCTTTGCGAGCAGTTCGCACAACATTTGTTCTCGGATCGTTCCTTGCGCTTCTCACCATCGTCGAGGCCCGCGCGGCCCTGGCTCAGTCAGTAGCCCGCCGAAGCGAGCTCACGGTTTTTGCCGGGGCCTCGCTCGGCAGTCCCTCCACCAACGACGTCGATCTCACTTTGCCAGTCCCGCTGGACCGTTTCCGCGACGCGATTGCGCCGACGATTTACCCGGGGCCGCTCACCGTGTCGGCCGAGCTTGGCGGCAGCCCTGAGTTCGGTCTGCGGTACGACTGGTATCTCACGGAGATCGTCTCCGTTGGTGGCGACTTCTCCATCGCGCCGAGCCATGAGCTTTCCACGAGGATCCGCTTCGGTTGTCCGCCCGGACGACCCTGCATCGCCGGTGAGATTCCCGAGCTCCCGCTGTTGGACCAGGCCATCGGCACGAACGTCGTTGCCTATCATTACGGCGGCAACGTCGGCATCGACCTGCTGCGCGGCACGCTCCGGCCCGCGATCATCGCGGGCGTGGGAGCCGTGAGCTACGACGGCACGAGGGCGGGCGACACGGAGTTTGCCTTCCGGATCGGCGGCGCGCTCAAGGCCGACGCCGGGCCCGTGGTGATCCGCCTTGAAGGGATTGACGTCATCACGCCCGATCACTTCGTCAGCCGGCAAGCCGAGCACGACCTGCACGTGCGCGTTGGTGTCGGCGTGCGGTGGTAAGCGGGAATAGAATCAATCGGCGGTGAGACAGGTGGTCGGGCCGTGCACGACACAACTCTCGCCGGCCTCGTGCGGATCGCGGCGGAGCCGTGTGACATTCAGCAGCCGGCCGGACATCATCGCCTGGCCCAGCGCGGCGCCGATCGATTCATCGCGTACATCCTTTAGCGAATAGATCGCGACCGGGATCGTCGGCAGCGGCCGCGCCTTCCAGTCGGCGCCCGCGCGCGTGATCAGCAGGACGAAGCCTTTGCCGATGTTGGCCATCAGCGCCGCTTTCATGCCTGCCGGCATGGCTCCCTTCATGGCGTCGGGCGCGAGTTTCGCGGCCGGGTCAGGAAACGCGGCCATTGCGCCCGTCAGCGGGACGAGCAGGCGGCCGCCGTCGCGCAAGGCGTCGAGCCACACGTCGAGCACGTGCGTCGCTCCGGCATGAACCAGGACGAGATCGTTGTCGGCCGGAAGCCCGGACGTGCCGTTGCCCTGTTGCGCGGTGATCCACGGCCACGGCGCGAGATTCGCGGCGGCTTGCTTGGCGAGATCCGGATCGATCTCAATGCCGTGCACGCGTCCAGCCGGTCCGACGATGTGCCCGACGATCGCGGTGAAGTACCCGGTACCGGTGCCGATGTGCACGACGCGCTGGCCCTCGCCGAGACCGGCTTCGTCGAGCCAGCGCGCGATCAGGCTCGGCTGGCCGTTGTAGAGCTGTCGAGCCGTGTCGATTGCGACGGAAATGTCGTGATGCACGTGTCGTGGATCGGCGTCGTCCGTCTGGCGCGGCGGCCCCATGACGTCCGCCATGCCGCGAATGGTCCACGGACCGGGCGGCAGGAACTTGTCGCGCGGCACGGAGGCGATCGCGTCGATGAGGCGCTGTGAGCGGATGTTGGCGGTCACGCGGATTTCCTCCGCGAGAAAGCGGCGGGTGTCCGCGGCGGTCATGGTGGCGGTGGTCATTTTTTTCGATCCTTGGGCGGACAGAGCCCTTCGCCGGCCGGCCGTTTCTGCCACGGCCGCATCTTGCCGGCGTGAAATGCGAGGAAGCTTGGTGCGTAGGCGTACGCCGTCTTCGAGTCGGCGGGTTCGACCCGGTCGCGCTCGACGAGCTCGCCGGCCTCGTGCATGCGCTTGAGGACGGTGTGAATCGCCGCGAGCGCGTTGGAGTAGCGGTCCATGTCGAGGCCGACGGCGATCAATCGATCGCGTATCTCGAGCGCCGTGAGTGCCTGACCCGCATTGCGCAGCACCATCCGGCAGGCATCCGTCAGGCCGAGCTGGACCGTCGGCTCGTAGCCGCAGAGCTTCGACAGCGTCCCAATCGATTGTTTGAGCTGGGCGAGCCGTCCCTCGAGCGCCGCATGCTGGGCGCTGACCTGTTCGTACTCCCTGACCGCCGCGTCAAGCGCGCGCTTGTAGTCGTCCTTCGACATCCGTGAATTTATACACGATGTGTAAATCGATGTCGATGGCCGGCCATCTCCGGCGTCGCGTCGGCCGCCGATCGCGCACGGCATGCCGGGGGCCTCTCCGGCGCCCCGGGGGAGTGCGCCCCTTCCCCCCAGCCTCACGCCGCTTCTCGGGTCGGCACGATCCGTGCTCTGACCGCAGAACTCTTCGCACCAAGGGGGCACCGCGATCGTGATCGAGCAGCTCGCAGCATTTCTGCATCCGCTTCCCGCGCTCTGCCTGTTCCTGAGCATCGTGCTCGGCACGATCATCGGCCGCTTCCACATCAAGGGCGTGGGGTTCGGATCCGTCGTCGGAACCCTGATTGCCGGCATCCTCATCGGCATCCTGGCCAGGCCCGAACTTCCCGACCTGCTGCGCTGGTCGTTCTTCTACTTGTTCCTGTTCTCGATCGGATACTCGGTGGGCCCGCAGTTCTTCGGCAGCCTCAGGAAGGAAGGGCTTCCGCAAATCCTGCTCGCGGTGATTGTGGCGGTAACCGGCCTGATCACGGTGATCGTCGTCACCCAGGCCTTCGGCTTTGACGAGGGGATCGCCGTCGGCCTGTTGTCGGGCGGGATGACCCAGTCGGCAGCGCTCGGCACCGGCCTCAGCGCGATCGCGGAGCTGCCGATTACGGATGCCGAGAAAGCCACGCTCGCGGCCAACGCGCCGCTGGGCGACGCGATTACGTACGGCTTCGGCGATCTCGGCCTCATCGTGTTTCTCACGTGGCTGGGCCCGCGGATCATGCGCGCGGACCTGAAGCAGGAAGCCAGGGCGCTGGAACAACAGCTGTCGTCAAAGAGGCCCGGCGGCGAAGTGTCGTCCCGCGCGCACTACGGACTTCGCGCGTATCTCGTCGAGCATCCGCACGTCGTGGGAGCCACGCTTGCGGCACTCGAAGAGCGGTATGCCGACGCCCGGCTGTCGGTGCAGCGCGTGCAGCGCGGCGGCGAGCTGTTGCAACTGAATCCGACGCTGGTGCTCCAGCGTGGCGATCGGCTTGTCGTGTCCGCCCGTCGGGGCGCGTTCGCTCAGGCCTCGCGCGAGATCGGGCCGGAGATCGACGATCCCGTGCTGCTCTCGGTGCCGGTGAAGACGGCCTCGGTCGTGGTGACGAACCGGGAGATGCACCAGAAGACGCTCGCGGAACTCGCCCAGGATCCCGAGGCGCGCGGCGTCTACCTCGAATCGCTGCATCGCGGCGGGGAGCTGATGCCGCGCGAACCGTGGACGGCGCTCGAGCGCGGCGACCTGCTGCAGATCGTCGGCGCCCCCGAAGACGTCGAACGCGCCGGCCGTTACATCGGCTTCGTGGATCGGGACGTGTCGAAAACCGACCTGATGTTTCTTGCCGCCGGCATCTGTGCCGGCATCCTGTTCGGGATGATCAAGATCAGTCCGGGCGGAGTTTCTCTCGGACTCGGGACCGCCGGGTCGATTCTGGTGGTCGGCCTCGTCGGCGGGTGGGCGCGGAGCCGCTATCCGGTGTTCGGCGCGATCCCGGAGCCGGCACAGCGGCTCTTGATGGACATCGGCCTGACGGTGTTCATCGCGGTGGTCGGGTTGCACGCCGGGCCGCACGCGGTTGAGGCGTATCACACGAGCGGCGGCGCGTTCTTCGCCAGCATCTTTTTCGCGGGAGTCATCGTCACGACCGTGCCGCTCGCGGTCGGCGCGATCGCCGCCCGATACCTGCTGAAGATGAGCCCGCTGATGATTCTGGGCGGCCTGGCGGGCGCGCAGACCTGCACGCCGGGCCTGAATGCACTCCGCGAAGCAAGTGACAGCAATGTCGGGTCGCTCGCCTACACCGTGCCGTACGCGATCGGCAACATTCTGCTGACAATCTGGGGACCGGTGGTCGTCGCCATCGTCCACGCGATGCGAGGAGGTGGTGGATGAAGCGCGGCTTCGACGTCCTGCGGGACAAGACGCTCAATCGTTCCATTACGTTTGGACGACGCGAGCGGGATCGACTGGGGCTGCGGGGGCTGCTCCCGCACCGCGTCTCCACTCGCGAGGAGATGGTGCAGCGGGTGATGCTGAACCTCGACCGGCTGCCGCGGGACATCGATCGCTACATGCAGCTGTCGGCGCTGCAGGAGCGCAACGAGCGGCTCTTTTACCAGACGGTGATCGAGCACATCGATCGCATCCTGCCGCTCATCTACACGCCGACCGTCGGCGAGGCGTGCCGCGAGTTCTCGCACATCGCTCGGGAGCCGAAGGGGTTCTTCATCACGCCCGACGATCGCGGGCGGATTCGTCGCATTCTCGGGAACTGGCCCCGCAAGAACATCCGCGTCATCGTCGTGACCGACGGGCAGCGGATTCTCGGGCTCGGAGATTTGGGGGCGAACGGAATGGGGATTCCGGTCGGGAAGCTCGCGCTGTATACGGCGTGCGCAGGAATCCATCCAGAGGCGTGTCTTCCGGTGACGCTCGACGTCGGGACCAACAACGACGCGCTGCGCAACGACCTGCTGTATCTCGGTTATCCGCACAAACGCCTCGAGGGGAAGCCGTATTTCGATCTCGTCGACGAGTTCGTGAAAGCGATGCAGTCGCGGTATCCCGACGCGTTGATCCAGTTTGAAGATTTCCTGACGCCGAACGCATACGCGATTCTGAGGAGGTACAAAGATCGCGTGCTCTGTTTCAACGACGACATCCAGGGCACCGCCGCGGTTGCCCTGGCGGGCGTGTACTCGTCCACGCGAATCACCGGACTTCAGTTCAAGGATCTCAGGATCATGTTCCTGGGCGCCGGATCGGCCGCCACGGGCATCGCCGAGCTGATGGCCGCCGCCTTCGTGCAGGAGGGGCTCACGCTCGAGGAGGCGCGCCGGCATCTGTGGTTCGTGGACATGCACGGGCTCGTCGTGAAGGGGCGAACGGATCTGCTGGAGCACAACCTTCCCTTCGCGCACGACTTCAAGCCCATGGAATTCGTGGACGCGATTGACGCGATTCGGCCGCACATCCTGATCGGTGCGACGGGCGCTCCGGGGACATTCACCCGGACCGTCGTCGAACGAATGAGCGCCATCAACTCCCGGCCGACGATCTTCGCGCTGTCGAACCCGACGTCCAAAGCCGAGTGCACCGCTGACCAGGCGTATGCCTGGAGCGCAGGCCGGGCGATCTTCGCGAGCGGCAGTCCGTTTCCGCCCGTCGTTTACGAAGGACGCACGCACCGGCCGGCCCAGGGCAACAACGCGTACGTCTTTCCCGGCATCGGCCTTGGAGCCGTCGCGTGCCGCGCCCGCAGGCTGCCGGACGAGCTGTTCTTGAGCGCCGCCAACACGCTTGCGGACCTCGTTCGCCAGAAAGATCTGGACGAGGGAGCGCTCTATCCGCCGCTGAAAGACATCCGGAAGATCTCGCTGGCGATCGCGACGAGCGTCGCCACGAAGGCCTACGAGATGAAGCTGGCGCGGGCGAGACGGCCGCCGAATATCCGCCGGAGCGTCGAGGCGCTGATGTATCAGCCGTGATGCACCGTGCAGGACCGTGAAACGCTGGCGTTGACCTTCCGAGCGTTGCAGCACATACTCGGCCGCCCCTAGCCGTTTTCGTTTCCGTAGCCTGACGAAAACGGCCTTAGCGGTTTCGCAACAAAGGAAGGGTTCGCCGTGGTGGGCCCCACCACGGCCCCTCCACCGAAGCCGAAACCGCTCTAACTCCCCAGGAGGGACCGTATGAAACGTCTGTGTCTGCCGTTCGCTCTCGCCATCCTGTCAACCGTTGTCCTCACCGCACAGGATCCGGTGAAGATCGATCCGTCGCACTACAAGGTGATTCTCGAGAACGCGCGCATCCGCGTGTTGAGCATTACGTACGCGGCTGGCGCGAAAAGCGCGATGCACGCGCATCCTGACTCGATGGCGGTGGCGTTGACGCCGACCAGCGCCCGATTCGGGTTGCCGGACGGCAAATCACAGGACTCCGAGATGGCGAACGAGTCCGCCCTGTACTTGCCGGCCGGCTCGCACGCCCCGTCGAACGTCGGGAAGGCGCCGTTTCACGTCGTTCAGATTGAATTCAAGGGCGCACCGGGCACCGCGGCGCTTCCGCCTGCCAGACCGGGCATGACGGCGAAGACGCTTGCCGAAGGGCCGCGCGCGGTCGCCACCCGCACGACGCTCGCCCCTGATTTTGCCGAGCCCGAGGGCACGAAGCACGACTTCGACCAGGTGATCATCGCGCTCGGATCAGGGCAAATCTCGCTCGCGATGGAGGAGAAACCCGCGAAGACGATCTGGTCCCGCGGCGACGTGCAGTTCATCGGCCGCGGCGTCGGGCACCAGGGAAAGAACACGGGTGGCAAGCCCGTGGACGTCATTATTGTCACGATCAAGTGACGGGGTAATCGTCAAGTCACAAGGCAAAAGGCAGAAGGCCGCGTCTTGCAGCGCCTGTCAGTGCACGAGCGGAATGCGCGAGGCGATCTCCATCTGCGTCGCCAACCCGAGGCGCCGGTCGATTTGCATCGCGCGTACGGCAAGCTTCGTCGGCAGGACGGTCTGAAACTCGGTCAGCCACTGCTGACGAAGCGTGTTCATCTTCGTGTCGCGATCGAAGTGCGCCTTCATCAGCGACAGCGCGCCGGCATCGTCCAGCTTGTCGAAGCTGTCCACGTATTTCTGAATCGTCTTGAGCTGATCGTCGAGCAGGAGGTTCTGCTCCTGCTGGTACTTGTTGAACATCGGCCAGAATTTGGCCGCCTGCTCGGCGGTCAGCGTGAGGTTCTTGGCCATGATGTCGGCCCTGGTGCCCTGTAGATCGTCACGGACCGCTTTCAGGACATCCTCCAACGGCGGTTTCGCTGGGGCGCCCTGACCCTGGGCAACGGTCCTGCTGCTGGCAGACAGAACCAGGAAGGAGAAGGCGGCGATGTAGATGAGGGTGCGACGCAAGGTGTCCTCCAGGAAATGGGCCGCTTCTCGGGCCCACTCTCCCCTTAGGAATTCCCGTACCCGCGGGGGACGGGCGTCGACGCGGGGCTAATCGGCGGCGGGGCAACGGTTTAGGTGACCAGACCATCGAACCGTTTGTGTCGAGCCCTACGGAGTCTCGGAGGTTCTCCGAGATGCCGGGTGGTGACAGAAGGCCTTTTGACTTTCCTTAGTCTCCTCGCGAGGATAGCCCCTATGCAGCGCAGCCGGATACGGCTCCATTGGCTCGTCGGCGTCATGCTTCTCGTCGCGGACGTGTTCGCACAGCAGGCGCCCGCGACGGCGCCAACCGCTCCACCCTGGCCGGCCGGTCCAGTGGCGGCGGCCGAGGTCGAGGCGCTGCTGAAAAAGTTCAACGTGCCAGGAGTGAGCATCGCCGTCATCAAGAACTTCGCGATCGAGTGGGCGCGCGGCTATGGGATCGCAGACGTCGAGACCGGCACGCCGGTAACGGCAGAGACGATGTTTCAGGCGGCGTCGATGAGCAAGCCAGTGGCAGCGATGGCGTCGATGCGCGCGGTGCAGGACGGAAAGTTCACGCTCGATCAGGACGTCAACACCGTGCTGACGTCCTGGAAACTGCCCGGCGGCGAGTACACGAAAGATCGGCCCGTGACACCGCGGAGTCTCATGAGTCACACGTCGGGAACCGGCGATGGCTTCGGGTTTCCCGGCTACTCGCCGGGCGCGCCGCTTCCGACCACGCAGCAGATACTGGATGGCCAACCGCCGTCGAATCGCCGAGAGGTGCGGCTCGAGCGTGCGCCGCTGACCGGGTTCAAATATTCCGGCGGCGGCGTGATGATCCAGGAGCTCGCGCTCGCCGACGCGCTGGGGCGGCCATTCGTGCAAATCATGCGCGACTCCGTGCTGCAGCCGCTCGACATGACCAACAGCACCTACGAGCAGCCGCTGCCGGCCGCGCGCGAGAAGCAGGCCGCGCGCGCGCACAATCGCATGGGCGCGCGGATGGGCGATCCGTGGCACGTGTATCCCGAGCACGCCGCCGCCGGCCTGTGGACCACGCCATCCGATCTCGCGAAGGTGCTGATCGAGGTGCAGACGACGCTTGCCGGCGGTACGGCGGGGAAAGGCACGTCGAAGCGGCTGCTGTCGCGGCCGATGATGCTCGAGATGGTGACGCCGGTCGGCGTCGGCCCGTTCGCGGTGGGATTCCAGGTCGGCAAGGAGGGCGAGGGTTGGTACTTCGCTCACGGCGGCAGCAATTGGGGCTTTCAAAGTTTCATGGTGGCCCATCGTCTGAAGGGCTACGGTCTCGTGCTGATGACGAACGGCGACAACGGTGGTGCGCTCATGCAGGAGCTGCGCCGCCGCCTGCAGCAGGCCTATGCGTGGGACGTGTTCGATCAGCCGATTCCGCGCACGTACGGGCCGGGGCGCGGGGGACTCGCTCTCAGCCGCGCGGAGCGGGCCGTTTCAGATCGGTCGCGTCCAGCTGAGAAATCCGCGCCAGGCTGGTGAAATCGCGATCGACGTGCACCACGGCGAGATTGTGCCGCAGGGCGCAGGCCGCGATGAGGCAGTCGACGCCCGACCGCACGGTGAGGCCGGCTCGGCGTGCGCGCCGGTACAGATCGACCGCATCGTCGACGATCGCCGGCCGCAGCGGCGATTCGACGATGGGAAGCGCCCACATGGCGTCGCGGGCCAGCCGGAAGTCCGCTTCGCGATCGAACCCTTGCAGCACTTCCTGGATCACCGGCAGGCAGGTGACGACCTCGTCGAAGTCCACATGGTCCTCGAGCCGGACGCGCGCGGGCTTGCGGAAGACGTCGATCCAGACGGACGTGTCAACGAGGACCACGGCGTTTTCGCGACTGGGATCCGGAGGCGGGCCGGTCCTCGCGAACTACTGAGAGATCCCCGGACCACGCGCCCGAGCCGGCGAGGCCGAGGATCCGGCGCGCCTTCGCGCGTCGGACGAAGTCCTCGAGCGCGCGCTCCACGGTGCGGGAATACGTGCGCTCGCCGGCGAGCTGTTGTGCTTCTTCCAGGAGCTCCATACTAAGCACAAGATTTGTACGTTTCATGTGTATATTGTGTCCCGCCTGCACGGGACGGTCAACGCCGACGCGGGGGTGACAGCGGACGACACTCACCGGCCGGATTCGGTCTTCTTGATCGCCCGCCGCTGCAGGTACTCACCCTGAATGAGCAGGTAGCTCACGTAGTACTTGTAGATGTTGCTGACGTAGGTGACGGTCTCGCGTCCGATGCGCGCGCTCGCGACGCGCTCCACGTTGTTGAACCAGACGTTCGGGTCGAGCCCTTGCGTCTTCGCCTCGGCGCGGAGCTGCCGCACGCGCGCGGGACCCGCGTTGTACGCGGCGAATGCAAACAGTATCTTGTTGACGTCGTCCATCGGCTCGTTGGCGTAGTACCGGTCGATCATGCTCCGGATGTACTTCACGCCGGCGTGAATGTTCGGTTCAATCAGCTTGATGTCCCCGACGTTCAGCTCCTTGCCGGTGGCGGGCATTACCTGCATCACGCCGATGGCCCCGACGTGGCTCTTGGCGTCTTGATTGAGCCTGGACTCCTGGTAGCCCTGGGCCGCCATCAGCATCCAGTCCATGCTGTACTTCTCGCCGTACTTGCGGAACATCGCGACCACCGCGGCGAACCGCTTCCGTGCCTGGTCGGCGGACGCGCCTTTGACGTATTGCGTATTCAGAAGGTAGCGCCGGAAGATCATCCGCGCGTTGAGTGAGTTCCTGCCGTTGGTCTCGAGAAACTTGTTGACCGCGGCCTTGAGCTGAGGACTGTCTTTCCGGATCGCCCACGCGATCTCCCCGCCGGTCCGCAACGTCACCGCCGGATAGAGTTTCAAGCCCGGCCACACGCGCTGCCAGAACCACGCCTTGTGGTTGTCGACGACGAGGACGTCGACGAGGCCGGCATTGGCCATCTCGAGCAAATCTTCGTCTTCGAGCTCTTCCGGTGCCGGCGTCAACGTGACGGGCGGCTTGCCCTCGCTCTTGAACCGCTCATTCAGTTTCTGCAGGCTCTCGTAGTAGCTGCTCGACTCTCTGACGAACACTTCTTTGGCTGAGAGATCGTCGACGGATGCGATCGCCGGGCCCTTGGGGCCCGTGACAACGATTTCGTCCACGCCTGAGATCCACGAGTCCACGAAGTCGACGGTCCTGGCGCGTTCCGGCGTGACGGTGAGATCCGCCATCACGATGTCGCCTTTTCCCTCGACGAGTGCCGGCAGGAGCTCGTTGCGCGACAGGGGGATGAACTGAACGTTGATTTTGAGGTTGCCTTTCACGAGCGTCTTGTTCAGCTCGTCTTCGAGCAGCTTGCCCTGGTCGTAGGCGGTGCCGCGCGGCGTCCCGCGGTCGATGAAGTACTGGGTCTTGCTGTACGTCGTCAGTATGCGGACCATCCGCCGCTCGACCATGCCGGAGAGATCGCCGGTCCAGGGTTTGGTGATCTCCGAGAGGGCGATTCCCAACCGCCCTTTCTCAGTGGGCGCCTGGGCGGATGGTGTAGTCGCGGACATGACGAGCATCGCCGCACCGATCGCGAGCAACGGTCGCATGTGCGGAGTCTATACCGGCCAGTCCGATCGGGGCTGCCGGCTCCGAATCATTTGGCGATGATCAGCGGCCGGCGGTCTCGCGCAGCGCGAAGTACACCTGATCCATCGTCTGCCGCAGCGCACGGCCCGCCAGATCGTTCCCGCGTTCCGGGGTGAGATGGATGCCGTCATCCAGCACGGTCTTGAGATCCTGCTGGATCATCTCTTCGAAGACATAGCTCACGGGTACGCGTTTCTGCTGGCCGAGCTGCGCGACCCCCTGGTTGTAGCGCGTCTGGTCTCCCTGGCTGCGCGGGTTGAACCCCCGCGGCGGAATCGTCGCGAGCACGGGGATCGTGCCGAACTGCAGGCACGCGTCCACGATCGCCGCCAGGTCGCGCATGGACTCCGACGTCGATCGCCCGCGCTCGACGTCGTTGGTGCCGTACATGACTACCGCGAACTCCGGCCGCGCGTCTGCGAGGTACTTGCCGATGTTCGCGGCGCCGTACGCGGCAGTGACGGTCCCGACGCCCTGCCGCACGGGCATGCCCCGCGCGAGCCACGAACCGAGAATCTGCGTGTACCGGGACGCGGCCGTGATGCTATCCCCGGCGAACAGAAACACGTCGCGATGGACCTTGCCGTCGCCGCGCGCGTGTACCTCGCGGATATTGTCGGCATAGTTCAGCCGATCGCTGACCTGAGCCGGTGTCTTGATGGTTGCCCGATCCCCGGAAGTCGCGGCAGCACTGGCCGGGGTCGCCGTCACCTCCCGCGATGGCGCCGAGATGTTGTTGTCGTAGTCAGCTGCGGTGATGCGATAGGCAGCGGCGCCGGATGAAGAGGGACGATCCCGGTAGGTTGGCTGCAGCGACTCGGCGATCTTCTGCCACGGACGCGACTCGCTCTCGCGCCGGTAGATGCTGTAGACCACGGCGAACGTGTCGTCCGGTGGCTCCTTCCACTGCAGCGCGATCGATCCGTCGGGCTCTGTCGAGACCCGCACGTCGGACGGCGCCTCAGGTGGCGTGCGATCCGGACCGCGGTAGATCGCAAGCTTGTCGATCCACATCGTCGGCGAGCCGCCAGTCTCCGAGCCGTGGAACAGGAGGCTCATGAAGCGTGTGTCCGCCGTGATCTTCTGGTCGGGTGTGCCGGCGTTGTAGTGAAAATCCTCGACGGCGAACACGACTGGCCGCCAGGTCTCGTCCGCGATTCGTGCCGGCGACGATGGTGTCGTGTTGTCCTGCCGCTGCGCGTCGAAAACATTCACGGCCACGTGCTGCATGGCGCGCGCCCGTGCCAGAAAGGCGATCCGCAGGTCTGCGGATCCGGCGATGTTGAGGGGCATCATGGCGCCGAAGTAGCCGCCGGGCGCCGTACGCTGGATTTGCATACTGCGACCCGCGATGACGAGGCTCGGATCATCGCTCACCGCTACTTGTCCCCCGCCTACGGCTTTGAACGGCTGCGGACCGGCGTCGAAATCGATCTTGACGAAAACCTGCGGCCGCCCCTGCTGGCGTGCCGCCTTCGCGTCCGTGTCCGCGGCCCGGCATCCGATGATGGCCATCAGCGTCATCAGTGAAACGATCAGACACCGAGTCATTGATTCACCCTCCGGATGCCGCTGAACGTGCGCCCGCGCTGGTCGTGAGCGGGATGACCACGGCCAGATTCGCTGCCCGATTCTCTAGTATCCTCGACATTCGGCACGCCACTGGCGTTGTCTACGACACGGGCCCACGCGTTCTGCCGGGGCCTTCGGCCCGACGATCGATAGAATCCATTCGTGCCTCCGCGTCTTCGTTTCGCGCCATCTCCCACCGGGTATCTCCACGTCGGCGGCGCGCGTACGGCTCTGTTCAACTGGTTGTACGTGCGCCGGCATGGCGGGGCGTTCGTGCTTCGCATCGAAGATACCGATGTCGAGCGCTCCTCGACCGACATGATTACCGGCATTCTCGACAGCCTGCGCTGGCTGGGGTTGGACTGGGACGAGGGGCCTGGCGCCGGCGGGCCGTATGGACCGTACCTGCAGAGCGAGCGGCTCGCGCGGTATCGCGAAGCGGCCGGCGCGCTGGTCTCGTCCGGCCACGCGTACTATTGCTTCTGCCGTCCTGACGATTTGAAGGCGCGTCGCGATGCGGCGCAGGCGGCGGGCGCCGCGTGGATGTACGACCGCACCTGCTGCAAGCTCGCTCCCGGCGACGTCGCGCGGCGGATCGAAGCCGGCGAGCCGCGCGCGATCCGTTTTCTCGTGCCCGACGGGCACACGTCGTTCGACGATCTCGTTCACGGGCCGATCGAATTCGATCACGCGAACATCGAGGATTTCGTCGTCCTGCGTTCCGACGGCCACCCGACGTACCACCTGTCCGTCGTCGTCGACGATGTGGCGATGCGGATCACGGACGTGGTCCGCGGCGACGATCACATCTCGAACACGCCGAAGCAGGTGCTGCTGTATCGGGCGATGGACGCCGCGATCCCGCGGTTCGCCCATGTGCCGCTGATTCTGGGCCCGGACAAGAAGCGGCTCAGCAAGCGGCACGGCGCGACGTCCGTCGGCGAATACGAGCGCCAGGGGTATCTGCCGGAAGCGATGGTGAATTTTCTCGCGCTCCTCGGCTGGTCGCCCGGCGGCGACGAGGAAGTGCTCTCGCGCGACGAGCTCATTGCCCGGTTTTCGCTGGAAGGGATCAGCGGCGGCAACGCGGTGTTCAACCCGGAAAAGCTCGACTGGTTCAACCAGCAGCACATCATGCGGCTGCCGGCGTCGGAGATCCTCAGCCGGTTGCGCTCCGACCTGGAAGCCGCCGGCCTGTGGGACACGGTCGCGCGCCCGGACAACCGCACGCGCGTCGGCCGCGCGGTCGACCTCGTCAAGCCACGAGTTCGGAAGCTGTCGGATCTGATTCCGCAGCTCCGTCCGTTCATCGACGACGACATCGAGCGCGATCCGGCCGCCGTCGCAAAGCACCTCGCATCGCCCGATCTGGCGCCGCATCTTGGCGCCTGGCGCGATCGCCTGTCGGAGGTGCGCGCGTTCGACGCGGCGACACTGGAAGCCGCGCTCCGCTCGGTTGCCGAGGAACGAGGCGTGAAGCCGGGAGTCTTGATCCACGCCACGCGGGTCGCCGTGACCGGTCGGGCCGTCAGTCCGGGGTTGTTCGAGGTCCTCGAACTGGTCGGCCGGGATCGCGTGCTCGCGAGGATCAATCAGGTCCTCCAGGTCCTCCGATAGAATCGACGCTCATGCCTCCCGTCATCGGCCGTGCATTGACCGAACAAGAATTCGAGCGCGCCCGGCGCGCGCTGATGCGGCGCGATCGTCAGCTCGGCGCCCTGATCAAACGTGTCGGCCGCTGCCGTCTGCCGGATTCGCGCGGCTACGAGCCGTTTGCCGGGCTCGTGCGCGTCATCATGAATCAGCAGTTGTCCGGCAAGGCCGCCGATACCATCTTTGGCCGCGTCGTCGCGCTGGCCGGCGGGCCCGGCATGCTGACGCCCGCCAATCTTCGTGCGCTCGAAGTCGCGGCGCTTCGCGGCGCCGGTGTGAGCGGACCGAAGGCAAAGTACCTGCACGATCTCGCCGATCGCGCGCTCGACGGCCGTCTCGATCTCCACGCACTCGACGGCCGGCCGGACGACGAGGTGATCGAGGTCATCACGTCGGTAAAGGGACTGGGGCGCTGGTCTGCGGAAATGTTCCTGATGTTTCGGCTCAACCGGCCGGATATTTTTCCGGTGGGCGATCTCGGCATCGTCAAGGGGATGCAGAAGCTGTACGGCATGAGAAATCCGCCGTCGCCGCGGACGATGATTCGGCGCGCGGAAGCGTGGCGGCCGTATCGATCCGTCGCGGCGTGGTATTTGTGGCGGATTCTTGAATGAGCGTGGGGCTGGCTGACCTCGTCGGGATCGATCGATCACGGGCGATTCACGCCGGGGACGATCCTCGACGAGCACTATCGCATCGTCGGGCTGCTCGGCCGCGGCGGCATGGGCGAGGTGTACCGCGCCGACGATCTGCGGCTCGGCCAGGCGGTCGCGCGCGCTGCTGATTGGCAGCCTGCTGTACGTCGCCCTGCGCTTCGGACTGTTCGCAGTGATCGTCGCGTTCCTCGTCTTGAATCTCGCGGCGGACGCGCCGCTCACGCTGGAGAGCTCGAAGATCTACGCGGGCGCCGCCTGGTTCTACATGGCGGTCATTGCCGCGCTGGGACTGGCCGGCGCGTGGATGGCGCGCGCCGGCCAGCCGCTGTTCGGAGATCCTCGATCTACTTCTTTGGCGGCTCGTTGACGATCGGCTCCGGCACGTGGTTGTTGATCGCCGGCACCGTTCTCAAATACGCGAAGACCGCCTTGAGATCGTCGTCGGTCATGTTCCGGTAGACCGGCCACGGCATCGGCGGGAGGATCGGACGCGACGTGCCCATGTGCTTGCCCTCGCGGATGGCTTTGATGAACAGCTCCTCGGTCCAGATGTCCTGACCGATGCCGGTGTTCTTGTCGCTCGTCAGATTCGCGGTATACGAAATGCCCCAGGGGCCGCTCCACGCGGTGAACGTGTTCGACACGGCCGCCATCCACGGGTCCCCCAGTTTCGCCGGCTTGTCGACCTTCACATTCTCAGGATGGCCTGAGAGGCGGCGGGCCATGTCGGGTTCCGGCCCGTTCGGGCCCATCTTGTTTGGCGTGTGGCAGTCGTCGCACGCCGCGATGCTGACCAGGTACTTGCCGCGCTCGACCTGGCTCATGGGCGGCGGTTGTGAGGCGGCGGGCGGTGGCGGCTGGGGCGACGACGTGCACGCGGCCATGAGCAGCAATCCTGCGGCGGCGAGTGACCATCGGGTACTGAACGACATTACGGGATCCT
>JBLNGH010000583.1:0-13728 GCA_050264575.1 Acidobacteriota bacterium | reverse complement strand
ATCGACGACGCGTTCTGGAGCGCCGAGCGAACGACCTTGGTCGGGTCGATGACGCCGGCCTTGGTCAGATCCTCGTACTCGTCCGTCGCGGCGTTGTAGCCGAAGGGGACATCCTTCGCTTCCTTGACCTTCTGCACGACGATGGAGCCTTCGACGCCGGCGTTGTGCGCAATCCACCGGAGCGGCGACTCGAGCGAGCGCCGGACGATGTCCGAGCCGACTTTCTGATCGCCCTCGAGCTTCAGGCTGTCGAGCGCCCTCGCCGCGCGAATCAGCGCGACGCCGCCGCCCGGCACGATCCCCTCTTCGACGGCCGCCTTCGTGGCGTGCATCGCGTCCTCGACGCGGGCCTTCTTCTCCTTCATCTCGGTCTCGGTGGCCGCGCCGACCTTGATGACGGCAACGCCGCCGACGAGCTTCGCCAGCCGCTCCTGGAGCTTCTCGCGATCGTAGTCGGACGTCGTGTCCTCGATCTGCGTGCGGATCTGCTTGACCCGGCCCTCGATGCCCGACTGCGATCCGGCGCCCTCGACGATCGTCGTGTTGTCCTTGTCGATCGTGATTTTCTTCGCCTTGCCGAGGTCCTCCATCTTGATGTTCTCGAGCTTGATGCCCAGGTCCTCGGTGATGGCCCGGCCGCCGCTCAGGATCGCGATGTCCTCGAGCATGGCCTTCCGGCGATCGCCGAAGCCGGGCGCCTTGACGGCCGCGACCTGCAGCGTGCCCCGCAGCTTGTTCACGACCAGCGTCGCGAGCGCTTCGCCGTCGACGTCCTCGGCGATGATCACGAGCGGCCGGCCGCCGCGCGCCACCTGTTCGAGCAGCGGCAGCAGATCCTTCATCGAGCTGATCTTCTTCTCGTGGATGAGGATGACCGGGTTCTCGAGGACCGCCTCCATCCGCTCGGGATCCGTGACGAAGTACGGCGAAAGATACCCGCGATCGAACTGCATCCCTTCGACGACCTCGAGCGACGTCTCCATGCTCTTGGCTTCTTCGACCGTGATCACGCCGTCGCGGCCGACCTTCTCCATCGCCTCGGCGATGATGTTGCCGATGGTCGTGTCGTTGTTGGCCGAGATCGTGCCGACCTGCGCGACCGCCTTGGAGTCCTTGCCGACTTCCTTCGAGAGTTTCTTGAGCTCGGCGACGACCGCTTCGACGGCCTTCTCGATGCCGCGCTTGAGCTCCATCGGATTGGCGCCCGCGACGACCATCTTGATCCCCTCGCGGAAGATCGCCTGCGCGAGCACGGTCGCCGTGGTGGTGCCGTCGCCCGCCGTGTCGGACGTCTTGCTCGCGACTTCGCGGACCATCTGGGCGCCCATGTTTTCGAGCGAGTTCTTGAGGTCGATTTCCTTCGCCACGGTCACGCCGTCCTTGGTGATCGTGGGCGACCCGAACTTCTTGTCGAGGACGACGTTTCGACCCTTCGGTCCGAGCGTGACCTTCACCGCGTCGGCCAGGGCATTGACGCCGCGCAAGATCGCCTGACGCGACTCTTCACCGTAAACAATCTGCTTCGCCATTGCTGCGCTCCATTAAGAGGAATTCATAGGGCGGACTGCACTCCACGTCCGCCTGTCCGCGTCAACCGCGGACTTAGAAACCAGTCCGCGCTACTTCTCGATAACTCCGAGCACTTCTTCCTCGCGGACGATGAGGTACTCGGCGCCGTCGATCTTGATTTCCTGCCCGGCGTACTTGCCGAACAGCACCGTGTCGCCGGCCTTCACGTCGAGCGGCGTGACTTTGCCGTCCTTCTCGATCCGGCCCTTGCCGACGGCGATGACTTTGCCCTGCTGGGGCTTTTCCTTGGCCGTATCCGGAATGATGATGCCGCCCACGCGCTGTTCCTCTTCCTCGATGCGCTGGACGATGATGCGATCGTGCAGTGGTCTCACCTTCATGGCTGTCCCTTTCCACGCGGCCGACGGGCGGCCGAGACGTCTTGAGTGGCGGTCCGCAGGGGCGGCTATCAGCCCGCTGCGACGGATCCGACGGCTGGCAGTCGCGTGCCCTGACTGTTAGCAGTCGATATGACCGACTGCTAAATATATGAAAGGCCGAAAAACCCTGTCAAGCGGTCTTCCGAATCTTGTAGGCAGCCATTTTCCGGCTGAGCGTGTTCCGGTGGAGGCCGGTCATCTTGGCGGCCTTGCAGACGTTGTAGTTGGCCTTGGCCAGCACGCGCGAGAGGAACGTCCGCTCGAACTCGCGCTGCGCATCGTCGAAGAGAATGCCGCGATCGATCATCTGCTGGACGAGGGCAGCCAGGTCGTCGCGCATCAGAATCAGTCCCGGAGATCCGAGCCGGTGATTTGCCGGTAGGCCTCGACGTACTTTTCGCGCGTCTTCAGCACGACGTCATCGGGCAGCGACGGGACGGGCGGCTGCTTGTTCCAGCCGATGTCCTCGAGATAATCGCGGACGAACTGCTTGTCGAAGCTCGGCTGCGAGTGGCCCGGCTCGTAGCTTGCCGCGGGCCAGAACCGCGAGGAGTCCGGCGTCAGCACCTCGTCGATGAGCACAAGGTCCGCCTTCGCGCTTCGCGGTTCGGCGGGACTGCGCCCGTTCGTCGCCAGACCGAATTCGAACTTCGTGTCGGCGATCAGGATGCCGCGCGTCGCGGCGTGCGCGACCCCGCGCGAGTAGATCGCCAGGGTCAGGTCGCGCAGCCGTCCGATGAGATCCGGACCGACGATGCGGCCGGCTTCCGCCTCGCTGATGTTCTCGTCGTGGCCGGACTCGGCTTTCGTCGCCGGCGTGAAAATCGGCGCCGGCAGCCGATCGGACTCGTGCAGGCCCGGCGGCAGCCGAATCGCGCAGACGGCGCCGGTCTTCTGGTATTCCTTCCAGCCCGATCCCGACAGGTACCCGCGCGCGACGCACTCGACGGGCAGCGGATTCGTCTTGCGCACGAGCATGGATCGCCCGCGGAGCAGCTCCCGATGCGGCTTGAGGGCCGCCGGGAAATCGGCGGCGTCGATCGCCACGAGATGATGCGGCGTGAGGTCGGTGACGTGCTCGAACCAGAACGCAGAAAGCTGTGTGAGGACGCGGCCCTTATCCGGGATGCCGGAACCGAGCACGTAATCGAACGCCGAGATGCGATCGGTGGCGACGATCAGCAGGTGTTCGCCGAGATCGTAAACGTCGCGGACTTTCCCGCGTCGCGCAAGTGGAATCCCGGACAGATTGGTTTCGAGTATGACTGCCGACGGCATGTCCCGGCCAAAGAAACCGAGAGACTATCACTTCGCCATCCTGATCACAATCTCGCCGCGAAGATTTCTCAGCGACGCGCGCACGGTCGCGTTTTTTCCGAACGAATGCGTGAGACGCGTCTCGCGGTCGGTGGTCTCCGGCTTCAGATCGAGACCGGGCGCCGTGATCGATCCGTTCGACGTGACGGCATCGATCTCGATCGCCGGCGGGCCGTCGAGCACCAGCCGCAATTCCTCGTCCGTCGTCACGAGCGTCAGCGGCACCGCCGCAGTGATCTGCACCTCGACCTCGGCGCGCCGCACGTCCACGCGAGTTTCGGCCCTGGGCGCGTTCACCACGATCCGTCCGCGCTCGCCGCCGGCGCGGACCGGACCGGCCGGGTCGGTAATCGTGATGCGCGAATTGATCTCTTCGATCTCGACCGTGCCCTTGGGCTCTTCGATTTCGCATTCCGTGTTGCGCATGTCCAGCGTGAGCGCCTGGCGAACTTCCTGAAACTTCGCTTGCGAGCCGGACAAGGTGAGACGGACGGCGCCGACGTCCGTGACGTCGAGGTCGCCGCCGCGATGGCTCCCGGTGACCGTGCCCGCAATCGAGGCGATCTTGACCGTGCTCGACACACCCTCCAGCCGGATCGACGCCAGGTTCGTCGCTTCGAGCCGCGATCCGCCCTGGACGCGGACATTCATCCGCAGCGGGACCTTGACCGTCAGCTCGCTCGTTTGCCGGGCTTCCGGCGGATACTCGACGCGGAGCGTGAGCGCGCCGCCCATGTCGTCGGTTTTGAGCACGCTGCGCTTCGCGTACTCGAGCGCGTGCTGGTCGTCGGGCCCGTTCGATTCGACCTTGAGCTCGTACCCGACGTCTTGCCGCGCCTCGCCGACCACGCGCAGCCGCGACACGTCGGCGAACCGCACCTCCGTCAGGGTGGCGGGCGCCTCGAGCGATCCCGTGTGGGTATACTCAGCCCGGGCCGGGTTGCCGCGGACTTCCCGCCTCATCGCCTGCCAGATCTTGGAAAACGAGAACCCCTCGTCGGAGGTCGCCGCAGGGGCCGTCAGCTGATAGGCGAGGACGCCCACGACCACGAACCCGAGGATGATGAATAACTCTCGCTTTCCCATAGACTTGCCGCCAATCTTATAGTAGAACCTCTGGTTTTGCCGTCTCCGCGCTGTTCTCAACACTCATGCCGATTCCACGCCTGCGCTGGCACACCCTCTTCATTGCCGCGCTGACGCTGGGACTGCTCTGGCTGTTCTTCCGGAACGTCGAGCTGCGCGCCACCTGGCTAGCCATCGCGCACGCGCGCCCCGGTCTGATTCTGGCTGCCGTCTTCGTGACATTGCTGACGTACGTGGTCCGCGCGTGGCGCTGGCAGGCGCTGTTGCGCCCGATTGGAAAAGCGCGATTTCGCACGGCGTTTCGGACCACCGTGATTGGCTTTGCCGCGACATTCCTGCTTCCGGGCCGCGTCGGCGAAGTCCTGCGTCCGTACCTGCTCGCCCGGACCGAAGGGCTGAAAGCGACGGCGACCTTCGCGACCGTGATCATCGAGCGGCTCCTCGATGTCTGTACGGTCGTGATGCTTTTTGCGGTCGCGCTGCCGTTCGTCAACGTCGACGTCGGCCGGGAGGTGAAGACTGCCAGCGCGATTGCAGTCGCCGGATCGCTGACCGCCCTGGTCCTTTTGTTCATGCTGGCCGGCCATCCCGAGCGGCTCGGCCAGTGGGCGGGGAAGCTGGCTCGACACCTTCCAAGCCGGATCGCGAACCTCACGGAACAGCTGGTCCGGACGTTTGCCGAGGGGCTCAAAGTGATGCGTCATCCAGGCCAGCTCGTCCTCGCGGCGTTCTGGTCGGTGCCGCTCTGGGCATCCATCGCGCTTGGTGTCTGGCTCACGTCTCAGGCGTTCGATTTGACGTTCCCGTTTCTGGGCTCGTTCCTGGTGCTGGCGCTCCTGGCGGCGGGCGTGTCGCTGCCGACCCCCGGTGGGGTGGGCGGCTTTCACTACACGTACTTGCTGGCGCTGACGCAGTTCTTCGGGGCGCCGAGGGAAGCGTCCGCCGCGGCCGCGCTGGTCCTGCACGCCGTGTCGTTCGTGCCGGTCACCCTCGTCGGGCTGGTTTTCATGTGGCAGGATGGGCTGACACTCGGGAGCCTCAAGGGGATGCGGGCCGAGGCCGAAAGTGCTGAAAAGATCTAGCAAGGGCAGAGGGCAAAGGGCAGAGGGCAAAGGAAAGGGACGAAGGGGCAGAGGGAAAAGGGTGTGATGATAACGTCGGTTCTGTTGCGGCTGACCAGATCCCTTTGATCTCCATCCCTTTGCCCTTACGGGCTCAGAATCTCTTATGAAATGCCCGTACTGCGCCCACCTTGGCGACAAGGTGGTGGACTCGCGCGAGAGCAAGGAAGGCGAAGTGATTCGCCGGCGCCGCGAGTGTCTGGAGTGCGGCCGCCGATTCACGAGCTACGAGCGAATTGACGAGATCCCCTACATGGTGGTCAAGAAAGACGGCCGCCGCGAGCGATTCGATCGTCAGAAGCTCGTCGCCGGCCTGCTCAAGGCGTGCGAAAAGCGGCCTGTCCGTGTCGGCGCCCTCGAGGCCGTGGCCGACAAGGTCGAGACGGCGCTGCAGGACAAGCCCGAGCGCGAGATCTCGACCGAGGAAATCGGCGCCTGTGTCATGCACGAGCTCAAGCAGCTCGACCAGGTCGCGTTCGTGCGATTCGCGTCGGTGTATCGGAACTTCCGCGATCTCGACGAGTTCAAGCACGAGCTGAACGAGCTGCTCAGGACGAGAGAATGATCCGGAGTACGGGTCGGTGGATCGCGGCGGTGACGATTGTCGCCGGTCTCGTGGCGGGCATACCCGCACCGATTTCGGTGAGGCCCGTTGTCACGGCCGACGGCCGGGTTCTCGCGTCGTTTGCCGCGCCCAGCGCGTTCACGGAAGAGTCGCGCGACGTCCTGAAGACCGGCCTCACGCTGGTGTTCACGTTCGACGTGGAGCTGCACCGCCCGTCGACTCTCTGGTTCGATCCGACGCTGGCGCGCACTCGCGTCGCCTCTTCGGTGAAGTTCGACACGCTGACGACGAGCTATCAGGTTTCCAAGGACCGCGACGGGCGCGTGTTCTGGTCTGACAAGGCCAGTGAAGAAGCGAAGGTCCGCGAATGGATGACGGCCTTCGACCAGGTCGCGCTCGAGCCCGGCAATCGGCTCGAGCCCAATGTCGAGTACTACGTGCGCGTCCGGCTGTACACCACGCCGCGGCCGACGGTGATGTGGTTCTGGCCGTGGGGGCGTGACGACGGATCGGGCCGCACGGATTTCACGTATATCCGCTGAGCGGCAGCCGCCGATGCTGTTCGAACAGACGCCGTCCGACCCCACTCCGGCGGTGGAGCCCCGCCGCCGCACGCTTGACAACCCGCGCCTGCTCATTGCCGCGGCCCTGCTGCTCATCGCGATGCTCGGCGGCCTGTTCTGGCTTTCGGAACGGACGACCGAGATCGCCCTGCCCCTGCTTACCGACGTCATTCTCTACGCGCTGCTGGCGGTCGACGTCGCGCTCCTCGTGGCGCTGTTCTTCGTCCTGGCGCGGAATCTCCTGAAGCTCTGGGTGGAGCAGCGGCGGTCGGCGCCGTTCGCGCGGTTTCGCGCCAAGCTCGTCGCGGCGCTCCTGGCGATGACGATCATTCCGGCCGTGCTGGTGCTCATCAGCGGCAGCGGCGTCATCCGCAATGTCGCGGCGCGCTGGTTCAGCCCGCCGGTCGACAAGATCCTGATCTCGGCGCAGACGCTCGCGAGCGACTGGTACCACGATCACCAGGAAGAAATGAAGTTCCGCGCGGAGCGCCTGGCGGCCGTCGCCGCCACCGACGAGGCCAATCTGGATCGGCTGGTGAACACGGAGCTGGCGTCGATGCGCGACGGGATGATCGAGATCTATCGCGCGGTCTCTGAACCGGGCCGCACGGCGGAGGTCACGCTCGTCACCGCGCGTGAATCGACGTCGCTGCCGCAGAACGCCGTCCGGGCGTCCAGCGCGTCGGCCGATCGGATTGCCGCGCGGGCGGTCGCGTCGGGACAAGTCGAGACGACGGACGATCAGCTCGAGAACCTGGGCATGCTCGTCCGCGCCGCGTGGCCCGTGAAGAACGCCGACGGCGCCGTCGTCGGCGCCGTCATCGTGTCGCAGTACGTCTCGGCGGACCTGCGCGGGTACGCGCGGCTCGCGACGTCCGAGTCCGAGCAGTACCGCGCGCTCAAGCTGCTGAGCGGGCCGATCCAGGCCTTCTACGTCTCAATTTTTCTCGCCGTCACCCTCCTCATTCTGATTAGCGCGACCTGGCTCGGGTTGTATCTCGCCAAACGGATTACACGACCGGTGCAGCAGCTGGCTGAAGGCGCGCGGGCCATCGGTGAGGGCAAGTTCGACGTTCGGCTCGAGCCCGAAACGAGCGACGAGCTGGGGTCGCTCATCGAAGCCTTCAACATGATGGCTGCCGAGCTCCGCACGAGCCGCGAGCGGCTCGATCAATCGCGACTGGCCCTCGAGCGCAAGAACGTCGAAGTGGACGCGCGGCGCCGGTACATCGAGACCATCCTCGAACGCGTCGCGACCGGCGTCATCTCGCTCGACGCGTCCGGCCGGATCTCGACCGTCAACGGCGCCGCCGAGCGTCTGCTCGGCCTCGACGACACCGTCATCGGCGAGCCGGCGCGCGCGGTGTTCGATCGCGGCGAGTTGCGGCCACTTCACCCGCTGGTCGAGGCGACCGAGCGGTCCGATCCGCGCGGCGTCGTGCAGGAGATCATGCTGGCGCGCGAGGATCGCGAGATTCACCTGGCCACCGCCGCGACGGTGCTGTCGGGGGACGACGGCCAGCCCGAAGGCGCGGTGCTCGTGCTGGACGACGTCACGCCGCTCATTCGCGCGCAGCGCGTGGCCGCCTGGCGCGACGTCGCGCGGCGGCTCGCGCATGAGATCAAGAATCCGCTGACGCCGATCCAGCTCAGCGCGGAGCGGCTGCGACGCCATTTCTCGTCGGCGCCGCCGCAAACGCAGGCTCTGGTTTCTGAATGCACGGACGCGATCATCGCGGAGGTCGAGGCGCTCAAGGGACTCGTGGATGAGTTCGCGCAGTTTGCGCGTCTGCGCGGTCCGCGGATGGTGCCCACCGACCTCAATCGTCTCGTCGACGACACGCTGCGGCTCTACGGCGGCGTGCTGCAGAAGGGCAGCCTCAAGGTCGAGCAGCAGTTGGCGACTGCGCTGCCGCCGGTTCGCCTCGATGCCGAGCAAATCCGGCAGGTCATCATCAATCTCGTGGACAACGCGCTCGAAGCACTCGGCGGACCGGCAGCCGGCTCGAGGCCGAACGGCCAGTCTCCGACGATTCAGGTGGTGACGTCACACGATGCGCGTGACGGGTTCGTGAAGCTCGCGGTGAGCGACAACGGGCCCGGCGTGCCGCCGGCCGACCGCGACAAACTGTTCATGCCGTACTACTCGACCAAAGGCCGCGGCAGCGGGCTCGGGCTGGCGATCGTCCGCCGCATCGTCGTCGAGCACGGCGGCGGGATCGAAGTTGGTGACGTCCAGCCGAGCGGCACCACCTTCACCGTGGAGCTTCCAGCGGCGTGAGTTCCATGTCTTCCATTCTGATCGTCGACGACGAAGCCGGCGTGCGCGCATCGCTGGGCGCGGTGCTGCGCGACGAGGGCTACACGGTCGAGGCCGTCGACAGCGGCGAGGCCTGTCTCGAACAGGTGTCGCGGCAGGCATACGACGTGATCCTTCTCGATATCTGGTTGCCGGGCATCGATGGTCTCGTCGCGCTGGAGCGGTTGCGCGAACGGCGTCCGGACGCGCAGGTCATCATGATCTCGGGTCACGCGAACATCGAATCGGCGGTGCGGGCGACGAAGCTTGGCGCGTTTGATTTCATCGAGAAGCCGCTGTCACTGGACAAGACGGTGCTCGCGGTCCGCAACGCGCTCCGGCAACGCCGCCTGGAGGTGGAGAACCGCGCGCTGCGGGCCCGGGTCGATCGCCGCGAGGTGCTCGTCGGCACGAGCCATTCGATGGTTCGCCTCCGCGATCAAGTGGCGATGGCCGCGCCCTCCAACGGCCGCGTGCTGGTTTCGGGCGAGAACGGGACGGGGAAGGAGCTCGTCGCGCGGCAGATCCATGCGCTGAGCCATCGGAAAGCCGGGCCGTTCGTCGAGGTGAACTGCGCCGCCATTCCGGAAGAGCTGATCGAGTCCGAGCTCTTCGGGCACATCAAGGGCGCGTTCACCGGCGCGGTGGCGGATCGCCGCGGCAAGTTCGAGACGGCGACGAGCGGCACGCTGTTTCTCGACGAAGTCGGCGACATGAGCGTCAAGACCCAGGCGAAGGTGCTGCGCGCGCTGCAGGAGCAGGTCGTCGAGCCGGTGGGCGGCACCAGCAGCGTCCGCGTCGATGTGCGCGTCATCGCGGCCACGAACAAGGATCTGGCCGAGGAAATCCGGCAGGCCCGGTTCCGTGAGGACTTGTACTTCCGGCTGAACGTCATTCCCATCTTCGTGCCGCCGCTGCGCGAGCGCGAGGACGACGTCGTCCGGCTGGCCGACCATTTCGCCGCGGAGTTCGCGCGCGAGTACGGCCGGCGGCAAAAGAGCTTCGCGCCCGGCGCGATCGATCTGCTCAAGGCGTACCGCTGGCCGGGCAACGTCCGCGAGCTGCGCAACGTGATCGAGCGGCTGATGATCATGGTGCCCGGGGAGGTGATCGACGCGGCGGATCTGGCGTTTCTCGACATCGGCGCCGCGGAACCGGCGGCGCCAGGCCCCGGGTCGATCGGTCCGCTGTTCGAAGCGCGCGACGCGTGGGAGCGCGACTACATCCTGAGCGCCCTGAACGCATTCGAAGGGAATATCTCGCGCACGGCGGACGCGCTCGGCATCGAGCGCAGCAATCTCTACAAGAAGATGCGCGGACTCGGCATCGCGCCGCGCGAGCGGGAAGAACCGTGAGCAGGCCGCGTTTTTCAGCGGCCCGCTACACCGTCTTCCTCAGCTTGTTCTCCAGAATCTGGTCCTCGGTGAACGTGTCGAGCTGCAGGAACCAGGCAGCCGAGGACGTCAGGGCCGCTGCCGGAACGAGACCGATGATCTCGCTTTCGAGGACGTTCACGCCGTAGCGCGCGGCTTCCCGCTTGACGAGCTCGAAGACGCGGAACATCGGCGTCTTCTCGAAGTTGGTCAGGTTGATCGACACCTGGACGATGCCGCGATCCTGCAGCTCGACGCCCATCGCCTTCACGTACCGCAGGCCGCCCGAGCTGTGCCTGATGGCCGCCGCGATACGCCGCGCCACGTCGAGCCGGTTGGTCGCCAGGTTGATGTTGTACGCGATGAGCGGCATCCGCGCGCCGATGACCGATGCGCCGGCGGACGGATGCGGCGCCGCCGGGCCGAAGTCCGGGCGCCAGTCCGGCTGCTGAAGCTTCGTGGCCAGCCCTTCGAACTCACCGCGCCTGATGTCTTCGAGATTGCGGCGCGCGGGGTTGGAAGCGGCTTCTTCATAAAGGAAGACCGGGAGCTTGTGCCGCGACGCCACCTCCTGCGCCACGTTTCGAGCCAGCTCGACGCACTCGGCCATCGTCGCGTCCTCGATGGGCACGAAGGGCACGACATCCACCGCGCCGACGCGGGGATGCTCACCGGAATGCTTGCGGAGGTCGATGTCCGCGAGCGCGCGATCGAACAGCGCCAGTACGGCGGACCGCACGGCGCCGGCATCTCCCGCAAACGTGTACACCGTGCGGTTGTGCGCGGCGTCGGGCTTGACGTCGAGCAGGCGCGCTCCAGCGGACCGGATCGCCGCCGCGCACGCATCGAGCACGTCGGTTCGGCGGCCTTCGCTGATGTTCGGGATGCACTCAATGACGGCCATGGGGCAGTGTTCTACCACACCGCGCGCAGAACCCTCTTGTACTCGCCGCGATCGGCCGATATAATCCGCGGGACCTTCAGATGGCTGATCCACGACGCCACGAATCGGTGCCCGCCGCTGAGCTCGCCGAACGTGAAAGTCAGGTCGACGCCCTCCTGATCGACGGTCTCGACAAGTACTTCAACGGCCGGTACGAGGAGGCCATCCATCTCTGGACGCGCGTACTCTTCCTCGATCGTACGCACGCGCGCGCGCGCGCCTACATCGATCGGGCCAGGACCGCGGTGGCCGAGCGTCAGCGGCGCGCGGAAGAAATGCTGCAGGCGAGCCACGCGCTGCTCGATCAGGGCCGGACCGAGGCGGCGCGGGAACTGCTCGTCGAAGCGGCCGCGCAGTCGGGCGACGACGACCATGTCGCGGCGCTGCGCGTGAAGCTCGAGCGCGTGGAACGGCTGCACGCCGCGTCGCGCGTGGGACCGTTGCCGGCGATCACGACGACCGAAGCGGTCCCGGGCTGGACCTGGCCGCGCCGCTCGCGGACGGCACTCGGCGCCGCCGCGGTCCTGGCCGCCGGCCTGCTGCTCGTCATCGGCGTGACGAGCACGGACCTTCAGGACTGGATTGGATTGCGATCGGATCGCGAACAGCTGCTCGCGACGACGACCGCGTTGAAGTTGACCGTGCTGTCGAGCGCGGACGTCGCGATGATTCGCGCGCAGACGCTCTACAACCGCGGACGATTGGCCGAGGCGCTGCAGGTGCTCGATCGCATCAGTCCCGACAGTCCCGCACGTCCCGCCGCCGACGAATTACGCGTCCAGATTCAGCAAATCCTTCTGGCGAGCAGCCGCGACCTCTCCGGGGCCGGCCGCGCCGCGGAGCCGCGCCGACGATGAGATGTCCAAAGTGCCACTATCTGAGCTTTGAGCCGGAGCCGCGGTGTCGCAACTGCGGCTTCGATCTCGCGACGCACGACGCCGACCCCGTCATCAAGAACACCGAGGACGAAGGACCGCTGGTCGATCTGGACTTGCGGCGCCCATCGGCCGGTGACGAGAAGGCCGCCTCGCTCGGTCAGATGCGTCCCGCGCGCGATGTCGAAAAGCCGCGGCCGCCCGCCTACCGGCCGCCGGCGCCGCCGCGACAGCCGGAACCGCTCGATCCCATCGCGGCGCGGGCCCGGTCGGCGGCGGCTGTGGCCGATCCGCCACGATCGCAACCCGGGCGACCTGACTTTGCCCGTCAACACGGGTTTCGATCGGAACAGAGGCGCGGCCTCCCGCAGCCGGATGGCACACGGCCGGACGGCACTCGGCCGGATGGCACTCGGCCGGATATCGCACGGTCCGACGCCGGGCGATCCGATCTCGGGCGACCTGACGTCGCGCTATGGGTGTCACGGCCGGAATTTGCCAGACCCGCGATCACGCGTCCGGACGCGCCGCGACCGGAAGTCGCACGCCCTCCGGCTCCCAGGCCGGAACCGCCGCGGGTTGACCCGCCGCGGATGGAACAACGTCCGCAACGGGCGCCGCACACGACGAGCGATCTGCCGCTCTTCTTGAAGCGACTGCCGGATCCGGAACCCGAGCTTGTTGCAACTGAGCCAGTCGTAACAAAGCCTCTCGTAACAGACCCTGTCATAACAGAGCCTGTGGTGACCAAGCCTGCCGTAGCTGAGCCTCTCGAGCCCGAGCCGGTCGTTTCGAAGGCCCTGGCACCAGAACCCGCCGCGCAGGATCCGATCATCGAACGCGCACCGCTGCCCGAGCCCGCCGACCTTGAAATCGATCGGCCGCTCGTCAAAGTCCCGGCCGTCGCGCGCGAGCCGCTCTCGGTGCGACGCCCGGTCGAAACGACGAAACCAAAATCCGTCGAGCCGGAAATCGTCCTGAAAAAAGACCCATCCGCCGACCGCGATCTCCTGGCCGGAATGAGGCTGTTCGACTCCGAAGAATTCGAGCCGCCCGTCGTCCATCGTCCGGAATCGCGCGCCGTTGGCGGCAGCGCCTCGGAACCCGCCGGTCCGATCGGACGCACGATGGCTGCCGGGCTCGACACCGCGTTTCTCGCCGCGGTTGGCTCGGCCGTTCTGTGGATCACGATGCGCGTCTGCGGGCTCACGATGAGCGATTTGCCGGCGCTGCCCGCTCTCGTGGCACTGCCGCTCTTCGCGTTCGTTCTCTTGATCGATCTCGGCTACCTGCTGCTCTTCACGGCGGCCGGCGGTCAAACGCTCGGCAAGATGGCCGCCGGCATTCGCGTCGTCGCCACGTCCCCCGGCACCGGCGCCGACGAGCGGCTGGATATTCAGCGGGCGGCGTTTCGATCGTTCGTCACGCTGCCGTCCGTCCTGGCGCTCGGCGCCGGGTTCCTGCCGGCGCTCGTCGGTGAGCGCCGGGCCGTTCACGATCGCATTGCCCAGACGCGCGTCGTGCGCGCATGACGCGTCTGGCCGTTCTGCTGGCCACGGCCGGCGGAGCCGGCTACGCCCCGGTCGCTCCAGGAACGTTTGGATCCGCAATCGGCGCCATTGCGTACCTTCTGACGC
>JBLNGH010000582.1:0-2926 GCA_050264575.1 Acidobacteriota bacterium | reverse complement strand
CAGCAGATTCTGGTCGTTGGTATAGGCGTGAATCGTCGTCATCCAGCCTTTGACGATGCCGAACGACTCATGGAGCACCTTGGCGACCGGCGCGAGGCAGTTCGTCGTGCACGACGCGTTGGAGACGATGCGGTGCTTCGCCGGATCGTACGAGTCGTGGTTCACGCCCATGACGACGGTGCAATCGGGCCCCTTGGCCGGCGCGGTAATGATGACGCGCTTGGCGCCCGCGGCGAGGTGCTTGGCCGCATCGTCGCGCTTGGTGAACTTGCCCGTGGACTCGAAGACCACGTCGACCCCGAGGTCCTTCCAGGGCAGGGCGGCGGGATCCTTCTGCGCCAGGACCAGGAACGCGTCTCCGTCCACGCTGATGCGATCCGCCGACGAGCGGATGTCCGCGTGCAGGTTCCCGAGAATCGAGTCGTACTTCAGCAGGTGGGCGAGCGTCGCCGCGTCCGTGAGGTCGTTCACCGCGACGATGTCGATGTCGTCGTGAGGCATTGCCGCGCGCATGATGTTGCGCCCAATCCTTCCGAAACCGTTGATGCCGACCTTGATGGCCATTGCGGCGCTCCTCTCCACACCTCGAAGCGGGATTTCGAACTCTGGATTCTATCAAGAACCGGTATCATTCCATGGCGTGCACGCTCTCTACAGTGTCGCGATCGTGGTCCTGGCGCTCGTGCTCTCGCCATGGTTCGTCTACCAGGCGATCCGCTATCGCAAATACATCGGCAGCCTCGCGCAGCGCATGGGCTACCTGCCGGTCAGCTTCAATCTGGACGGCGACGACTCGATCTGGATTCACGCCGTTTCGGTCGGCGAGGCGCTGACCGCGCGCGCTCTCCTCGCCGATCTGCGCGAGCGCTACCCGAATCTGAAACTCTTTCTCTCCACCACGACCCTGACCGGCCAACAAATCGCCCGCACCCGGCTGCAGGGCGTCGACGCCGTGTTCTTCCTGCCGTTCGATCTGCCGCCGTTCGTCAATCGCACGCTGCGGCTCGTGCGGCCGCGGCTGTTCATCATGATGGAGACGGAAATCTGGCCGAACCTGTTGCACGCCTGCCGACGCGCGCACGTGAAGACGATGCTGGTGAACGGGAGAATCTCGTCGCGATCGTATCCGCGCTACCGGCTGGCGCGGCCGTTCTTCCGGCAGGTCCTGGCCGACGTCGATCGCTTCTGCATGCAGAGCGATGAGTCGGCGCGACGGATTATCGAGATCGGCGCGGATCCCAGGCGTGTGACCGTGACCGGCAGTCTCAAATTCGATTCGCTCGAATCGCCCGCGGCGGCGGCCGGCCGCGGAGCCGGGCGCGTCCTGCGCTACTTTCGCATTCCGCCGTCGAGGCCCGTCTTCATGGCGGCCAGCACGGTGAAGGGCGAGGAGCGGGCGGTGCTCGCCGCGTTCGCGGCGGTCCGGCGGGCGCAGCCGTCGGCGCTGCTGATTCTCGCGCCGCGTAAGCCCGAGCGGTTTGCGGAAGCTGAGGCACTCGCGCGCGCCGAGGGCCTGCGCGTCGTCCGGCGAACGGAGCTGGCCGTCGACGCCGAGCCCCGCGCGGACGTCATCGTCCTCGACACGATCGGCGAGCTCGCGCACCTGTTTCAGGTCGCGACCGTGGTGTTCGTCGGCGGCAGCCTGATCGACATGGGCGGGCACAACATCCTCGAGCCGGCGGTGCACGGCCGGCCCATCGTGTTCGGCCCGCACATGACGAACTTCGCGGAAATTGTCGAGACGTTTCTCAGAAACCAGGCGGCCGTGCAGATCAACAGTCCGGCCGAGCTGACGGGGGCCATCGCCCGGCTGGTCGCCGATCCCGTCGAACGCGCCCGGCTCGGCGCCGCCGCCCGGGCCCTCGTCGAGGCCAATCGGGGCGCGAAGCCGCGGACGCTCGACGTCGTCGCGACGCTGCTTCCGCCGCCCGGCAGCCGCGGAGTCGTCAGACCGTTTATCAGATAGGGGGACGCGGCTGTTTTTCACCGGAGCACGACGACCAGCAGCGACCGCGTCCCGTCTCCGCCAACCGGTCATCAGCATCGGCAATCTTGCGATGGGCGGGCGCGCGAAGACGCCGCTCGTTGCCCACCTTGCGCGGCTCCTCCTTCAGGCGGGGGAACGCCCATCCATTCTCAGCCGCGGCTACGGGCGCCGGCGCGTCGAGGACGGCGTGGTCGTCGTGAGCGACGGCCGCCACCTGCTCGCGGATCTGGATCGCAGCGGTGACGAGCCGCTGATGCTGGCGCGCGCGACTCCCGGCGCCGTCGTACTCGTGTGCGATCAGCGGGCGATCGCAGGCGCGCTCGCCGAGCGTCATCTCGGCGCGACCGTCCATCTGCTCGACGACGGCTTTCAACATCGGTCGCTCGCGCGTGACGTGGACATCGTCGTCGTGTCACCGGACGATTTTCGCGATCGGCCGTTGCCGTTCGGCCGGCTTCGCGAGCCCGTCGCGTCGCTGGCCGCCGCGGACGCCGTCATCGTCGACGCCGATGACGCCGTGGCGCCGCCCTTGGATCTGCCAGTGCGAGTGCCCGCGTCGGTGGCGCGCTTTGCGCTGCGTCGATCGTTGGGTGAGGCCCGGGTGCTCGAACCCGATCGGCCGGAGGCGGCGGCTCGGGGGCCGGTCGTGGCGCTGGCGGGCATTGCGCGGCCGGATCGGTTCTTCGGCGCGCTTCGCGACGCGGGCTGGCAGATTGCGCGCGAGGTCGTCTTTCGTGATCACCATTCCTATACGACCGCGGATGTCGGGCGTCTCGCGGAGGAGGTGCGATCGGCCGCCGCGACCGGCGTCGTGACGACCGAGAAGGACGCGGAACGCCTGTTACCGTGGCGTCCGTTTCCCGTTCGCATCGCTGCGGTGCCGCTCGAGATCGCCCTGGAACCGGCCGACGCGTTTGCTGGTTGGCTCCTCGGCCGGCT
>JBLNGH010000581.1:0-8816 GCA_050264575.1 Acidobacteriota bacterium | reverse complement strand
GTGCCGCCATGCGTTAAGCGTTGGGGTCTGGTATTTTATTCAAAAATTTTCGTCAGACAACAGTTCTTTATTGCAATTTTGGGTTCATGCCGAAATTTTCCAAAACAAGACCTGACCCCTCTATCGTGCGACGCTCACGAGCGCCGCTTTCATTCCATGGTGCCCGAGGCCGCAGAACTCTGAGCAGGCAATCTCATAGCGTCCCGGCGCGGGCGCGGTGAATTCGGCGGTCACCGCCTGACCGCCCTTCGGCACGACCAGATTCACTTTCATTTTCTTGATCGCAAAGCCGTGTGTCGTGTCGTCGGAGTGAATCACGAGACGCACCGCCTCGCCGGCCGTCACTTCGATAGTCGCCGGCTCGTACGTGTATTTCTTCGCCACCACCTGCACTTCGTGAACCGGCGGCGCGGCGCTGATCACGGGATTCCGTGTCGGCGCGACGATCGCGAGGGCAAAAGCAAGAGCTGGAAAAACGATTCGTTTCATGACATCACTCCACCACGACCTGGCCCGTCATCTTCGGATGAAGCGAGCAGAAATACTTGTACGTTCCGGCCCCGTCGAACCGGTGCGAGAACTTCTCGCCGGTGTCGAGCACCGGCGACTTGAACTTTTGCTCCGTGCTGACCACGGTGTGCGGCACGTCGTCACGGTTGGTCCAGGTGATCGTCGCGCCGACAGGGACGGACGCCATCGCCGGCGCGAAGCTGAAGTTGTTCACGGAGACGTCGTTCGCCGCGGTTCCCTGCGTCTCGGCTTCCAGGGGCACATCGGTGATCGCAATCGGATGATTGACGGCGTGAAACGACATCGTCGAGAGTCCGAGCACCTTGCGCAATCGATCGTCGGCGACCTTGAGCGGGCCCGGCGACGGCGCGGCGCCGGGCGCTGGCTGCGGAAACGCGGTGGACATGGCCGTATGAAACGTAACCTGGCCTTCCACCTTCTGCATGACCTGATGAATGTGGCCGTTGAGGACCGATACCGAACCGAATCGCCTCAAGAATGACAGTGCGCGCTCGCTGTCGTCCGTGCCCCAACCCCAGTCCGGATAGACGGACCAGAGCGGAATGTGCGCGAAGACGACAACAGGCGTGCTGCTTTGGAGCGCTTTAACGTCGGCTTCGAGCCATGCGAGTTGTTCGTCGCCGAGCGTGCCGAGTCCGCCCGCTTTGAGGTTCACGACGTTGACGAGGCCGATGAAGTGCACGCCGCTGTGGTCGAAGCTGTGCCAGCCCGCGCCTCGGGTTCCCTTGCCGAATCGCTGCAGGTACAGCTTCCCCTCCTCGTCGAGCACGTCGTGCTCGCCGGGGACGTAGAAGATCGGCAGCGACAACTCGGACAGGACTTGCTGGAGCGTGTCGAACTCCGCCGCCTTCGACAGGTGCGTCAAGTCTCCCGTGTGAAGCACGAACGCAGGAGGTTCGGGCTCAGCTTTGATCTTCCGAATCGCCTCGCGCAGGGTCGCGGTCACGTCCATGTTCGGCGGCCTGTCGAATCCGATGTGGCTGTCGCTGATCTGGACGAAGCGCAGCGCGTCGCCGTGCGCCATTGCTGACGCGGAAGTGAGCTGGCCGAGCGGGGAGCCTCTCAGGGTGCCGCCCGCCATGGTCCAGACGGCACCCGTCCCCACCCACGCCATGCAACTCAAGAAGTGTCGTCGATCGAGATCGTTTTCAGTCTTTGTTCGTGCCACAGCGTCTCCTCACGAGTGAAAAAAGTTTGGTCCCCAAACCAGCAAGCCGCCGAGGTGTCCGGTCAGACCCACGAGCAGTCCCGCCGCGAACAACGTGACGCGGTACGTCCACAGCTCGACGGACCGCCGGCTGGCAATCCGAAATGTCGCGAGCGCTGAGACGACGGTGATGGTGGCGCCAGTCGTCCCCAGCCACCGATGCCATTCCAGGAGCGGTGTCTTCTCGAAGTCCGGCAGTAAGGCCAGCCACCAGCCGGCCGCGGCTGCGAGCAGAGCGAACGCCGCGCCCGCCCGCACATTCACGACGGCCACCGTGCGCCAGTGTTCGTTGCCGGTCAGGATTGCCGCGCCCTCGGCGGCGGCCGCCATCAGCACGAGCGCGATAGGAAAGTGAATCAGGAGCGGGTGCAGTCGTCCGATGAGTGCCATCTCACCCATACAGACCGTGCGCGCGGCGAATCTATTCCCGGCCTCACCGCAGCCTGAGCGGTAGCCGCCCTGGCCCGGCAGGAATATTCGACGGTGCCCCGCGATTAATGAGTACGTGACCGCCGGGCGGTTGTCCTGCGGCACACGAATTCATTGCATACGGGGTCGTACCCGTTTTTTCAGTCAGAGGGCCTCATGTTGTCTATACGTCTCGCGGCTATCTCGGTCGTTCTCATGCTTGCCGTCGCCTGCGGCAGCTACTCCCCGAATCCCACTCCAGCGCCGACTCCGACGCCCACTCCGACACCGGTCGGGCAGTCCACGCCGGTGTCGATTCCGGTCGGCGCCGAAAACCTCGGCAATCGTGCGTTTGCGCCTGACGAGGCGGACGTCGCTGTCGGCACGACGGTCACGTGGACCAATAACGATGTGGTGACGCACACGTCGACGTCGAACAACGGCGTCTGGAGCTCAGGAAACGTCGGGCCTGGTGGGCAGTTCTCGTTCACCTTCACGACGGCCGGGACGTTCTCGTATCACTGCTCGATTCACCCGGGCATGGTCGGCAGCGTCGTCGTTCGCTGAAGGACACGTCGATGTCGAGTCTCGTTGCGCAAGATTCTGAAGTGACGCGAGGTTGGGTCCAGCCGATGACAAGCCGGCGCGTCGAGGCGCTCGCCGATCGGCTCGAACAGGGCGCGCGCGCCTTCGCGGCGTTCGCGACCGGGCTCACGGACGCGCAGTGGCAGACACGCGTCCCGAAGGACGGACGCACGGTTGGTGTGCTCGTCCATCACGTGGCGATCGTCTATCCGCTGGAGATCCAGCTGGCGCAGAGGCTGGCGGCCGGCCAGGCTGTCACCGATTTCACACGTCACGACATCCACGAGCGGAACGCGACGCACGCGTGGACCTACGCCGGCGTGGCGAAAGAAGCGGCGCTGGATCTACTCCGGCGCAACAGCGCGGCTGCGGCGACGGCGATCCGTGCCATCTGTGACGAGCATCTCGATCGCGCGGCGCCGGTGTCGCTGTACGACAATACGCCGCTCACGTGTCAGTTCGTGCTGGAGGATCGGGTCATCCGGCACAGTTATCACCACGTGGCGGCTATCCGGTCGGCATTGCAGGCGCATGATGATGCGCTCGGGCGATTGATGCGGGAGCTGGAAGCGGGCGCGTGAGTCATCGATTGGCAGGCAGCGCGAACGCGACAATCGCGCTGCCTGACGGCGCGCCATTCTTGCCGCCGCCGCAGACGATGACGACGTACTGCCGGCCGTTGAGCTGGTAGACGGCGGGCGTCGCGTTGCCGGCGGCAGGCAGCGTGGTCTCCCACAGCAGCTTGCCGGTCAGCTTGTCGTAGGCGCGAAACTTCTTGTCGAAGTTGGTGGCGCCGATGAAGACGAGGCCGCCGGCCGTGACGAGCGGTCCGCCGTAGTTGTCGCTGCCCGTGTTCGTGAGTCCCTTCGCGGCGAGCTCGGGAAATTCGCCGAGCGGGATCTTCCAGCGGATGGTGCCCGCGTTGAGATCGATCGCGTTCAACGTACCCCAGGGCGGCTTGATCGCCGGGTAGCCGTCGGGGTCGAGAAAGATCGACTCGCCGTCGCTGCGGTACTTCAATCGGCTCGGGTCGTTCGCGATCGCCGGATCGTTCGCCTTGTCCTTGCCGGTCATCAGGTATTCGACGAGATCGGTGACGTTGCGCGCGCCCATGTCCGGGAACCCGGGCATCCGGCCCGTGCCCTGACGGATCAGCGCCGCCAGTTCGTCGCGCGTGAACTTCGTCGCGACGTTCTCGAGCGACGGGCCGGTCGCGCCGCCTTTCTTGTCTTCGCGATGGCACGTCGCGCATTTGCTGTTGTAGAGCGCCGTGTCGTTGTTCGCGATGAGCTTGATGATCCACGGCATCTCGTTCGAGTTCACGTACAGCAGGGCGGTTGCCGGATCGAATGCCGCGCCGCCCCATTCGGCGCCGCCGTCGAAACCGGGGAAGACGATCGTGCCTTCCAGCGACGGCGGCTCGAAGAATCCCTTCCGGTATTTCTTGAATCGCGCCAGCACGTCCGCATGCGCCTCGGGCGTGCGTGTCGTCAACATCTCTTCCGTGAGACCTTGTCTGGCAAACGGCGGAGGCAAGGTTGGATACGGTTGCTGTGTCGCCAGCAGTTCGCCATCAACGCGCGACGCGGGCACGTCGCGCATCTCGACGGGGAAGAGCGGCGCGCCGGTCCGCCGATCGAGCACGTAGACGTATCCCTGCTTGGTGATCTGCGCGACGGCCTCGACCGGCCGCCCGTTGCGCTGCACGGTGACGAGGCTCGGCGCGGCGGGGAAGTCCCAATCCCAGACGTCGTGTCGGATCCCCTGGAAGTGCCAGATGCGCCTGCCGGTGCGCGCATCGAGCGCGAGCACGCAATCGGCGAAGAGATTGTCGCCGTGGCGCGTGACGCCGTAGAAGTCGAACGACGCCGATCCCGTCGCGGCAAAGACCATCGCGTTCTTTGCGTCGACCGTGACCCCGGCCCACGCGTTGGCGCCGCCCGAGAGTTGATACGCGTCCTTGGGCCAGGTGTCGTAGCCGAATTCGCCCGGCTTGGGAATCGTGTGGAAGATCCATCTCAGCTTTCCGGTGTTCACGTCGAACGCGCGGATGTGACCGGGCGATCCCGGCAGCGTCTCCGGCACCGAGCTGCCCATGATGATCGTGTCTTCGAAGATCGATCCCGGCGTGCTCGCGCTGACGCTCAGGCGCTCGGCGGGCTGATCCAGCCCCTCGCGCAGATCGATGCGGCCCTTCGTGCCGAATGTCGAGATCGGCTCTCCCGTTTTTCGATCGAGCGCGTAGAGAAAACTCCGATAGCTGACGAAGACTCGGTCCTTGTGCACCGTCACGCCGCGATGCCGGAATCTCGGCGACGTCGCCGCGCCGCCGCTCGGATCGAACTTCCAGATTTCCTTTCCCGTCGCGGCGTCTACGGCAATCACCTTCAGCGTCGGCGTCGTCGCGTACAGCACGCCGTCGACGATGATGGGATTGCTCTGCATTTCCGAGCCGCGCGACGAGTCATGCGAGTCGTAGGTCCAGGCGACCTGCAGGCGCGCGACGTTCGTCGTGTTGATCTGGTCCAGCGTCGAGTAGCGGATGTTGTCGGGTCCGCCGTTGACCGGCCAGGGGACGTTCTGCGCGATGATTTGCGTCAGCACGACGAGCCAGAGGAGCGCGGTGCGCACGGGGACAGGTTAGTTTTCCACAGATTTCAACAGGAGGGGGACGGAGGTTGCAGAAACACCTCGGGTCCCGATCGGGGTCAGACCCCTGGGGTTCGGGGTCTGACCCCGGTCGGAACCCCCGTCGAAACCCGAGGTCTTTCCTACTTCGCGAACTTCGCCGGGAACTGCTTGACGATCCCGTCCGACAGCGCATCCGACATCATCAGGATGTGCTGGTAGACGGCGTCGAACGACTTGACGTCAGCGTCCCAGTTCTTCGTCAGCCGCGCCACGACCTCGTCGGTCGTCGTCGACAGGTGCGTGTTCATCATGTCGACCAGCGTCGCGCGGGGCCAGTTCGGATTGGCTTTGCTCAGGAAATCGGCGATGTCCTCGGCGTTCTTGTGCCACTTGGCGTCAGCCTGCTGCTGCGACGTCTTGTCGCCGGCCTTGGCGAACTTGATGAGATCGACCGCGATCGTGATGTGCTCCTTCAGGAGCGCCGTCAGCGTGTCGCCGGCCGGTTTGCCGTAGTACGCGGCCACGGCGCTGCCGATGTCCTCCTGGTTTTTCAGCAGCCGCCCGGCAGCAGCCTGCGCGTCCGGCTGGTCGCCGACGGCCGCAACGATGTAATCGCGCGTCCAGACGACGTGATCGGTCCAGAGCTTGCGCATATCCTGGCGCAGCGTCATGGCCTGGGAGATGTCGGTCGACGACTGATGCGATGGGGCCTGCGCCATCGCGGTTGACGCGCTCGCGTGCAGAAATCCGGCCGCGATCAGCCAGGCGAGCGGACGGAGAAGTCGGGAATCCATGATGTTTTGCCTCCACCTGAATGGAGTCCCGAGCAAGAAAAAGGTGACAGCGGTGCTTCTTACCGCACCGAACCAGTGACCACGAAAGACTGGGGCAGCACGCCACCGGGCCATGGAAGCTCGACGGAGACTGTCACCTGCTCGCCAGCCCGCACGTCGTACTCGATGCTGGAGATGCCGCGGGTGAACGGCGATTCGGGGTTGAGCAATTGCGGCGCCGGACCAGACGGGGTGGTTGGCGTGGCCGTCACCACGAGGCGCCCGGTTGCCGGCGCGACGATCTGAATATTGGAGCAGACCCACTCGTCGGGCCACGGATGAAAGTCCTGGGCGTTGCTGACGCAGATCGGGCTGTCCGGCTGGATCGTCAAGGTAACATTCTCGTTGCCGGTGAGGCGCGTGATGCGGCGCAGCGTGAAGTTTTTCGAGATCTCGCTCGTCACGGCATTGACGTACTGGAAATCGCCGTTCAGTCCGGAGTCGTCGGACCAGACCGAGACGAACGCCACGAGGTTGGCGCGCACGGATTCCGGCCCGCCCAGCGCTCCCGGCACGGAGGAAAACGCGAGCGTGTAGTGCCCCGCCTGATCGGTGCGTGTTTTCAGATACGTGAAGTACGTTCCTGGTGTCGACGACGTCAGCGACTGAACCTCGACCGTCGCGCCGCCCACCACCGCGCCGCTGTCGGTCCGCACTGTTCCAGAAATGTGGAACTGCGTCGCGCCCGGGCCCGCCGCGCTTTGCGGCGGTGGAGGAGAACCCGACGGCTTGACGGGTGCGTCGTTGCACGCCGACCCGCACAACATGACGGCAACTCCAGCAGGAGCCACCGAGCGAGTGATACGCGACCGCATGGCCATGGCCTCACTCTCTATAAGGAGGTGGTGCGCCACGTTACAGCGCGCACATTATGGGTGCGTTTTCTGGGGACTGGTGATGAACCGGCCGGACGTCTTAATCTGGGTCCATGCTGGTTCACAACCTGACTCAAGCGGAGTGCCGGGAGGTGCTCGCACGCGTGTCGCACGGCCGGCTTGCGTGCGTCAGCGGCCGACAGCCGTACATCGTCCCCGTCGCGCTCTATCTCGATCCGGACGAGGATTTCGTCTACGGCTTCTCAACGGTGGGGCGGAAGGTCCGCTGGATGCGCGCGAACCCGCGTGTGTGCATCCAGGTCGAGGAGATCGTGAGCCGCACGCAGTGGACTAGCGTCGTCGCGTTCGGCCGGTATCAGGAGATCCCTCGAGAAGGCGGCGTCGGCGCCGCGCTTCGCCGACGCGCCGGTGAACTGCTGGGCAAGCAGGTCCAGTGGTGGCTTCCCGCCGCCGCGAAGCTCGTGGAGTCGGACGAACATGGTGCGTCAGTTCTGTATCGCATTCGGATTCGCCGGATGACGGGGCGTCGCGCGCAGAAGTGAATCGGACCGACACGAACGGTCTTCGTGCGACCGTCGATCGTCACGATTTGTGACTCACGTGCGGATACCGAAATTACAAGAACGATCTTGCGCGTCAGTCAATCCTATCGACGCCACCACTTAAGTGGCATGTGAGTTGCGGCAGTTCCCTGGTTTCAAGGAGCCGGACTCATGCATTCTTGTACTCGAACGACACTGGCAATTCTGTGCTCGCTGGTAATCGCCGTCGCGATCGGCTGTGGCGGCGGGCCGACGAAGCCGTCTCAGTCCACGACAGGCGCCGTGATCAGGGGCACCGTGAGGAATGCTTCGGCGTCCGCGGACACCGCGAGCGTGTCCCGCGCCTCGGGCACTGCTCGCCCGGCTGATTCGCCATTCACGGGCCTCACGGTCCGGATCATGGGCACGAACCAGTCGTCGGTCGTCGACGCGTCGGGCGTGTTCGAAATCTCCGACGTGCCGACCGGCACCGTGAAGCTTCAGTTCTCGAGCGACTCCATCAACGTCACGATCACCCTCAACAACGTCGCGGCGGATCAGTTCATCGAAATTCAAGTGCAGGTGAGCGGATCGTCGGCGGTTGTCACCGACGAGGAACGCACGGGCAAGGTCTCGCTGTGTCACGCCGAAGGCAACGGGAGTTATCACCTCATCGACGTCAGCGAGTCGGCCGAACCCGCGCACCGGGCTCACGGCGACGCGAAAATCGGCGAACCCGTTCCTGGCCACCCGACGCAGACGTTCGACAGCACCTGCAAACCCATCGGGCCGGAAGTGGACATCGAGAAATTCACCAACGGCGAGGATGCGGACAATGCGCCGGGTCCGCAAATCCCGGTCGGCAATACGGTGACCTGGACGTATGTTGTGAAGAACACCGGTACCGTGAACCTGACCGCGGTCGCGGTCACCGACAACAAGATCGGCGCGGTCAGCTGTCCGCAGACGCTTACCGCCGGCGCGTCGATGACGTGCACGGCCACGGGCGTGTCTGTCGTGGGGCAGTACAGCAACATCGGCACTGTCACCGCGAGCTACACCTTCAACCAAACCTCAGGCCAGGTGACCGACTCCGATCCGAGCCATTACCTCGGCGTGAATCCGGCACCTGAGCAGGGCGATGGACAGAAAGTCACACTGTGCCATCGCACGGGCGCCGGCTTCTTTGTGATGATCACGGTGAGCATCGACGCCCAGCCCGCACACCTGGCGCACGGCGACGGCTTCCCGGGCCAGGCCGTTC
>JBLNGH010000580.1:0-3161 GCA_050264575.1 Acidobacteriota bacterium | reverse complement strand
GATCGGGTCGGACCAGGCTTCACGGACGGAAGCGTGAAGAACGGACCGTCGCTGCCAGAAAGGACGCGTCATGGACCGGCCTAAGTACGTGCGATTCTTTGCAGAGCTCGGCCTCGGCGATGTGCCGCTCGTCGGCGGAAAGAACGCGTCGCTCGGAGAGCTCTACCGCGCGCTCCGCCCGCACGGCGTGCTCGTACCCAACGGCTTTGCGATCACCGCGGAGGCGTATCGTGATGTGCTGACCGGTGCCGGCGCCTGGGACAGGCTTCACACGATTCTCGATTCGCTCGATCCGGCGAACGTATCCGATCTGGCCAACCGCGGCAAACAAGCGCGCGACCTCGTCTACGCAGCCGGTCTTTCCGACGTGCTGCAGACCGAAGTGCTCGGCGCGTATCACCGGCTTCATGACGAGTACGGACCGGAGATGACCGTGGCCGTCCGCAGTTCAGCGACCGCCGAAGATCTTCCGACCGCGAGCTTTGCCGGCCAGCACGAGACCTATCTCAACGTCAAGGGCGACGCCGCGGTGCTCGAGGCCTGCCGCCGCTGCTTTGCCAGTCTTTTCACGGACCGCGCGATCCATTACCGCCACGACCGCGGGTTCGATCATTTCAGTCTGGGACTGTCGATCGGGATCATGAAGATGGTGCGCGCCGACCTGGCGGCTGCCGGCGTGATGTTCTCGCTCGACACCGAGTCGGGCTTCCGCGACGTGGTGTTCATCACCGGCGCATATGGCCTGGGCGAGAACGTCGTGCAGGGCGCCGTCGGGCCCGACGAGTTCTACGTGCACAAGCCCACGTTTCTGGACGGCCACCGGACAGTCCTCCGCCGTCGGCTCGGCGACAAGAAGATCCGGATGGTGTATGCGACCGGCGGCAGCCGCGACACCACGCGGAACGTGCCGACCCCGCAGGAGGATCGCGAGCGATTCTGCCTGACGGACGCTGAAGTGCTCGGCCTCGCCGATTACGCCATCAAGATCGAACAGCACTACAGTGCGAAGGCCGGTCACGCCTTGCCGATGGACATGGAATGGGCGAAAGACGGGCTCGACGGCAGGCTGTACCTGCTGCAGGCCCGCCCGGAGACGATCGTGTCCCAGCGCCGGACGGATGTCCTCGAGGAATTCGAGCTGACCGGCACGGGCCCGGTGGTGGCCACCGGTCGCGCGGTCGGCGAGAAGGTGGCGGCGGGGCCGGCTCGAATCATCCGGAACGTTGCCGAGCTGCGCGACTTTCGATCGGACGACGTGCTCGTGGCCGATACGACGACGCCGGATTGGGAACCGGTCATGAAGCGGGCCGCGGCGATCGTCACCAGCCGTGGAGGACGCACCTGTCATGCGGCGATCGTCGCGCGCGAGCTCGGCATCCCAGCCGTCGTGGGCGCTACCGGCGCGACCGAGCGCATTTCCCCGGGACAGCTCGTCACCGTCTCCTGCGCCGAAGGCGAGACAGGCCGGATTTACGACGGCCGCGTTCCGTTCGAGATCCGGAAAATCAATGTAGCCAAGATCCCTCGTCCGGCTACGGCCATCATGGTCAATCTCGGCAATCCGGATCTCGCGTTTCGAACCAGCGCGATTCCGAACGATGGCGTCGGGCTGGCGCGGCTCGAGTTCATCATCAGCGAAGAGATCAAGGCGCACCCGATGGCGCTGTTGCACCCGGAGCGGGTCGAGGATCCCGGGGAGCGCGCCGCGCTCGCCGCGCTGATGAAGCACGACCGCACGCCGGCGGACTATTTCGTGCGCACGCTCTCCGAAGGCGTCGGCACCATCGCCGCGGCGTTTTTCCCGAAACCGGTGATCGTCCGGCTGTCGGACTTCAAGACGAACGAATATGCCTCGCTGCTCGGGGGCAAGGCCTTCGAGCCAGTCGAAAGCAACCCGATGATCGGATTTCGTGGCGCATCACGGTACGCGCACCCGGCATATCAGGAAGGCTTCGCGCTCGAATGTGCGGCGATGCGACGAGTCCGGGACGAGATGGGGTTCCGCAACGTGATCCTCATGATCCCGTTCTGCCGGCGGGTCGATGAGGGCCAACGGGTCGTCGACGTCATGGCGGCACACGGGTTGAAACGGGGCGAGGGCGGACTCGAGATCTACTGCATGTGCGAGATTCCCAACAACGTCGTGCAGGTCGACGCGTTCTCGCGCGTCTTCGACGGCTTTTCGATTGGATCGAACGACCTGACGCAGCTCGTGCTCGGCGTGGACCGCGATTCCGATCTGGTCGCATTCGACTTCGACGAACGTGATCCGGGCGTGAAGGAAATGCTCCGTCAGGCGGTCGAAGGCGCGCGCCGCAATCGCCGGCACTCGGGGATTTGCGGCCAGGCGCCCTCCGACTACCCGGAGATGGCCGAGTACCTGGTCCGGCTGGGGATCGACTCCATCAGCCTCAACCCGGATACGGTCGTCAAGACGACATTGCTTGTCCTCGAGCTCGAGAAGACGCTCGGCCGGCAGCGCTCGGTCGCGTGAACGGCCCGCCTTCTCAACGAGAGGCGGAGGATCCCTGGAGGCGTCTATGCGGACATCGAAACGCTGGACCAACGTCACGTTCACCCACCGAGTGGATCACGAAGCCGGGATGCACCGCGGGCCGGCCGCGGCGAAGGGGCCCCGGATTTGTGAGCGATGCGGAGCCGTCTACACGAAGCGGCGCTGGACGCTTGCACCCACGATCCGCCCGCGAACCGGGCCTCAGATTTCCGTGCCCGACCTGACGCTCTGTCCAGCGTGCCAAATGGCGGCCGAAGGGCGATTCGGCGGTGAAGTCCGCCTGTCCGGGGCGTTCCTTTCCGGCCATCGTGGCGAGATCGAACAACTCATTCGCAACGAAGCCCGCCGGGCGTCTGACGACAATCCTCTCGGGCGGATCGTCCGGATGGATCGCACGGCTGCTGGTTTCACAGTGAGAACGACGACGGAGCATCTCGCGCAGCGCATTGGGCACGCGCTGCATAAAGCTTTTCATGGTACGGTCCGCTACCGGTTCTCCCACGAGAACAAGTTCGCGCACGTGATCTGGTCGCGCGAGCGCTAGCGCCATGCCAGCCGCCATCGCATTCGGCTTGCTGCTTGCTGCGTTGCTGTGGATCCCTCCGCAGCCGGCTTCGGAGCGTGGATTGCTCCGCGACCACCTGCT
>JBLNGH010000579.1:0-4524 GCA_050264575.1 Acidobacteriota bacterium | reverse complement strand
AATACTGCGCGACGTGGAGACCGGCGCCGGTGGCCGCGATACTGGAGAAGATCAGGAGGTGACCGTAGCCCCAGAAGAACGACCGCTCGCGATGATGATGCAGGATGTCGGCCCACGGGATCACGAAGTAGGTCCACCACATGCCGAACGTCAGCCCGACACCCGCCGCGAGCACGATGACCGCGTCCATGGTCCAGCCGATCGCGGGGTCGTGCACATAACCGGACATCGCCGCGACCGTCCCGAGAATTGCCTCGCCGAGCGTGATGATGACCAACAGTCCGTAGCGCTCGGCGATGTGGTGCGGATGCCAGGGTGTCCCGCCCCGCCGGGACTCGGCGAAGACCGGACCGGCGGTCTCGATGACCAGCAACCCCGCCGCCAGCAGGAAGAACATGCCGACCGAAGTGCCGGCAACGGCGATCGCGACCCAACCGGCCTGACTCACGATCAGAGAGATGATGTAGATCCTGGCGCAGTCCCGGTGCTCGGGATCCTCGCGCATCGCGCGCCACCACTGGCCCACCATGGCGGCCCGCATGACGACGTACCCGGCGACCATCACCCGGTTGTCGATGTGGTCTCCCTGGTTGATCGACGCGAACATCTCCGGCAGACCGATCGCGAAGATCAGCACCCCCGCCATCTGCACCATCGTCAGCAGACGGAACGCCCAGTCGTCGGTGTCGTAAGCCGACGCGAACCAGGAGAAGTTGATCCAGGCCCAGCAGGTGCCGAATGTCGCCAGGCCGAAGCCGATGAGCCCGCTGGCCGCGTGGCCTTCGGCGAGCGCGTGGGCGAGCTCGTTGCCGGCCGCGCCGAAGGCCACGACGAATGTCAGATCGAACAGCAGCTCGAGCGGCGTCGCGACGCGGTGCTGCTCGTGCGGGTCGCGACCACTCATGCGGAGCAGTCGGTGAGAGTCCACGCGGCCCATCATGGCCTCGTGTCTCCCGCCGGATCAAATGTGTCAGGGCGGCAAAAGAGGCTCAGCGCTTCATCCCGAACAACGAAAGGCGATCAGTGGCGGCCGAGAGGCTCCATCGGATTCACGCGCACTGCGCGATGTGATCGGCGCCCACGTCTGACAGGCGCCATTATGCATCCCCGGGACCGCACGCAATCCTGTTCACTCGCTCCGGAGAGCAATCGTCGGGTCCACGGCAAGCGCCCGTCTGACGGGGCCGATGCATGCAACCACCGCGACGCCTGCGAGGACCAGCGACACGGCTGCAAACGTCGCCGGATCGGTGGCCGTCACGCCCCAGAGTTGCGACGCGATGAGCCGCGTCAGTGCCAGCGCGCCTGCAAGACCGGCGATGAGACCGGCCGCGACGAGCGTCAAGGCGCGACGGCCGACGAAGCCGATGATCTCGCGAGGACCGGCACCCATCGCGCGCCGGATTCCGATTTCCCGCGTGCGCTGGCTCACCGCGTACGCCATCACGCCGTACGTGCCGATCGCGGCGAGCAGCGTGGCCATCCCGGCGAACACGCCGACGAGCACCACCGAGTAGCGAAACTTGGCCATCGCGTTGCTCATGTGCGCCTCAACGCTACTCGCCGCGGCAAGCGGCCGGTCAGGCTCGACCTCAGCGACGGCTCGTCGCGCCGCGGAGACGAGCGTCGACGGGTCGCCGGCCGCGCGCAGCATGAACGTCATGTTGCCGGGCAGACCCGCCCACGGCGCCCGGTACCGTGCCGGCTGCTGAAGAAACGACGCATACACGACCGGCTCCGGGTCCTCGGCATGCCTGGTCGGGATGTCACGGACGACGCCAATGACTTCGCGCGTCTGCTCTTCGGGCACGATGTCGAGCGTGAGGCGCTTGCCGATCGGATCCTCGCCCGGCCAGAAGCGCCGCGCCGCGGTCTCGTTCACGATCGCGACCCACGCGGTGCCGGCCACGTCGCGGCCGGTGAATTCGCGTCCACGCACGATCGGCGTGCCGATCGTCGCAAACAGGTTCGGCGTGATGATGAAGTAGGTGGCTGACGGCGGCTCGACGGACGCGGTCACTCCTGCCATGAGACCGATCTGCACCGTCGCCAGTACGAAGGCGTCAACCGGCGGCGCCGAAATCCCGCCCACGGACTCGACGCCCGGAAGCGCGCGCAGCCGATCCAGAACCCGCTGGATGTTCACCGACGGCGCCGGACTGATCTCGAAATACGGATATCCACGGTAGGAGCCAATCGGCTTCGCATACCGATTTGCCGGAACGCTGAAGTCGAGCCGCACGAGTCGGTCGGGCACGAAGTTCAGATCGCGGCGTACGAGCCGGACGAAGCTGTTCAGGAGCAACCCGGAGCCGATCAACAGGATCAGCGCCAGCGCGAGCTGTGCCGACACGAGCGCCCCACGGGGAAAGCCTCGTCGTCTCGGGGCCTCGGCCGTCGGCGACACGTCCTTCAATGAACCGATCGGATCGAGCTCGGAGCTGAGGAGCGCCGGCGCGAGTCCGCACGCGACGCCGGTGCCCAATGTCAGCAAGGCGAGCAGGCCGAAGACGCGCAGGTTCAAGTCCACGGCAGCGAGCGGCGGCGACCCGGGCGGCGTGGTCATTGATACCACCGCGCGGAGTGCGAGCTCGGCAACGAACACGCCGAGCGCGCCGCCGACGACCGCCAGCAACACGCTCTCGGTTAGCAACTGCCGCACGATGCGCGCGCGGCCCGCGCCAAGCGCCACGCGCAGCGCGATCTCGCGCTGACGCGTCGATCCGCGCGACAACAGCAGCGCGGCGACGTTCGCGCAGCCGATCAGCAGCACGAGCGCCACGGCGGCCTCGAACGTCAACAGCGGCTGGCGCGTCCACCCGAACAGCGAGTCCTTGAGCGGAAGCACGCGTGCGCCCCAACTTTTCTGCTGGGCCGGCCGCTCGACGGCCAACTGCGCGGCGAGGCCGTCCATCTCGGCCTGTGCCTCGCTCATCGTGACGCCGGGTTTCAGCCGGCCGCGAATGCCGAACAGCCGCGCGCCGGCCTCCGGCTGCGGACCGACGTACAGCGGCATCCAGAAATCCACGTCGGCGTTCTGGTATCGGAAGTCCGCCGGCATGACGCCGATGATCGTGCGCGTCGAGCCGTTCACGCGAAGCGTCGTGTTCAGGACGTGTGGTTCGCCGCCGAATCGCCGCCGCCAGAAGCCGTCGCTGATGACCATCACGGGCGGTTGAGAGGGCCGGCTCTCCTCTTCGGTGAACACACGGCCGAGCTGCGGCTCGATGCCGAAAATCCGCAGCCAACCGGCGGTCACGAGCTGTCCCTGCACGCGTTCGGGCAGCGCGTCGCGGCCGTCGCCGCCCAGGTCGCTCGCCCAACGGATGGAGGCATCGAGTGTCGCGAAAGACCGGGCGCGATCGCGGTACGCGGCGTACTCGGCAAGCGACAAGCCGGCCGACTGCGAGGCCCGCGAACCGTTGTCGAGCGGCACGGCCTGTATCGCAACGAGGCGATCGGCCTGCGCGACCGGCAGCCCCTGGAGCACGATCGCGTCGAGCGCGCCCAGCACCGCGGCGTTGGCGCCGATCCCCAACGCCAGCGACGCCGCAGCCACCACAGTGAATCCCGGCTGCCTGCGCAGCACCCGGAGACCGTAGGTCACGTCCTGTCGAAGATCGTGCACCCACGTCACGCGCCGCTCGTCCCGGCACGCTTCTTCGAGTGAGGCGGCGTTACCGAACGCCCGATAGGCGGCCCGGCGCGCATCCGCGGGCGACATGCCCTCGGCCTCGTGCTCGGCAACGAGCGCGTCGAAGTGGAAGCGCAGTTCCCGCGCGAGCTCGGTATCGACGGCGTCCTTGTGCGCAATCGATCGCAGACGCAGAAGCCAGACGCGCAGCCGCTGGAGAATCCTCACCGGCGTCTCTCAGGCGTTCTTCAGCAGCAAGCCCACGGCCGACGACAAGCGTTTCCAACTCTCGAGCTCGCGCTCCAACTGCTGCCGGCCCTCGCGCGTCAGCCGGTAGAACTTGGCGCTGCGTCCGTGCGGCGTCTCTTTCCACTCCGCGATGATCCAGCCCTGCTGCTCGAGCCGATGCAGCGCCGGATAGAGCGAGCCCTGCTGCACCGACAGCACGTCGTTCGAGAGCTGAAACATCCGTTTGGCAATCCCCCAGCCGTGCAACGGCTCGCGCGCGAGCGTCTTCAGAATGAGGAGGTCGAGCGTGCCTTGGAGAAGATCGGCGGGCTTCGGCATGGGAACGCCTGTCTGAGGCTTGACGAATGATACCTCGACTATCTACAATTCTGACACCTAGATTATCGACACTGCGATGCGGATCTCCAAACGACACGCCCTTCCGGTGGTGCTGGCGGTGCTGAGCGCCGCGCTCACGGCCGCGACCCCACAAACCCGCGACGTCGACGGCGTCGCCCGTGACCTCTTCCGTCCGGCTGGACCCGTGGGGGTGATCCTCTTCATTGCGAGCGACTGCCCCGTCTCCAACGGCTACGCCCCGGAGATCCAGCGCATCTGCGACGGCGTGCGGGCCAAAGGCGGGAGTTGCACGCTCGTGTACG
>JBLNGH010000578.1:0-24692 GCA_050264575.1 Acidobacteriota bacterium | reverse complement strand
CCGGACCCTCAGAACTCCGGAACCTCAGAACTCCGGACCCTCATAACTCCGGAACCTCAGAACTCCGGAACCTCATAACTCCGGAACCTCAGAACTCCGTAACCTCAGAACTCCGGAACCTCGGAACCACGGAACCCCGGAACCGACAGGGTTTTTCTAACTAGTTCTTTATTCTCTCCCTCACCCTTGCCGGCTTGGTCATTTTCTCGCCACCCACCTCGACGGTGACCAGGTACTCGCCCGGCGCGAGCGCGCCGCCACCCTGTCCCGCAGCTTGAGGTCCGCCGCCGCCACCGCCGCGGCCGCCTCCGCCGCCGGCAAGAGGAATGACCGCCCGATTCAAACCGTGGCGGCCGGGCCCGTCGAGCTGCCGGATCGGGCGGCCTGACAAATCGGCGATCGTCACGCGCGCGCTGCCGGACGCATCTGCGCGCAGGTAATAGTTCACGACAAGCGATTCAGGCTCGTTCGGGATTTCGATGTACTTGTCGCCGTACAGGTTGTAATTGCCGATTGCGTTGAAGTTGTATCGCGCGCGGGGCTCGATGTCGAAGAGATGCGCCGGCTTGGCGAGGACCTCGGCCGACAACTCCTGCAGCGGGGTGATGTCGCCGGTCCAGATCGCGCGGCCGTACGTGCCGAGCACGAGATCGTTCTCCCGCGGATGAATCGTGAGATCGTGCACGGCCACGGTGGGCAGGTTGGCCTTCAGCCGAGCCCAGCTCTTGCCCGCGTCGATCGAGACGTAGACGCCCATGTCGTTGCCGACGATCAGCAGGTTCGCGTTCTTGCGATCCTGGACGACGACGTTGATCGGCGAGTTGGGAAGGCCCGCGGCGATCGACGTCCACGTCTTGCCCAAATCAGTCGTACGGTACAGGTACGGCGTAAAGTCGTCGTGACGGAACCCGCTCTTCGAGACGAATGCGGTCGCCGCGTCATGCGACGACGCGAAGACGCGGCTGACATACCGGTCCGCTCCCGCGCCCGACGCGACGAGCGACGGCGTGAGATCCGCCCACGCCGCGCCGTGGTTCTGCGTGAGCTGCACCTTGCCGTCGTCGGTGCCGATCCAGATGATGCCGGCCTTGACCGGCGATTCCGAGATCGTCGTGATTGCGCAATACGGAACGGAGCCGGAGTTCAGGCCGCACTTGCTCGCGTCGTTGGTCGTGAGATCGCCGCTGATCTGTTCCCACGCATCGCCGCGGTTGAGCGATCGGAACAGGACCTCGGCCCCCGCGTAGACGATTTGCGGATTGTGCGGCGACAGGACGATCGGCGCCGCCCAGACGTAACGGCCGCGGGGCCGGCCCTGCGGCGCCGGCGGCGCGATCACGGTGCGCTGGCCGGTCTGCTGATCCAGCCGGCCGTGATTGCCCATCTCGCGCGTGTTGTAGACCCAGCGTGAGTCGGTCGGATCGACCTGGTTGTACATTCCGTCGCCCGGTCCGACGGTCGTCCATTGCTCCAGTGTGATGCGTCCCGTCGGCGAGTTCGACGGTCCTTTCCACGAATCGTGATCCTGCATGCCGCCGTAGACGTAGTACGGATCGTCCATGTCGACGCCGATCGCGTACACCTCGCCGATGCGCATGTTCGGAAAGTAGTCGGCCGTACGGCCGCCGTCGTACGAGACGTTCAGGCCGCCGTCGCTGCCGATCATGATGCGATTCGAATCCTCGGCGTCCCACCACATCGTCCGGTAGTCGCCGAACACGCCGCGGAAGAAGCCGTTCGAGTTCGAGCAGCTCCACGTCCGGCCGCCGTCTTCGGAGACGTACATCTGATCGCTGTTGATGACGAGCTTGTCCGCGTTGTTGGGATCCATGCGAACTTGATTGAACGAGTACGGCGCTTTGCCGCCGCCGACATCGATGTCGTCGCCGTGGGTCTTGCGCCACGTCTTGCCGCCGTCGTCGCTGCGATAGACCTCATTGCCGACGCGCGCGCCGCCCGCCCGTCCGCGTGCCCCCTGCGCGCCTGCCGCGCCGCCAACTGCCGCACCGCCCGCACCGCCGGCCGCGCCGCGCCCCTGCGCTGCGGCCGCCCCGGCCGCGCCTCGTCCAGCCTGACCGCCTGCGGCCGCGCCCGCTCCGCGTGCTGGCGCGTCCGCTGCCGCTCCGCCGCCGGCTCTTGCCCCCCGGCCGGCTTGCTGGGCAACCGTGCACGCGTCAGTGGCGCCGGGGACGCCTTCGCCTCGCTGATTCACGTTCTCGACCAGCGCGTACAACACGCTGGGATTCTTCAGATTGATGTCGAGCCCGATACGCCCGAGTGTGCCGGTCGGCAGCCCGCCCTCGACGCGCTGCCACTTCGTCCCGCCGTCGTCAGTGCGATAGACGCCCGTGCCAGGACCGCCAAGGACGAGCTGCCACGGCGTCCGGTGCTTCTCGTACATCGCGGCGAAGAGCACCTGCGGATTGCGGCGGTTCATTACGAGATCGATCGCGCCGACTTCGTTGTTCACGAAGAGCACCTTCTGCCACGTCTTGCCGCCGTCCATCGTCCGGAACACGCCGCGCTCGTCGTTCGGCGAAAACAAGTGACCCATCGCCGCGACGTACACGATGTCCGGATTCTTCGGGTGAATCACGATGCGCGCGATGTGGTGGGAGTCTGGCAGCCCCATGAATTGCCACGTCTTGCCCGCGTCCGTCGACTTGAAGACACCTTTGCCCGAGTACGACGATCGCGCGTTCGCCTGATCGCCGGTGCCCATCCACACGATGCCGGCGTTCGTCGGCGCGACGGCGACGGCGCCCACGGCCGCGACCTCGACGCTGTCGGAGATCACGTCCCACGTGATGCCGTTGTTCGTCGTCTTCCACAACCCTCCACTGCGCGACGCCGCGTAAATCGTGTAGAGGTGCTCGCGCATCGGCGTCTCAGGCACCGCAATCTCGGTGATCCACGCCGCGGTGCGGAAGGGGCCGATGTTCCGGAACGTGAGCGCGTTCAGCACGTCGTCGAGCGGGGAAGGCTGCTGGGCGCGAAGCACCGTAAATGGCGCGGCGAAAGACCCGGCGAGAGCAAGGGCGACAAGAATCCGTTTCATTCGGGCATTCTAAAGGGAGTGCGTCGGATGGGCCTAAAGTCCTCGAGAGTGTCAGTCCAAAGCGATCGAGGCGTTTGGTTGGGAATGTTCGGCCTCCTGTGCATATCGCTGTTGAGCGGCTGCAGAATCGTGTCCGACGCGGCCGTCATCATGGTGTGCCCGTCTCCTGACAATGCCCTCAATGCGGTGTATTGGTGGGAAGGTGGTGGAGGAGGTGTCGACGCAATGCGAATCCGGCGGTCGCGTAATCAAGCCTGGACCCGGACGATGGTTGAAGGGAGGTCCCGGCTGAGCTCAGCGAAGTCGCGATAGCAGAAAGTGACCTGTGAGCCGACACGCAGGCTCCTGGCAGTCCATTACCCAATTACCAATTACCCATTACCAATTTCCCCCTACATCCTCCCGATCATCTCCAATATTCCCGTCGTGAGCCACGGCACGTACGTGATGAGCAACACGCCGATCGCGAGAATCCCGAGCATCGGCAGCGTCGCCCACGTGACTTCGAGCACTGGTTTCTTGAACCGGATCGACGCGAGAAGGAGATTCAGCCCGAGCGGCGGATGCAGGAAACCCAGCTCGAGATTCGCGATGAAGATGATGCCGAGATGCACCGGGTTGATCTGATACACGTTGGCGAGCGGGAGAATCAGCGGCACGACGACGACGATTGCCGAAAAGATGTCCATGACGGTGCCGACGAGCAGCAGAAAGACGTTGAGGGCGAGGAGAAACACGATGCGCGAGTGGACGTGTGACTGCGTCCACTGGATGAGATGCGTCGGCACGTCGGCGTCCATGAAGTAGTCGGTCAGGCCGGCTGCGACGCCAAGAATGAGGAGCACGCCGCCGACGAGCGCCACGCAGTCGCTCATGACCCGCAGCACGTCCTTCATCGTCGGCAGATCGCGATGGATGAACCGCTGCACGACGAGCGTATACAGCGCGGCCATGGGGGCCGACTCGACCAGCGTCGCGACTCCGCCGAAGAACGTCACGAGCACGAAGATCGGGAGCAGCAGTTCCCACTTCGCTTCCCAGAGCGACGCGAGGGCTTCACGCGGCTCGAACGCGGTCTTGCGGGTCGCCTGCCGCATGCTTTCCCGGACTCCCAGCAAGGCGACCAGCGCGAGCATGACGAGACCGGGCAGGACGCCGCCGACGAACAGGTCCTCGATCGCAGCCTTCTGAGACACGATGCCGTACAACATGAGCGGCAGTGACAAGGGGAAGAGCAGTCCGAGCGAGCCTGATGCCGTGAGCAGGCCGATCGAAAAGCGCTCGCGGTAGCCGTCGGCGACGAGCGTCGGCAGCAGGAGTCCGCCGAGAACGAGGATCGTGACGCCGGATCCGCCGGTGAACAGCGTGAAGAACGCGCACAGGGTTGCGGCGGCCCCGGCGGTGCCGCCCGGCGCCCATCCGAACCACGCGCGCAGGACGCGCAGCAATCGCTCGGACGATCGCCCTTCCGCCAACAGGAACCCGGCAAACGTGAACAGCGGAATCGCCGCCAGCCCCGTCGACGTCGTGAGCTGCTCGTAGAAGCGAATCATCAGCACGACCGGCTTGTTGCCGTTCGTGAGCGACGCAAACACGGCGATGCCGCCGAGCAGCACGAAGATCGGCGCGCCCAGGACGGCGGCGACGACGATCATCAGCAGCCACGGCCACATGGAGTGGCCTTCAAACGCGCCCGCCTGGCCGTGGATGACGATGCCGGCGACGATGCCCAGCGCGGCGATGGCGCGGCCCCGCCAGGCCGGCGACGCGCGCCAGACGAGCCGCGCGGCAATGAGCGCGAACCCGATCGGGAGCGCGAGGTCCGCGATCCAGTTCGGAATGCCGACGGCGATCACGTCGCCCGCCTGGCGATCGCTTTGCACGAGCGCGATGCCGCCGAGCACGAACAACGTCGAGACGGCGGCGCCGACCGTGGCGGAGACGATGTGCGCGATGTCGCCGATGCGCCCTTTTGGCAGGAACTCGCCGGTGGCAAGCGTGAGCAGCTTGCCTTCGCGCGCGGCGATGGCGGCGCCGAAAAGCCCGACCCAGAGCGTGAGGTTCTGCGCGATGGGACCCGATCCGGGAATCCCGCCGCCCAGGAATTTTCGGGAAAAGATCTCGGCAAGCGGCAGGACCATGATGCCGCCGAGCGCCAGTGAGGCGACGAGGCCCTCAGCGCGGAGGGCGATCGCTTTCATTCAGGGATCCGATCGGGGCTCTCGATTAGCGAATTGCTTGACGCCACTGCTTGTCTACAAGCAGACATGAAGGACATGAAGATCATGAAGGGCATGAAGGACAGGCTGATCTGGCGGCCGCCTGCGGCGGCCCGGCGATCTCTGGTTTCCCGCGACCCGACAAGACCCAAATGAAAAACCGCCCAAGGTCTTGGAGGTGGCGGGCAACCAGAGATCGCAGCCCGGCGAAGCCGGGCCAGCCAGATCAGCCTGTCTTCATGTCCTTCACGTCCTTCATGACCGTCATGTGTGCTTGTAGACATGCGCGACACGCCGGACCGTGGCTACTTGCCCTTGGATTTTCGGTACGCGTCCCGCTCCGCCAGCGCCAGGTCGAAGATCTCGGCCGGCACCATGTTGCCGCGCATCGTCTTGATGAGGTCGGTTGCCGCGGCCCGGAATTCCGCCGTGCCCTTCTGATCCAGCTTGATCACCTGGAGCCCCTTGGCGGTCATTGCGGTGATCGAATCGGCGTCCTGCTTCGGCGCCTCGGTGCGGATGCGCGCCTCCATGGCACGCGCGGCCTCGGTCACCTTCGAGCGGTCTTCCGCCGCGATCCTGGTCCACGCGTTCGTCGAGACGATCATCGCGCCGACGAGCGGCGCGATATGCAGATCCATCATGTACTTGGCATCGCCATAGATCTGCGTCGTCAGCGCCAGATAGGGCGTGTTCGGCGCGGTGTCGATCATCCCGGTCGGCAGCTTGAGCTGCGGCGCGATGTCGGCGATGAGGAGCGGCACCGGGTTGAAGCCGTTCCTCGTGTACCACTGCACCATCCGGTCATCCGTTTTGCTGGCGTAGAGTTTGGCCGCCTTCACGTCGGCGAGCGATTTGATCGGCTTCTTCGAAAACAGTTGCACCCAGCCGCCCGATCCCCACGCCACCAGATGAAAGCCCTTCGCCTGAAGCGCCTGCTCGAGGCGCGGCTCGAGCTTCATCTGCACTGCCTGCTCTTCGTCGTCGGTTTCGAAGAAGAACGGCATGCCGAGGACATTGAAGGCATCGTCGATCTCGGCGAGCCCGCCGATGGTGAGGAGCCCCGCCTGCAGCGAGTCGACCGCCGGCCGCATCTTGCGGATGGTCGTCGCTTCGTCACCGGCGCGTCCGTCCGGATACACCTGGAGCGTCACGCGCTTCTCGGTAGCCTTGCTCCACGCGGCGCCCATGTCGAGCAGCGCCTTGTGCCACATCGAGTTGGTGGGCGCCTGCGTGCCGAGCTTGATGGCGACGTCGGCGGCCGCCAGGGTTGACGTTGCGATCGCCAGCATTGCGGCGGCGACCAGCCATTTCGGGCCTGACATGTCTCGTTCCTCCACGGTGTTCGTCCTGTTCTCTAGCGGCTCCACGATCTTCATGAAGCAACGCTTTTGACAAATAACAAGTCGATCTGGTCCATCAGCGCGCGAGCCCGCCGCTGGGTGATCAACGTCACGAGCTGGATGCTGGGGTTCGCCTTCGGATCGATCGCCAGCGCTTCTCCCAGCAGCTTCTTGAACTCCTCGACGTTCTGAGCCGGCACTGAGACGCCGAGCGCCAGCGCAACGTAGGGTCCGGGCGATTTCCCTTGCTGGATTTCGACCGCCCGCTTGAAGTGCTCGCGGGCGCGAGCCGCCGAGCCTCCGATGGCCTCCGGAAGGCTGTCCAGAGAGATCATCATCTCGTGGATCGCGGCGTTGCTCCAAGTCTCGTCGAGCGCCAGCGCCCGCTCGGCGAGCGCGCGCACGGTCGGCAGATCGATGACGAGGTCCGGCTTGTCCACGCCCAGCGCGATCGCGGAGCCCCACGACGCGGCGGTCCAGTAGAGCAGATCCACGTCGGACTTCTTCGCGCGCTTCAGTGCGGCAGCCGGGTCGCGCGCCAGTTCGGCGCGGATGCCGGGGAAGCGCACGTCCATCGCGCGCAGGCAGTAGTCCTTCGCCCGGATATAAAGATTGAGCGCGCGCTCATTGAGCGTGACGACCTCGTCGTGGTGCGCTTCGCCCAGCACGATGGCGTCGGTCTGCACGAAGGCGTAGCCGTACTGCGTGAAACCGCCGCACGTCGCGATGAGCAGGTCTTTGTGCTTCGGGACGGACTCGAGAAGCGCTTCGTACAGCTTCAGCGCAAACGCCGACGCGTCACGGATGAGCTCGGGGTCGTTGTCGCGCGTGAACGTGTCGCCGGTACCCTTGGCGAGCGTGCCCGCGACGTTGTTGATCGCCATGCCTTTGATCGAACCGCAGCCGGAGATCGACGCCGCCGCGAACGCAACCGCCACCACACGCCAGGCGAGACGCGAAGGCGCCGAGGCGCCGAGGCGCGGAGGCGTCGCAATTCGGACAGTTCGCAGATCGGTGCTCACGGCTCTCAAATCATACGCGGTCGTGTGTCCCAAGCCCTCGCGCGGGCCGCGGGCGCTTCCGCACAACTTCCAGGATCGCGTTTCCGTCTAAGCCTTCGAGTGTCGCTTGGAGGGCGGGAGGCTGGGGAGCATGATCATGTGGCGAACCGGACGATTCGATTGGAACTTCTCCAGCACGGCTGAGGCCGCGACGGGCATCCTTCTGCTCGGCGCCCTCGTCGTCGTCTTTTTCACGTAGGGATTTCAGCGGGCAGGCTATTTCCTGGCTTCGGCGACGTACGTCTTTCGCGCCTGGACGACCGCGCCCGGGCGTTTCACCTTGACCTCCAGCTGGTGGGTGCTGCCGTCGAGTCGCTCGGGCGAGATCGCCAGGAGATACTGCCGGTGCAGTTCCTCGGCGACGCGCGCGAACGTGCTCTTCAGATTCTCGGTGTCCTCGAGCTCGAAGTAGCCGCCGCCGCTTTCTTCTGCGAGCGTCCGCAGCCCCTTGTCCGGCTTCTTCACCTTTCTCGACGAGCTCGACGGACGCGGCGGCACCGGGAATCGTCCGCCGGGATGCATGACCGGACCCATCGAGAATGACGACGGCGTCGCCTCGCCGGAGAAGCCGATCGCGTAGACCATGATCTCGTCGGTTCTTGCCTTCCGAAGGATGTCATCGAACGCGGTTCTGACCTGATTCCGTCCCGGGTCGTCGTGCCCGTCCGTGAACACCAGGACGACGCGCCGGCCCTCGCGCGGTTGAACCGCCATGATGCTGCGGTCGATCGCCGTCCAGACCGGCGACGGTCCGGAATCCTGAAGCCGCTCGTGAAGAATCTTCCGCAGCTCGTCCTGATCGCCCGTGAAGTCGTTCGGATCGATCCGGATGTCTTCGCTGAAGCTGCCGATGCGGGCGCGGTCGGCCGGCAGCATCTGGCCGACGAACTCGCTGGCGGCATCGCGAATGACATCGAAGTGATCCGCCATGCTGCCGCTGCGATCGAGCATCACGACGACCGAGAACGGCTGGACGTCGCTCGTGAAGAAGTCAAGCGGCCGCTTGCGCCCGTTGTCGCGCACCTCGAAATCGTCCGCGGTCAGATCCGGGATGAGCCGTCCGCTTTCGTCCATCGCCGTCACGTAGATCGGCACGAGCGACGTGCCGGTCCGGAACGACGGCTGTTGATCCTGCGCGGCGACCACGAAGGTGGCCGTGACGAGCGTCACCGCAATGGAGAGCTGCTTGGTCATTGCCGTTGGACCAGTAAGCGTATCGAACGAACCAAGGGCGTTCAGAGTCCCGTCTTGTTGGCCAGGTAGGACTTCCGCGCGCGTGACGTCATGCCTGGCACCTTGATGCGAACGTCGATCCGGTGCACCTTGCCGTCGAGATTCGTCGGCGAGAACGCGAGCACGTACTGGCGATGCAGCTCGTCGGCGACGCGGGTGAACGTCGACCCGAGCTCCGCGGTGCCTTTCAGCTCGAAGTAGCCGCCGCCCGTCTCGTCCGCAAGCTTCCGCAGTCCCTTGTCCGGCCGCGTGAATCCCTGGCCCGGAATCATGCCCTGCAGCCCGATCGCATAAATCATGAACTCTTCGTTCTGCGCGCGGGTGACGACTTCATTGAACGACGCCTTCTTGCTGTAGGCGTCGGCTCCGTCGGTGAACACCAGCACGACGCGGCGCCCCTCTTCGCGCGAGAGCGCGGTCATGCTGTAGTCGATCGCATCCCACAGATGGGTCGGATTGCCGTACTGAATGTCGTTGTGCAGAACGCGAATGAGGTCGTCGCGGTTCCCGGTGAACGTATCGCTGAGAATGATCTTGTCCGAGAAGCTGCCGATCCGCGCGCGATCGTCCGGCAGCAGGCGCAGCACGAACTGTTCGGCCGCCTGTTTCAACAGGTTCAAGTGCAACGTCATGCTCCCGCTCGTGTCGAGCATGACGACGACCTTGATCGGCTGAACGTCGCTGCGGAAGATCGTGAGCGGCTGGGGCACGCCGTTGTCGAGAATCTCGAAGTGCTCGCGCTCGAGGTTCGGCACCAGCCGGCCGGCCTCGTCGAGGACCGTCGCGTAGACGGCGACCGTCTGGACCGTCGCCCGGAATGGCGGCTGCTGCTGCGCGAGCACCGCCGCGGTGGCCAGTACCCCGGCCAGAAGGACGAAAATTGCACGTCGTTTCATAAAGCGTGTTCCGGTCCTTACCTTACTACGCCATCCGGCGTGCTCCGATTGCAAGAGAGAGACCTGTCATTTCTTCATCCAGATGTCCTCGAGGACGACCACGGAGGTGGTCAGCGTCTGGCCGCCGGCCGTGAGCCGTACGATGTAGGTCCCGGGTGCCACCGCGGCGCCACCGCCGCCGAACCCGCCGCGTCCGCCGCCAGCCACGAACGGCACCTGACCTCGTCCGGCGCCGCCGCCGCGGCCGCCGAACTGGCCTCCGCCGCCCGGCGCGCCTTCGCCCGCCGCGCCGGCTTCACCCGCGCCGCCGCCGGCGGCGCCACCACCAGCTCCGGCTCTGCCGCCGCCACCGGCGGCTCCGCCCGCGGCACCAGCTCCACCTGCGGCGCCAGCTCCACCCGCGGCGCCAGCACCCGCGGCGCCAGCTCCACCCGCGGCGCCAGCTCCACCCGCGGCGCCACCGCCTCCGCCGCCGCGACCGCCCCGGCCACCACCCGCCGCGGCCGCCTGCGCTGGATCAGCCTGCATGTCCCACTGCACGCGGTTGAGGCCGGCGCTCGCGGTCGTGTTGATCGTCCGAATCACCTGGCCGCCTTCCAGAATCTCGATGCGGGCGTCGCCCAGATCCGACTGCGCCCAGAAGGACAGCGCCGTGCCCCCTTGCGGGTTCTGTCCGCGGAACTGCTTCCCGGTGACGCGTCGCGTCGCTTCGGCGTCGTTCTTCCACTGCACGGCCGGGCGCGGCTCGAACAGGACGAGGGTGGCGTTGCCCGCCCGGCCCAACTGCTCGAGCGGCGTGATGTCGTCGGCGATGTAGAAGCTGCGGCCGTGCGTCGCGACGATCAAATCGCGATCGCGCGGATGGATGAGGAGATCGTCGATGCGCACCGACGGCAGGCCGGTGCTGAATGGCTTCCATTCGCGTCCGCCGTCGAGCGTGACGAAGAGCGCGAATTCAGTCCCGACGAACAGCAGGTTCGGGTTGTCGTAATCCTCGCGGACGGCATTGATCGGACCCTTGGCGGGCAGATTGCCGGCGACGGCCGTCCACGTCTTGCCGTAATCGGTCGTCTTGAACAGATACGGCTTCCAGTCGTCGTGGCGATGATTGTCGAGCGACACGTACGCCGTGGCGGCATCGAAGTTCGACGGGATGACCCGGGTGACCTGAACGGCGCCTTTTGGCGCGCCCGAGATGTTGCCGATCACATTCGAGAACGTCGCGCCGCCGTCGAGACTGAGCTGCAGATTGCCGTCGTCGGTGCCCACGTAGATCACGCCGGCGCGGACGGGCGATTCGCCAATCGTCGTGATCACCGAGTTGGTGGAGTAGCCGTCGTGCTTCGAGGCCATCGGCGCGCGGCCAGCCACGCCCATGATCGGATTGGCAAAGCGATCGACGTTGTTCGTCAGATCCGTCGGGTTCATCCACCACGTGTCGCCGCGATTCGTCGACTTGAAGAAAAACTGCGCGCCCGTGTAGACGATCGACGGATTGTGCGGCGAGAGCTCGATCGGCGTGTTCCAGTAGAAGCGGAACGGGACCGGTTGGGCCGGAACGTTCAGGATGTTCGCGGCGCCGCCGCGGCCACCACCACCACCACCACCACCACCACCACCACCACCGGCACCGCGTCCTGCCGCCGGGCCGGCGTTCGGACGAACGCTCCGGCTCGTGCCATTGCGGAGATCCAGCCGCGACATCGCGCCGTTCTGCGACTCCGCGTAGATGATCGTGTAGTCGCTGGGATCCTGCCGGGTGTAAAAGCCGTCGCCGCCGCCGACGTTGAACCAGTCCGTGTTGACGGCTCCGCTGGCCGATCGTACGGCGCTCGGTCCACACCACGATCCGTTGTCCTGCAGACCGCCGCAGACGTAGTACGGCCGCCGCATGTCCGCCGACACCTGGTAGAACTGCCCGAGCGGCATGTTGTTGTGGTACTCCCAGGACTGCCCGCCGTCGTAGCTGATGTCGAGACCGCCGTCATGACCGACCGCGACGATGCGCGGATCTTTCGGACTGATCCAGATCGCGTGGTAGTCGCCGTGTCCGGTGCCCTGCAGAGACCGCCAGATCTTGCCGCCGTCGGTCGACATCTGCGCGCTGGCGCCGCCCTGGAAGAGCTTCTCCGGATTGTTGGGATCCACCCGGATCTGACTGTAGTAAATCGGCCGATCGTTCACGTTCGTCAGGAACGTCCACGTCTTGCCAGAATCGTTCGAGCGCCACACGCCGCTGCGCTCCGCCCCGTTGCGCGGCGTGCTGGTGCCGGTGCCGGCGGGTCCGCCGTCATCGGCGACGCCGACCTGGATGCCGGCCTCGGCGCCGGCCTCGACGATGGCGTACACGATCGACGGGTTGCTGCGATGAATGTCGATCCCGATGCGGCCGATGATCCCGTCCTTCGGCGCGGGCCAGCCGTTGCCCTGGACCTTCGTCCAGGTGTCGCCGAGGTCGATCGACTTCCAGAGGCCGCTGCCGGATCCGCCGCCGTTGAATCCCCACCAGGTCCGGCGCCGCTGATAGGACGCCGCGAAGACGATCTTCGGATTCTTCGGATCGATCGCGACGTCGGTGAAGCCGGTATCGGCGTCGATGTACTTGGCTTTCTTCCACGTCTTCCCGCCGTCGACCGACTTGTACAACCCGCGCTCTTCGTTCGGTCCGAACAGGTGTCCGACCGCGGCGACGAAAACAACGTTGGGATCCGTCGGGTGCACGGCGATGCGTCCGATCGACTGCGTGTCCTCGAGACCGAGATGGGTCCAGGTCTTGCCGCCATCCGTCGTCTTGTAGACGCCGTTGCCGATGGTCGAGCTCTGACGATTGTTGGGCTCGCCCATCCCGACGTACACGATGTCGGGATTGCTCGGCGCGATCGCGATGTCGCCGATCGACGCGTTGGGCAACTCGTCGAAGAGCGAGGTCCATGTCCGGCCGCCGTTGGCCGTCTTCCACAGCCCGCCGGTCGCGAACCCGATGTACATCAGGAACGGATCGTTGATGGCGCCTTCGATGTCGTCGATGCGACCGCCCATCACGGCGGGCCCAATCGATCGGAACTGAAAGCTTCTGAGCATCGGATCCGTCGAGACGTTGACGAGCGGCGGCGGCGCGCCGCCGGGCCCCTGCGCGAACAGCGAACCGGCTAGCAGCAGGCTGACGGCGGCGATGGCGGCGGAGCGGCGGGATGTGGAACGTCCTGATCTCATGCGCGTTAGTGTAACGTTTCCCATGCGGCCGCTCCGGAACTATCGCATCGGCCGCCAGGATCATCTGCGTCGAGACAATCTTCATGAGGTCGCCCCTCGTTCTCGTCGTCGATGATTTCGACGATGCCCGTGACTTGTACCGGACGTGCCTGGAACAGGCCGGCTACCGAACGGCTGGAGCGCGAAACGGGGCCGAAGCCATCGACCGCGCGATCGAGCTGCGTCCGGACGTCGTGCTGCTGGATCTCGCCATGCCCGTGCTCGACGGCGTCGAAGCCGCGCGCCGGTTGAAGGCCGACGACCGGACGCGCGACAGCCGGCTCCTCGCGCTGACCGGATACGCGGTCGCGCGCTACGCGGAGGCGGCGCGCGCGGCGGGCTGCGAGCGCGTGCTCGTGAAGCCGGTGCTGCCGTCGGATCTGGTCGACGCGATCGGTGAGCTCCTCGGTCCGGTGTCGTCATGAGCCGTCAGAAGAGCATCGCCCTGATGGCGCTGGTGGCGGCGCTGTACTTCGTCGCCGCCCGGGCGGGGCTCACGTTGGCGGTCGTCCATGCCAGCGCGACGGCCGTCTGGCCGCCGTCAGGGATTGCGCTGGCCGCGCTTCTGCTCTTCGGGCGAACGCTCTGGCCCGGCGTCTTCGTCGGGGCGTTCCTGGCCAACGTCACGACGATCGGCGACGTCACGCTGCCGGTCGCGATTCGAGCGTCGCTCCTCATGGCAGCCGGCAACACGCTCGAAGGCGTCGCCGGCGAGTTTCTCGTGAGGCGGTTTGCCGGCGGGCTCCAGGCGCTGCATCAGGCGCGCCGTGTATTTCTGTTCGCGGCGCTCGTCGGACTCGCCGCGCCGATTATTGCGGCGAGCGTCGGTACGACGAGTCTGGCGGTCAACGGCCTGCTCGGCACGGCATCGGCGCGCGACGTCTGGTTGACGTGGTGGCTCGGCGACGGCGTCGGCGCGCTGCTGTTTGCGCCGCTGCTGCTGCTCTGGGTCGATCGGCAGCCGGCCCGATGGCAGGCGAGCAAGTTGATCGAAGCGATCTTTCTGGTCGCCATCACGTATGTCGTGTCGCAGGTCGTCTTTGGAGGGCTCGCCGATCGTCCGGTCTCCTTCTTGTGCATCCCGATCGTCCTCTGGGCGTCGCTCCGGTTTGGTCAGCTCGAAGCGGCGATGTGCACCGCCTTCCTGTCGATCCTGGCGGTGCGCGGCACGGTGAACGGCGTCGGCATTTTCGCGACCGGCGACAATCAGGGCCTCCTGCTCCTGCAGTCCTTCATGGGTGTGCTCGCCGTCTGCGGGCTCGTCGTCGGCGCGTTGATGCGCGAGCAGGAGCGCATCACCGCCGGGCTCGAGCATCGTCTCCTCGAGGCGCAGTCGCTGGCGCAACTGGGAAGCTGGGATTGGGACATCAAGCGGAACGAGGTCTGGTGGTCGGATGAGTTGTACAGCATTTATGGCGTCGATCCGGGCACGCGTCTCAAGGTCGAGGATTTCTTGACGCGGATCTTCCCCGACGATCGCGAACGGGTCGAACGGATCATTGGCGCGGCGCTCAAAGACGCGAAGCCCTTCGACTTCGACCATCGTATCGTCCGGCCCGATGCCGAGATTCGTACGGTGCACGCCCGCGGCCGTGTCCTGACCGGCACGAATGGACAGCCGGTCCGAATGGTCGGGACCGGCCAGGACATCACCGATCAGAAGCGCGCCGAAGAGGAGCACGCGACGCTCGAGCTCGAGCAAATCGCCAGGCGTCAGGCTGAAGAAGCGAACCGGATGAAGGACGAATTCCTCGCGCTCGTATCGCACGAACTTCGCACGCCGCTCAACGCCGTCCTCGGTTGGGCGCAGATGCTTTCAAGAGGGCTGGTCGAGCCCGCCAAGATCCGGCACGCCACCGAGGCCATCGAGCGGAACGCGCTCGTCCAGGTCAGGCTGATTGAAGATTTGCTGAACGTGTCCGAATTCCGGACGGGCACGCTGCGCCTGGAAGCCCGGCGCCTGGAACTCGGGGCGGTCGTGACCGCCGCCGTCGAGTCGGTGAGCGTCGCCGCGCAAGCCAAGAACATCTCGGTGACCGTCAGTCTCGACGGGCCGGCGTTCATCACCGGCGACCCGCAACGGCTGCAGCAGGTCCTCTGGAATCTCCTGTCGAATGCCGTCAAGTTCACGCCGGAAGGCGGGCAGATCGCGGTGACGATGCAACACTCGGATGGTCAGGTGATCGTCTGCGTGACCGACACGGGGCGCGGCCTGGATCAATCCGGTGTGGCGCGCGCGTTCGATCCGTTCTGGCAGGCCGAGCTGACCGGCCAGGGCGGTCTTGGTCTGGGCCTCGCCATCGTGCGCACTCTGGCCGAAGCGCACGGTGGCACAGTCGACGTCAGAAGTGACGGACCCGGGCGCGGCGCGACCTTCAGCGTCAGGCTCCCGTTGGGGATCTGAGGATCTGGAGACCTGGAGATCTGAAAACCACTTGTCGCGAAACCCTCTGATCGCAGGTCCCTCAGATCCAGAGATCGCCAGATCGTTAGATTTCCCAGATCCTCAGATCCGCAGATCCACAGATCCCAAGATCCTCAGATGCCTCTGATCATCTTTGATCTCGACGGTACCCTGGTGGACTCGCTCCGCGACCTGGCCGAAAGCGCAAACGAGATGCTGGCTTCGTATGGCGCCGGACCACGGCCGGTCGAGGAGATCGCCGGCATGATCGGCGATGGCGCGAGGAAGCTCGTCGAGCGCGCGCTCGCCGCCGCGCGGCTGGATTCGGACCTGCACGAGGCTCTCGATCGCTATCTGGCGATTTACGAGCGGCGGCTGTTCGACAGTACCCGCCCGTACGATGGAATGTCCGACGTGGTCACCGCCGCCGCGAGACGCTCACGGCTGGCACTCCTGACCAACAAGCCCGAAGCGCTGACGCGTCGCCTGGTCGATGCGTTCGATCTGGCGCGCCATTTCTCCTGGATCATCGGCGGCGATTCCGGCTTCGCTCGCAAGCCCGACCCGTCGAGCCTGAATTACCTCATCGAGCAGAGCGGCGCGACCGCCCGCTCGACGCTCTTCGTCGGCGACTCGGTTGTCGACGCCGAGACGGCGCGGCGCGCGGGCGTTCGGCTGTGTCTGGTGAATTTCGGGTTCGGACGGCTGCCGGCGACGTTCGCGCTCGCGCCGGGCGAATTCTCGGCGACGCGCCCGGCCGACGTCAGCCGCGCCATCGACGAGTTCCACAGGGAAATTGGTAATGGGTAATGGGTAATGGGAACCAACTGCGCGATTGCCGTGCTATTCGCTAGTGATGTCCCAGTACGCAATTAGAGTCGTTTTCGTTTGCGTGTAGCCTGACGAAAACGGCCTTAGCGGTTTCGCATCAGAGGAAGTGCCGCTCCACCGAAGTCGAAACCGCTCTAGCGATTACCAATTCCCATGCTCAGTTCTTATCGACCGGCGCGACATAGTTTTTGCGCGCGCGGGGTTTGAGATCCTTGCCGGTGACTTTCACCTCGATGCGATGGCGTTTGCCGTCGCGCGCGGACGGCGCGAAGCCCATCAGATACTGGCTGTGCAGCTCGTCGGCGACGCGTGCGAACGCGGCGCCGAGATCGTCGCGCGGTTTGACCTCGAGGTAGCCGCCGCCGGTTTCGAGCGCGACGGTGCCGAGCGCGGGATCCGGCAGGTCCTCGCCGAGCATGGCGCCGAGGTTGCCGCCGCCCATCGGCATGCCGCTCATGCCGCGGCTCCGCATGCCGATCGCGTAGATCATCACTTCGTCCCGCTGCGCGCGATCGACGATGTCGAGCTGCGTGACGATCTTCTCGCCGAACTTCCGGAAGCCGGGGGCATCCTTGCCGTCGCTCAGCACCAGCACGACTTTGCGCGTCTCGGATCCGCCGAACCCGCCCATCGCCTCGTTCATGCCTTTCCACAGCGGCGTCGGCGCGTCGCGATCGATCTGGAACGGCAAGGCGGCGCGCAGCTCCGTGACGTCCTTCGTGAACGTCGGGCTGATGACGATCTCGTTTCCGAACGTGCCGACCCTGGCCAGATCACCCTCTTGCAGCCGCTTGAACAGCTGTTCGCACGACGCACGCAGCAGCGGAAGGTTGCCTTCCATGCTCCCGCTCACGTCGAGCATCACGATGATCCGGACGGGCTGCGGGGTGTTGTCGAAAACGGTCAGCGGCTGGACGCGTCCGTTGTCGAGGACCTGAAAATCCTCCCGCGTCAGGCCAGGGACGAGATGGTTGTCTTTGTCAACGACAGTGACGTAGACCGGCACGTTGTCGCCGACCCCGCGAAACACAGGCTGTTGGCCCTGCGCCGCGAGCGTGACGACGGTGAAGGCGAGAAACATCACAAGGCGAGTCATGGGCGCTTTCCCAGGCAGGCAGAGGTACCGGTTTCAGTGATAACACAATTCGAGAGCACTTGCGAAACCGGCGTGTCCATCTGAAATGTGCAATCGGGGAATCTCCAATCGTTGATCGGGGAATCGGGCAAGGAGCAATCGGTAATCTATCGGGGAATCGGAAATCTACCTGAGAATCGAGAATCTGAAAATCGGGAATCGCGAGGATTGCCCGATTGGAGATTCCCCGATTCGAGATTCAAGATAGATTCACGATTCCCCGGTAGATTCCAGATTCCCCGATTGCCGATTTCCCGATCAAGATTGCAGATTCCCAGATTCGAGATTTCAGATTGTCCCCCGTCTCCGGCGCGCCAGCGCCTTGAGGACACCTGGCATGATCGCCTCGGCCATCGCCCGGTATCCCTCGACGTCGGGATGCAGCCCGTCAGGCGACGCGGCCAGCCGGTCTGCATCATCGCGCGCCGCGGCGGCCGCTCGGGTGTCGACCGCGAAGACGTTGTGGTCGCGCGCGGCCTGTGCCGCGATCCAGGCGTTGATTTCGTGCATCTTCCGGTTCGCGTCCGCGGTGGCCGTGTTGTACGGCACGATCGATCCGGCGATGACCGGAATGCCGGCCGCCGCGGCGCGGTCGTACATCGCGCGCAGATTGGCCGTCACCTGATCGACCGTCCGGCCCTGATAGACGTCGTTCACACCCGCAATGATGATGACGGCCGCCGGCGCATGCCCGAGCACGTCGCGATCGAAGCGCGCCGCAATCTGATCGGACCGCTCGCCGTTGATCCCGCGGTTCAGCACCGACCAGCCCGGCTGCCGGCGCATGAGCCAGTACGCGAACTGACTTGCCTCGTTTCCCTTGCCCGCCGGCGGCGCCTCGAGCGGTGACTCGTAGAGCGGCGTCCCTGCGGTGGTCGAATCGCCGAGGGCGACAATCGTCAACGGGACGGGGGTCGAATCCGGAGAATTCCCCGCGGCTGGCGAAATGCCCTCGACGGAGTTTCCCGCATTCGACCCCCGCGCCCGCGCTTCCGCGCCCCGCATCACGCGCAGAATGTTGCGCGACGCGATCTTCCTGACATCATCGTCCGTGTAGCCGCGGCGGAGCAGTTCCGCGATCAGCATCGGGAACGTCGAGACGTCCTCGAGCCCCACCGGCACGCTCGTGATGCCGTCGAAGTCGCTGCCCAGGCCGATGTGATCGATGCCGGCGATCTTCCGGATGTGATCGATGTGATCGGCCACCTGGATGAGCGAGGCGCGCGGCGCCGGGTTCGCCTTCCGCCATCCGTCGAGCGCCTTGTTGATCGCGTCCTGATCGGCGCCGATCGTGCCGCTGAGCCGCGTGCGTTCGGCCGTCTCGCGCTTGTTCCACTCCGCGACGTCCGGAGACACGAACCCCGGAACGAACGTCACCATGATGATTCCGCCGTTGCGCGGCAGCTCCCGCAGAATCTCATCCGGAACGTTGCGCGGCACGTCGGTCAGCGCCCGCGCGGAGGAGTGAGAAAAGATCACCGGCGCGGTCGAAATCTTGAGCGCATCGCTCATCGTCGCCGGCGAGACGTGACTGAGATCTACCAGCATGCCCAGCCGGTTCATCTCCTGCACGACCTGTTCGCCGAACGGCGACAGACCGTCGAGCTTCGGATCGTCGGTCGCCGAATCGGCCCACGGCGTGTTCAGGCTGTGGGTGAGCGTCATGTATCGCGCGCCGAGGCGATACATCATGCGCAGCACGGCGAGCGACGAGTTGATCGAGTGGCCGCCTTCCAGGCCGATGAGCGAGGCAATCCTGCCCTGCTTGTGCGCGCGTTCGATGTCGTCGGCCGTCAGCGCGAGCGCCAGCTGGTCCGGATAGCGCGCGACCATCCGGTGGACGATGTCGATCTGCTCGAGCGCCTGGGTGACGGACGCGGCGGCATCGGTGCCGGGCGCCGGCGACGGCACGTAGACCGACCAGAACTGTCCGCCGACCCCGCCCGCTTTGAGACGAGGCAGGTCCGTCATGATGTCGGGCTGCGCCGCGCGGATGTCGAGCTTCGACAGATCGCCCTGCGCACGCTGCCGGACTTCCCACGGGTAGTCGTTGTGGCCGTCGATGATCGGCGTCTCGCGCAGCAAACGCCGGGCACGTTCCTGAAGCGGATCCGAAGTCTGTTGTGAAAACACGACCAGGGGAAGGAGCAAGAACATGAGGGCCAGCAAGGTCAGACGCATGGCCCAACATTACTCAAGAAGCTAGGAAGCCGGGAAGCCGGGAAGCCAGGAAGCCAGGAAGCTGGGGAGCCCGGGAACCTGACCGCTCTCCTTCCAGGCTTCCAGGCTCCCCGGCTTCCAAGCTTTCTTCAGTTGCTCCTCAGCGTGACGGCTGGATCGACTTTCGAAGCCTGTCGCGCCGGGACGACGCTGGCGATGACCGCGATGGCAACCAGAGCCAGCACGATCGCGCCGAACAACTCCGGCCGGACGCTGACGTTGAAGAGGATATTGCGGAGCAGGCCGCTCACGAGCCAGGCCGGACCCAGTCCGATGAGCACGCCGGCGCCCGCGAGCCAGCAGGCGCGTCGCACCGTCTGGCCGATGACGGCGATTTGCGAGGCGCCGAGCGCCATCCGCACGCCGATCTCGTGCCGGCGTTGCGCGACGTGATAGGCCATCAGGCTGTACAGGCCCACCGCCGCGAGCACGACCGCCAGAACGCCAAGCACCCCCATGATCGCGGCAATCATCCGCAGTCCCGTCGTCCGCTCGCGCACCATCGTCGTCATCGTCGTTACATGGACGGCTGGCTGGGCAGGATCCACTGACTTCAAGACCTGCCGCAGTTCTCCAGAGAGGAGCGCCGGATCGCCGGCGGCGCGCACGACGAGATTGACGATGTACGGCGGACGCTGGCTCACCGGAACATAGAGCATTGGACTGTTCCGTCGCGAGTACCAGTCGTCGATGGTGTTGCCGCAGACGCCTACGACGGTCATCCAACGCTGATCGTCGGTCCCTGCGATCTTCAACCGCCGGCCGATCGGGTTCTCGCGCGGCCAGAACCGTGACGCGAGCGCCTGACTCACGATGGCGACGGGCATCGCGTCAGCGGTGTCGACCGACGTAAAGCTCCGTCCTGCGTTCACCGGAATCCGCATCGTTTCGAAATACCGCGGTGAGACCGCGCGGTACGGAGCCGTCGGGCGCCGGTCCGGTCCCTCGTCCGCGCGGCCGTCGATGACGAGCTCGCGGCTCGCGTTCGAATCTCCCGAGGGCACGAATGACGCCGTCGCTGCCGCTTCGACACCGGACAACCGGGAGGCGCCGTCGATCAGACGCTCGGCGAACAATCGCCGCGACGCAGCATCGGGATAGGTGCGTTCGACGAGCACCGTGCGCATCGTGACGAGGCCGTTGGGATCGTACCCCTGCGGCCCCAGCGCAAAGTCACGCGCCGCGGAGGCGGCGAGTCCGCTGGCGACCAGCAGCGGCAGCGCCACCGCCATCTGCGCGACGACCATGCCGCTCCGGACGATGCGGCCTGATCGGCCGCCACCGGTGAGGCTGCGTCCACCTTCGCGCAGCGCGGCGACGACGTTGGACTTCGCGGCCTGAAGCGCGGGGAAGATCGTCAACAACATCGAAACGACCATGGCGGCCGCCGAGATGACGATCACCATCCTCCCGCTGATGCCGAGGTCGTTCCATCCAGGCACGAAGGGCAGGATGCGGGGCGGCATGGCGCTCTTCAAGACACGGAGAGCGCCCCATGCGAAGGCGAGCGACACGGGGATTGCAATCGCGGCGAGCACCATGCTTTCCACGAGCAACTGTCGAAGCAGGCGGACACGGCCCGCGCCGATGGCGAGGCGCAACGCCATTTCACGATGGCGATCCCATCCGCGCGCCAGCAGGAGATTGACGACGTTCGCGCCGCCGATCACGAGCACGATCAGCGCGCCGATCTGAATCATCCCGAGAATCTGGTCGATTCCCGGATCGATCATCCCGAATGTGAACGACTGCACCAGAGGGCGGTAGTGCGTGTTCTCGACCGGATGCTCGCCGCGAATCCGATCGCCGATGACCGTCAGATCCGCCTGCGCGTCGCGGAGGCTGCGTCCGGGAGACAGGTGGCCGATGACCGTGAAATACCGGTCCCTCCGCTCCTGCACCAATTCCGGCCCGGCGTCGATGGGTCCCCACAGCGCGGCGGCCAGCGGAAAGTCAAAGCCCTCCGGGGCAACGCCGACGACGTCGTAGGAGTTTCCGTCGAGTTTGATGGTCTGCCCGACGATGTCGGTCCGCGCGCCAAATCGCCGCTTCCACAGACCGTGGCCCAGGACCACGACTCGATGGGGTCCACCCGCAGTATCACGATCGGTCAAAAGCCGTCCCAGCGCGGGCGTGGCGCCGAGGGCCTGGAAGAAATCGCCGGAGACCTGGAAGCCCTGCACGCGTTCGGGCTCGTCGCCGCCTGACATGTTGACCTGCCACCACGTGTACGCCGAGAGGTGGTCGATCGTCCGCGTCTGGCTCTTCCAGTCGAAGAAGTTGGCGGGCGACACCGTTTCTTTCGCATCGTGCGGGGACGAGTTCTCCTCGCTCCACTCGGAGACGACCACCAGGCGATCGATGTCCGGCAAGCGGAATGGTCGAAGCACGAGCGCGTCGAGCTGCGAGAACGCCGCCGCATTGGCGCCGAGGCCGATCGCCAGCGTCAGGACGATCGCCGCGGTCACCAGCGGATAGCGTGTCAGGGCACGGCAGGCGACGCGGACTTCGTTGAGCAGGGTCGTCATCGGACGATCTCCAAGAGAAAGCAGGACCGGGATTGCCGCGGCGGCCTCGATCGCCGTGCGGTACCCGGCGCCAAGCATCAGATGCAGCGCTTGACCCCAATACCAGAGACCCGCGAGGACCGTTCCGCGGCGCTCGGCAATCACCGAATGTTCTTCCGCGAGATCGCCGGTCGCCATCTCGCCCCAGCTCAGCCGGCGGGCGGCCCGCTGGACGATTCGTGACGCCAGCCGCGGCGGACCCATCACCGTTTCTCCAGCAGCGCTTCGAGTCCTTGTGACAGCTGCGCGATCGCCTGACGCGCGTCACGCAGCGCGTCGAGGCCGGCGGGCGTGACGCTGAAGTACCGGCGCGCGCGGCCGCCGCGGATCGCGAGCGGCTGACCGAGCCTGGACGTCACGAGGTGCTTCGCCTCGAGACGCTCGAGCGAGGTGTAGAGCGCGCCGCGCGCCAACTGGCGGCGGCTGCGATCGATCAGCACCCGTCGAATCGGGACGGTGTAGGCCTCGTCGCCGCACTGAAGGATGGCGAGGAGGACGAGTTGTTCGAGTTCGCCGATGTGCGGAGATGGCGCCGCCATGGGTTGAAGGACTGCATTGTAGTCTATATCATCCTGAATCCAGACTTGACCGGTCGGAGTTGCCTGAAATATGCTGAGCGCTCGAAAACGAGACTCGTCTCATTTAACTCCGGCTTATTGCAACCGGTCTCATTCAATATCCCATGGCGCTCCAGTCGTTCGTCATCACGCTCCGTGAAGGTCTCGAAGCCTTTCTGATCGTCGCCATCAGCCTCGCGTATCTGAAGAAGACCGGCCGCCGCGAACTCGTGTCCGCGGTCAAGCTGGGCATTGCGGTCGCCATCGTGCTGAGCGTCGCCGCCGGAGTGCTGCTGCAACAGGCGCGGAACCAGGCGCTCTGGGAAGGGGTGCTCGCGATCGTGGCCGCCGTGTCGGTCACGACGCTGATCATTCACATGTGGCGCACCGGCCGCCGAATCAAAGCGAAGATCGAAGGCGCGCTCGAATCGTCCGCGCAGCGGGCGGGCCGGGCGGCCTTTCTCGGCGTGCTGGGGTTCACGATTCTCATGATCACGCGCGAAGGCATGGAAACCGCGCTGCTCATGAACACGCTGCTGTTCCAGATCTCGAACGGCGGGCTGCTGGCGGGAGCCGTGGCCGGCACCGCCGCGGCGGCATTCGTCGCCTGGCTCTGGTCGCGCTACGGGCACCGCGTCAACCTCGCGCGATTCTTCCAGGTCACGGCGGTCTTTCTGTTCGTCTTCGTCGTTCAGCTGCTCATCTACGGCTTTCACGAGCTGACCGAAGCGAACATCGGCATCCCGAATTCCGAGGCGCTTCATTGGGCGACGGAACCGTACGGTCCCGACGGCGTCTACGGCCAGTACCTGACGTATCTGCTCGTGCTGCTGCCGATCGGGTGGCTCGCCTTCTCGACGCTCTTCCTGCGCCGGCCCAACCGCGCTTCGGGCGGCGGCTCCGGCACTTCCAGCGGCAACTCAAGTACTTCGGCGATAGCGCCAGTACTTCAGCGATAGCGCCCTGCTTCAGCGACAGCGCCAGCACTTCCGCGTCAGTTCAGTATTGGCCTGTCTTGAGCGATTCGAGGTGCTGCCCGAGCTGAATGCGAAGCTCGCGATCCAGATGTGAGAACTCGAACCCGAATCCCGCTTTGGGCTCCGCATGCACGACCTTGCCCTTGATCGACATCGGGCCGTGCTTTCCGAAGTACATCGTCATCGTCGACATGTCGGTTGAGGAGGGAGCCGACGGCGACTTGACAAAACAGCCTCCCAGGCTGACGTTCAGCACGCGGCAGAACGAGCCGGTCGAGGCGTTGCGCCATTGACCGTCAATCGGGACGGCCACGCGGGGATGTTTTCGACGTTCCTGCCCCATGAGGGCCTCCTATCCTGAGCGGGAGCGACCGTGGATGGCCGCCCGCGCGGCGCGACCAGATGTACGCACGAATCGGCAGCCCGTTGAGATGCTCCTTTTCCTTGAGGGACTGAAGCACGAGTCCGAGCTGAAACAGGTGCGGCGCGGACAGACGCGGAAACTGCACCGCAAATCCGCCGCACGGGTTCACGTAGATCACTTCTCCTTTGAAGATCATCGGCCCTTCATCAGGGAAGTAGATCGTCAGCTTTCCGCTTTCGCCGGCCGGCGGAGACGTCGTGGCTTGAAGAAAGCAGCCGCCAAGACTCAGATCGGCGAGCCGGTAGAACCCGCCTCTCGAAGAACCTTGCCAGAGACCATCCAAAGTGACTCTCACTCGTGGATGGCTGCGGCGTTCGATAAGTTCAGTCACGGCTTGCTCGATGACCGCAGTGGTCGCAATTCACATGCCGGTTAGAGGCAGGTGCGGTACTACGTGGCGGCTACAAAAGACCGGCGGGCGGCAGTCTTTCAACTGCGTGCCGCGCGTTTTCTTTGGTAGACGAGAATCAACAGCTCTTGAACTTACAACTTCGAATGGCGAACTTCAAGCCGCA
>JBLNGH010000577.1:0-10293 GCA_050264575.1 Acidobacteriota bacterium | reverse complement strand
TCTCGGTCGCGCTGACTTACGTGGCGTCGTATGTGCTCATCCCGTCGCTCGGCGGCGACACGACGCTCTGGTGGAAGCTCTCGACCGTCATCACGTGCGGCACGCTCGCCGGCGCGATCATCCCGGAGCTGGTCAAGGTCTTCACCTCGACGGAGTCGGCGCACGTGAGCGAGGTCGTGACCTCGTCGAAGCAGGGCGGAGCGTCGCTCAACATCCTGTCGGGGTTCGTCGCCGGAAATTTCAGCGCCTACTGGCTCGGGATGACGATCATGACGCTGATGGCCATCGCCTACGGCGTCAGCACCCTGGGACTGGCCAACATGGGCATGATGGCGCCCGCGGTCTTCGCATTCGGGCTCGTCGCGTTCGGGTTTCTCGGAATGGGCCCGGTGACGATCGCCGTCGATTCGTACGGCCCCGTGACGGACAACGCGCAGTCGGTCTACGAGCTCTCGACGATCGAACAATTGCCCGGAATCAAGGCCGACATCAAGAAATCGTTCGGCATCGACGTGAATTTCGAGCGCGCCAAGCACAACCTCGAGGAAAACGACGGCGCCGGCAACACGTTCAAGGCGACCGCCAAGCCCGTGCTCATCGGCACCGCGGTCGTCGGCGCGACCACAATGATCTTCTCGATCATCGTCATGCTGACCGCCGGCCTCACGACGGATGTCGACAAGCTCTCGATTCTCCACCCGCCGTTCCTGCTCGGGCTCATCACGGGCGGGGCGATGATTTACTGGTTCACGGGCGCGTCGACCCAGGCGGTCACGACCGGCGCCTACCGGGCCGTGGAGTTCATCAAGGCGAATATCCGCCTCGAGGGGTCGACCAAGGCCTCTGTCGAGGATTCCAAGAAAGTGGTCGAAATCTGCACACAGTACGCCCAGAAAGGGATGTTCAACATCTTCCTGAGCGTGTTCTTCGGCACGCTGGCGTTCTCGTTCATCGAGCCGTTCTTCTTCATCGGCTATCTCGTCTCGATCGCCCTCTTTGGTTTGTATCAAGCCATTTTCATGGCCAACGCCGGCGGCGCCTGGGACAACGCGAAGAAGATCGTCGAAGTGAATCTGAAGCAAAAAGGCACGGATCTCCATGCGGCGACCGTCGTGGGCGACACCGTGGGCGATCCGTTCAAGGACACGTCATCGGTCGCGATGAACCCGGTCATCAAGTTCACGACCCTTTTCGGATTGCTGGCGGTCGAGCTGGCGGTCAGCCTTTCACACGAACAGGGCGCGTTCTTGACGACCCTGCTGGCCGCGGCGTTTCTGGCGGTCTCCGTGTTGTTCGTCTGGCGGTCGTTCTATGGCATGAGAATTGGACAGGGAAAGGCCTAGACGCGCCGGATTTTGGGCGGTTTTCGGCGGCTGCGGTTCGTCACAGGAGGCCGGGACCGTTTTTGGCTGATTGGTGTCTAATTTGTTACACGGCTTCGTTGACACCGTTTTTTGGGTCTGACTATAATCCCGGCCTTCGTTCCGGACGGGACACGAGCACGCCGACAGACGAAGCTGGTCAGGACACGCGCGAGCGAGGTGGGGTCATCGCGTCCCTACGCTGATATTCGACGCGCGTGAGGCGGGGAAGTTCCCGCCGACGAATCAGGAGGTTCCCGTGGCTCGCGAGATGTTCGGCGACGTCGTCGATCCGTCGATCAAAGTCGGGACGAAGAAGTGGTACACGGTTCCGCTGTCGATCGCCACGCACGCGGCCGCCATCCTGGCGCTCGTCGTGATTCCGTTGATGGCGACCGACGTGCTGCCCACGCCGCAGTCGGTGATGGCGTTCGTGACGATGCCACCGCCGCCGCCACCGCCACCACCACCGCCGCCACCTCCGTCCGCGCCGCAGCCGATTACGCCGCCCGTGCAAGTGAATCCGAACGCCGCGCCGATCGAAGCGCCGAAGGAGATCAAGCCCGAGCCGGTCGCCCCGCCGACGTTCAGCGGTGTCGTGGGCGTCGCCGGAGGGATTCCGGGCGGCGTGCCGGGAGGCGTCGTGGGAGGCATCGCACCGCCGCCGCCGCCACCGCCGCCGACCGCGCCCGTGCGCGTGGGTGGCGACATCAAGGAACCGAAGAAGATCAAGCACGTCCCGCCGGTGTATCCGCAGATCGCCCAGACCGCGAAGGTTCAGGGCGTCGTGATCATCGAGGCGGTCATCGGCAAGGACGGCAACGTCAAGGATGCGAAAGTTCTGCGCTCGGTGGCGCTGCTCGATCAGGCCGCCCTCGACGCAGTGCGACAGTGGAAATTCACGCCGACCCTGCTCAACAACGTGCCGGTGGAGGTCATCATGACCGTCACCGTGAATTTCACACTGAACTAGTTCGAAGGGGGCCGGCACCGCATCGGTTTGATTGGCAGATCAATGTCGCGAGCCAGCCGCGCGCCTGACGCGCGTCTGGCTCGTTCATTCGTTCGGGGCAGAAAACGCGACTGATTGGAGTCTGGGAGGCTGGAATGGAAGGCGGCGGAATGAATATCGTAGATATGTGGAACTCCATGGGGCCGACGGCCAAGGTCGTCGCCTTCGTATTGGTGTTCATGTCGATGTGGTCGTTCGGCGTCGCAATCGAGCGGTACTACACGTTTTCCCAGGCGCGCAAGCAGTCGAAGCTCTACGCGCCGCAGGTGGCCAAGCACCTGAAGGAAGGCCGCCTCAAGGACGCGCTCAGCGTCTCCCAGGCGAAGACGTATCAGTACAGCCACCTGGCGAAGGTCGTCCTCGCAGGACTCCAGGAGTACCAGTTCCAGCACGACGCAGGAGGCACGCTGGCGCGCGAAGACCTTGTCGACACCGTTCGACGAGCCATTCAGCGCGCCACGGCGCTCACCGCCAACGACCTCAAGAAGGGCATTCCGTCGCTCGCCACGATCGGCGCGACGGCGCCGTTCGTCGGACTGCTCGGCACCGTCGTCGGCATCATCAACGCCTTCCACAGCATCGGCATCACCGGGTCGGGCGGTCTGGGCGCGGTCTCGGCCGGTATTTCCGAGGCGCTCGTCGAGACGGCGCTCGGCCTCGTCGTGGCCATTCCGGCGGTCTGGATGTACAACTACTTCACAGGCCGGCTGGAGTACTTCAACGTCGAGATGGACAACTCGTCGTCGGAGCTGGTGGACTACTTTATTAAGAAGACGGCGTAAGAGCGGGTTCCGGGGTTCCGGGGTTCCGGGGTTCCGAGGTTCCGGGGTTCGCAAAAAGCACGAAGCGCGGGCTGATTGATCAGTCCGCGCCGGATCGCAGGGAGTAACGACCATGGCAATGGATGTTGGCGGCGCAAGAGGCGGCGTCAAGTCTGACATCAACGTCACGCCGCTCGTCGACGTCATGCTGGTGCTGCTCATCATCATGATGATCGTCGCCCCGCTGCTGCAGCAGGGCGTGAAGATGACGATGCCGACGGCCTACAACACCTCCGAGAAGCCGGACACGCAGGATCAGACCCAGGTGTTCATCGACGCCAACAGCAAGCTGTACGTGAACACCATCGAGGTCGCCGAAGCGGACCTGGTGCCGCGGCTCCAGACGGTGCTCGAGGAGAAGGCCGAGCGGACGGTTTACCTGAAAGGCGACAAGGACGCCCCGTACGGCGCGATTATGAAGATGATGGACGCGCTGCGAAAAGCGGGCATCGAAACTGTCGCGCTCATCACCGAGACCGATCGCACGCACCCGGCGGCACCGGCGGGCGCACCGGCCGGGCGCGGCGGGCAGGGAGGGCAGTAACATGCATCACGCTCACCTGCACCACGGCGCCGAGCGGGTCGTCAAAGGCAAGTCGCTCGAGGCGTCGGCGGACATGAACGTCACGCCGCTCATCGACGTGCTGCTCGTGCTCCTCATCATCTTCATGGCCGCGCTGCCGCTCACGCAGCGCGGAATCGACGTGAACCTGCCGCTCGAGACGAACTCCAACGCCTCGGCCGCGGACATCCTGAGCCAGGTCGTCGCGGAGTACACCGCCGATCACCGGCTGACGATCAACAAGACAGAAGTGGCGATGAAGGACGCGCCGGCGAAGTTCCGCGAAATCTACGAGACGCGGAAGGACAAGACGGTGTTCATCATCGGCGATCCGTCCGTGCGCTACGTCGAGATCATGACGATCATCGACGCGGCCATGGGCGCCGGCGTCAACAAAGTCGGCATCGTCACACTGGGCATGCGCGAGGAAGCGGCCAGGAAGACGTCCGGCGGACAGTAGCAGGTTGCTGGAAAGAGCCAGCAACCTGAACTTAGAACTTCGAACTTAGAACTTCGAACTGCGGAAGTTCAAATTCCTGGCCCTTAAGTTCTAAGTTTTGAGTTTTGAGTTCAGGCCGCGGTGTTCGCGGCCTGCCGAAGGTGGCAGCCTTCATTCCACGGGGGCTGCAGTGCCCACTCCTCATTCACATCACGGCGCCGACAGAGTCGTCACAGTTGCGCCACCCCGGCGTTCCGCCGATCTCAACGTCACGCCACTCATCGATGTCCTGCTGGTCCTGCTGATCATCTTCATGGCGGCGCTGCCGCTCACGCAGCGCGGCCTCGACGTCAGCCTGCCCGAGACCGTCGCGCCGCGCGACACGCCGCCCGCCGTCTCGTCGCACATCGTCGCCGAATACGGTGCGGACCGGAGGTTGACGATCAATCATCAAGCCGTCGCGCTCCCCGACGCCGGGGCGCGATTCCGCGAGATCTATCGCGAGCGGCGCGACCGGACGCTGTACGTCATCGGCGACGGCTCGGTCCCGTACGGCGAGATTCTGGCGGTCATCGACGCCGCTCGTGGTGCGGGGGTCTTGAGAGTCGGGATCGTGACGGAAGGAATGCGCGAGGAAGCGTTGAGAGCTGGACGGTGAGATGCGGTGTGAGGGTGAATCCGGGAAAGCTCAAAGCCTGAAAGCCGAGAGCTCGGTCGTGCCCTGACTCTCAGGCTTTCAGACTTTCCGGCTTTCCGGCTATCTTCCGCGACCGCGCTGCGGTGACTGACCGGCGGCCGTCGCGTTCTGCTTCTTCTGCAGCTCTTCGGCCTTCGCTTTGAGCACGTCGGCGTCCTGAATCAATTGCTTCTGCTTGGCGGGATCCTTTTCGAGCAGCGCCTGCTGACGGAGCAGGATGTTCTTGTAGGTCAGCGCCTCGAAGTACTCGCCGTTCAGGGAAAGGGCCTTGTTCTCGGCTTCGATCCCGTCGAGGGTGTAAGCCATCGCCTTGTCGCGCTGAGTCTTCACGAAGTTCGTGTCGCGGTGCAGCTTGTCGAAGTAGTAAACGCCGATTGTGTGCCAGGCCTCAGGGTTGTTCGGCTCGGCCTTGGCGCGCGCCTTCCAGGCGTCGATCGTCTTCTCGAACTCGCCCTGGCGGTTGTAGTAGCCGGCGAGCAGCATGTAGCCGAGTGCCTCGTTCGGCCGAAGGCTGATGGCTTTCTGCAGCATCTGCTCGGCCTCGTCGTAGCGGCCGACGTCCTCGTACATCCGGCCCAGCGTCTGGTAGCCGGTCGGCTCGTTCGGCGCGATGGCGATGAGTTCTTTCGCGACCGGCTCGGCCTTCGTAAAGTCGTTCAGCTTTTCGGGACCGTAGACCGCGATCAAGTACTCGAACGACAGCTTGCGGATTTCCTGCTCTTTCGGATCCGTCGAGTTGGACAGCTTTTCGACGGCCAGCCGGTAATTTTCGGCGGCCTTCGGCAGGTTGGCGTCGTTTTCCGGCTCGCCGCGCCGGCCCGGCTTGTAGAGGTTGTCGTAGCTGTTGCCGAGGAAGAAGTAGGCGAAGCCGAGATCCGGATTGAGCGTCACAGCATCGGTGTAGCGCTGGGCGGCCCTCGAGTACTCGCCCTTCTTGTAGAGGGCGTTGGCGTCCTGGAACGCCTTGAGCGACCGGATATTACTGATCGAGTACTTGCCGCATGCCGCGGCGCCTACTGCCAATGCGACGACAAGAACGGCCAGCCGGATGACTCGAGCTCGCATGACCACCTCTGTAACTCGTATCTCGCGCGACGCGGGACCTCTGGCGCTCGCCGAGAACTGAAGAGCCTTTTTTGCGCTGCCGAAACCGGGTCAGTATATATCAAGGGACTGGAGCGACCGCGCCGGAGCGCGCGCGCCGCAGCCCGTCAGACATCCAGACCGCCGTGCGGCGGGTGGGGCGAACCCCCACGTTAGATTAGACACCGAGAGACATGATCCGGTTCGAGGACCTCACCGAAAAGGTCCGCGCGGCCAACCCCGACGCGGACACCGAGCTGCTGCGGCGGGCCTACGTTTTCTCGGCCTACGAGCACAAGGGCCAGGTCCGGCGCTCGGGCGAGCCGTATCTCGTGCATCCGCTCGAGGTCGCCGACATCCTCGCCGATCTCCGTCTCGATCCGGTCGCCATTGCGGCCGGTCTCCTGCACGACATCGTCGAGGACACGCCCAACACGATCGAGAAGATCCGCGAGCTCTTCGGCGAGCAGGTCGCGCACGTCGTCGAGGGGGTCACGAAGCTGTCGGCGCTGCAGTTCTCGTCGAGCGAGGAGCGGCAGGCCGAGAGCTTCCGCAAGATGCTCCTCGCGATGGTCGACGACATCCGGGTCATCCTGGTGAAGCTGGCCGATCGGCTGCACAACATGCGCACGCTCCACCATCTGCCGGAGGAGCGACGCGTGCAGATCGCGCAGGAGACGCGGGACATCTACTCGCCGATCGCCCACCGGCTCGGCATGAGCAAGCTCAAGAACGAGCTGGAGGAGCTCTCGTTCCGCCACCTCGAGCCGGCCACGTATCAGGCGCTCCACGTGCAGGTGGAAGCGAAGCGGCGCGCGACCGAAGGGCTCATCGACGAGCTCCGTACCCGCCTCGTCGCGAAGCTCGACGAGGCGCAGGTGCCGGTGATCGCGATCGACGGCCGCATCAAGCGCCTCTGGTCGATCCACCAGAAGCTGCAGCGCCAGAAGATTCCGCTCGACGAGGTCTACGACTTCATCGCGCTCCGCATCGTCACGCAGACGGTCAAGGACTGCTACGCGGTGCTCGGCATCATTCATCAGATGTGGTCCCCGGTCGCCGGCCGGTTCAAGGACTTCATCGCGATGCCGCGGCCGAACGGCTACCAGTCGCTCCATACGTCGGTGGTCGGCGAGCGCGGGCTGCCGTTCGAGGTCCAGATTCGCACCGAGGAAATGCACCGGATTGCCGAGGAAGGGATCGCCGCGCACTGGAAATACAAGGAAGGGCGCGTCGGCGCCGAGCGTGACGAGCAGTATTTCCACTGGCTCCGGCAGTTGCTCGAGTCGCAGCAGGAGGTCCGCGACCCGCAGGAGTTCATGCAGAACCTGCGAATCGAGCTGTACCCGGAGGACGTCTATATCTTCACGCCGAAGGGCGAGGTCAAGTCGCTGCCGCGCGGGGCGACACCGGTCGACTTCGCGTACTTCGTGCACACGGACATCGGCCACCGGTGCGTCGGGGCGCGCGTCAACGGCCGGATGGTGCCGCTCCGGACGCGGCTCGCCAACGGCGATATCGTCGAGATTCTGACGCAGACCGACCACAAGCCCAGCCGCGACTGGCTGAACTTCGTCGGCACCTCGCGCGCGCGCAACAAGATCCGGCATTTTCTACACTCGGAGGAAAAGGCGCGGAGCCTCGAGCTCGGACGACGGCTGTTCGACAAGGAAGTGCGGCGGTTCAACGTCGACAGAACGCTCGTCAACGACGAGGCGCTCGGAAAAATCGCGTTCGAGTACGGCGCGCAGCGCGTGGACGATCTGCTGGCCGCCATCGGGTACGGCCGCATCATGGCGCGCACGGTGCTCTCGCGGCTCGTCGGCCAGGACGCGCTGCACGAAAAAGGACCCGACGGCGCCATTACCAGCGTGTTCAAACGCGTGCTCGGCACCGGCGGCGATCAGAAAATCAAGGTCCGCGGCGTCGAGGATCTGATGGTGTTCAGGGCCCGATGCTGCAACCCCATTCGCGGCGAGCGCATCGTCGGCTACATCACCCGCGGCAAGGGCGTGTCCGTGCATTCCGCGACCTGCCCGAACGTCGTGAACCTGCTGTACGACCCCGATCGCCGCATCGAGGTCGAATGGGACAAGGGCGCCGACGGATCGCCGTACACCGTGCGGCTGCGCATCAGCGTCGAAGATCGGCGCGGCATTCTCGCCGACGTCAGCTCACGCATCGCGAAGATCAACACCAACATCCGCGACGTCGAGGCCACCGTCGGCGCCGATCACCGCGGCTCGATCCGCATGACCGTCGAAATCAGCGACCTCAAGCACCTCGAAAAAGTCATGAAATCAATAAAGAACATTGAGGGCGTTCTTGCCGTCGAGAGATCTGGACGCTGAATTTCGTCGGCGAAGTACGCCGGAGAAGAGCCAAGAAGTACGGTACAGAAGAACCAGGAAGGACCAGGTGCAAGAACTGGAAAGTACACCGGACAGGACCTCAGAAGTACAAAGTCCAAGACCCTTCTGCCGCCGCACAGTGCCGAAGGGCCGGCGGCGGTGCCGTCCGGTCGGCACAGCTCTTGTACTGGCGGCTCAGCCGTACTTCAGCGATAGCGCCGTACTTGTGCGATAGCAGCCGTCCTCCGACATGGCAGTACTTCTGCGACGGAATCAACCGAGGTGCGCGATGAGGTCGATTTCGACCCGCACATCTCGAGGAAGCCGAGCGGCCTGAACCGTCGCCCGAGCAGGCGCGGGGGCGGGAAAGTACGAGGCGTACACCTCGTTCATCGCCGCGAACTCCGACATATCGGCAAGATACACAGTCGTCTTGACGACGTGTTCGAATGACGTCCCGGCGGCGGTCAGGATGGCCCCGAGATTCCGGAGGACTCGATGGGTCTGTGCCGTCACGTCGCCATCGACCAGCGCGCCCGTCGCCGGATCCAGCGGAATCTGACCCGACACGAACAGGAAGCCGCCGGCGCGGATGGCCTGGCTGTACGGACCGATTGCTGCGGGCGCCTGGGGAGTTGAAATGGCTTCGCGCACTAGGCGGCTTTGACGACCTTGTTCGAGCGGATGCACCGCGTGCAGACGCGGATGCGGCGGATCCCGCCGTTCACCACCGCTCGAACCCGCTGCAGGTTGGGCTCGAATCGGCGGGCGCTGACGTTGTGGGCGTGGCTGAGCGTCCGGCCGAAGGCGGGCGTCTTGCCACAGACTTCGCAATGCTTGGCCATCAGATACCTCTAAGAAAGGCTGGAAGGACGGCTTCGAAACATCCAAGTATACCAGCCGGGCCGTAGCTTCCTGGCGGACAAACGGCGAAGCCGCCCGAGACGCCGCCAGAACCACTGGGCGTCCTGGCCGTCTAAGTGAGCACGGGAGACCCGGCCGGGAAAGCCGATTAGGTGTCTTAACCAACTCGAGGCTAAGGAGTTGGGCGAATCGGGCAGGAACTCAGGGAGCCAGCAATCTTAGAGTGGTGAAAGAATGACACATGCTCCGGAAAGGCTCAGCCAGTCAGTCTCTTTACGATGAGTTTCGAACCTGATAGGATTGGCAGATTTATTGCTTAGCGGATAGCAATCATAGCGACCGTCGAAAGCAGAGGGCGGTCGCCGAAAGCGGAGAGAAGGGAGTACGGTCATGAGGCCACGCATCAAGGATTCGGAAATGGCGCGGGAGCGCTATGCCGAGTTGAAGCACATCCTGGAGGAGCGCCGTCGCGAGATCCTCAATGAGGTGCAGGAGAAGATGCGCGACGTGCGGGCCGTTGGTGCGGCCGGCGATGGCCAGGGTGTTCTGGATGCGGCTGAGGCTTCCGAAGCCGACATTCAGGACGACATCGAGTTTGCGTTGATCCAGATGAAGTCGGAAACGCTACACAAGATTGAAGAGGCCCTGACACGCCACGCCGAGGGCACCTACGGCTACTGTTTCGAGTGCGGCGACGAAATCTCGGAGCGGCGCCTGCGGGCGCTGCCGTTCGCCGTCCGTTGCAAGGATTGCGAGGAAGCGCGCGAAATCGCCGAGCAGCGCGAGCGTCAGCTGGCGCAGCGGCGGTCGAGCGGCTTCCTGCTCGACCTGAACTAACGTCGGCGTCCTCCACTACTGACTCGTGTGGGCTCCGCCGACGGGCGGGGCCTGCACGGGCGTTCCCTGGCAAACCCCGCCACGTCTAAATAGATAGGATCGGTTCCCACGCGCGGCGAGGGCGAAGCAAGGCACCCACGCGCGGCCGTGGTAGCCGCGATGACCGGCTTCGATCGGGTCGAAGCCGGTGCCGGCGGGAATGGTCCCGCCAGGACGGAGGAGGTTTTATGAGCGATCAGGCCACTCGCACCCAGCCGGGCGGCGGC
>JBLNGH010000576.1:0-8262 GCA_050264575.1 Acidobacteriota bacterium | reverse complement strand
AACCCTTTCCACCGTGTCGGGTTGGGTAATGCTGCCGGCGATTCTCATCGCCATGGCGTTCGTGGGGTGGCTTCTGGCACAAGCCGCGGCCCAGGAACAGCCGCCGTGGATCGTCGTCGGGTGGATTCTCGTCGAGGGACTCCTCGGTTTCCTGCTCGGGGGCTTCTTCATCGTCAACCCGAACGAAGCGCGCGTGGCCACGCTGTTCGGCAAGTACTCCGGCAGCGTCAAGACGGATGGATTTCACTGGGCCAACCCGCTGCTCAAGAAGCGGCACATCTCGCTCCGGATTCGCAACTTCGAGAGCACGAAGATCAAGGTGAACGATCACGAGGGCAATCCGGTCGAGATCGCCGCGATCGTCGTCTGGCGCGTCGTGGAGACCGCCGAAGCGGTGTTCGAGGTCGAGAACTACGAGCACTACGTGAAGGTGCAGAGCGAGGCGGCCGTCAGAAATCTCGCGTCGCAGTATCCGTACGACGCGTATGTCGAGGGACAGAAGTCGCTGCGCGCCAACACGGCCGAAGTCGCCGACCATATGAAAGACGAGGTGCAGGCACGGCTGGCGAAGGCCGGCCTCGAAGTCCTCGAGACCCGGATCAGTCACCTGGCCTACGCGCCTGAGATTGCCGCGGCGATGCTGCAGCGGCAGCAGGCCGGCGCCATCATTGCCGCGCGGCAGCGGATCGTCGAGGGCGCGGTCGGCATGGTCGAGATGGCCTTGGAGATGCTCTCGCACCGCGAGATCGTCACGCTCGACAACGAGCGCAAGGCCTCGATGGTGAGCAACCTGCTGGTCGTGCTGTGCGGCGATCGCAACACGCAGCCGGTCATCAACACCGGGACGATTTACCAGTAAGCACGCCGGGTGGGCCTGCTCCGGGGCCCGCCCGTCTCTTCCCCCGTCATGGCTGAGCGAAAACCCTTCCTCTTGCGGATCGACCGCAGCGTGCTCGACGCGCTTCAGCGCTGGGCCGACGACGATCTGCGCAGCCTGAACGGCCAGATTGAATTCGTGCTGCGGCGCGCGTTGAAAGCAGCGGGCCGAGAGCCCGCGAACCCCGGACCTCCGGAACGCCGGAACCGACGAGGGGCTTAATTATCTTCGTAGTCGGGCTGGATGATCGGCTGAAGCCGGGTGGACGGCCTCAGGGCCTCGCGATGATCGAAGACCGGCTGACCGGCGACGTGGATTCCCATGCCGCACGCATCGGCTTTTTTCGTGATGACGACGGTGACGGGACTGCCCTCGACGCCTTCCCGGAAGCCGAGGAGGCAGCCGCAGGCGAGGCGGGCGACGGGCTGGTATTTCTTCATCGGTACAGCAAATCTACTCAAAAAAGCGCCTGAATCTGGCGCTCGAACCACTCGCGCGACTGCGTCCCGGCGTGTTTCATCGCGACGGTGCCGTCGCGCCTGATGAACCACGTCACCGGGATCGCGAACGAGGCCTCGTAGGCCTCGAGCAGTTCGTCCATGCCGAGCCCGACAAGAACCGGATAATTCATCCTGTACTCGGCGGCGAACTTGATCAGGTCTTCCGCCGAATCGTCCGTCGAGATGCCGAGGATCGTGAGCTTCTGATCGCGGTACTTGTCGACGAGCTGGACGAACGCCGGGATCTCGTCCTTGCAGGGCCCGCACCAGGTCGCCCAGAAGTTGATGACGAGCGGGCGGCCCCTGAAGTCGGCGAGCCGCACTTCCTTGCCGTTCATGTCCTTCAGCGTGTAGTCGAGCCTGGCCACTGCGGCGGATGAATCCGCCGCCGGCTCCGGTACGTGGCTTTCGGTCAGCAGCGCGTATGCCGGCCAGGCGGCGACGACGATCGCGACCAGACCAGCCTTGGCCCATTGGCTGACGGAGATGCGTTGCACCAAGTCGACCTCCCGGTAGCCCTTCACATTACTACAGAACGAGGGATCCGCTCCGACATCCGGAAGCGACGGAGTTGTCCTCGCCGGGTATCGTCACTGACGCGGGCGGAGGCGTCTTTCCGGCACATGCCCGGGGCACACAGTTTGCTCTCACGTCGAGACTTAGCCGGACCGGCTGAGCGATGACCACTTGTCCACCGTCGCGCGGAGCGCGACGGTGGAGGCGGTCGGCAAGCCAGGCCCGGCGCCCAAACAAGTGTAAGATTCGGGAACGGCTGTGACTTGTCCCCCCCGGCCGATTCCCGGTTTGAGGTGACCTTATGCGGATGCGCCGCTTGCGCATGTGTACTGTCCCGCTTGGCGCGCTGGCGTTCGCAGTCACGAGCCTGGCTCCCCTCTCGGCGCAACAGGTCTCTGATCTCAAGAAGACGCCGCTCGATCGGCAGAACTTCATGGTCCGGTTGGGGACGTGTCCGATTCGCGCGCAGACACCGTTCGTACCGTACTTCGGCAAGAACCGCGTCCATCGCAACCGATTCGACTGGCACATCTACAAGACCGATCATTTCGACATTTATTACTACCCCGAGCTCGAGAAACATCTCGAGCGCGTCGCCGGCTACGCGGAAAGCGCGTACCAGCGCATCAGCGGCGAGCTCAAGCACGATCTGTCGGACCGCGTTCCGCTCATCACGTTCAAGACTCAGAGTGAGTTCCAGCAGCAGAACATCTCGGGCGACGAGCTGCCCGAAGGGGTGCTGGCGTTCGCCGAGCCGGAACGGAACCGGATGGTCCTCCCGATCGACGAGCCGCCGGACCAGCTCTACCGGCTGATCACGCACGAGCTGACGCACGTCTTCGAGTTCTCGATCATTCCGCGCGGATTGATCGGCGCCAACCTGCCGCTCTGGATGGACGAAGGGCTCGCCAATTACATGGCCGGCTACTGGAACATCCTCGACCTGATGCAGGTGCGCGACGCGGCCCTCACCGACAACGTGCCGAAGATGAGCCAGTTCGAAACGCAGCCGCTGTCGGGACGCATCACCTACTCGATGGGACACGCGACGTTCGAGTTCATCGAATCGAAATGGGGCAAAGAAGGCCTGCGGCAATTCCTGTTCTCGTGGCGGAAGAACGTCATCGGCGGCGGCGAGAGCGCGTACGAAGAAGCGCTCAAGCTGAAGCCTGAAGACTTCGACGAGCAGTTCGATCGCTACCTCAAGGAACGATTCAAGGCGTTCCGCGACAAAGAGCGCCCCGCCGACTACGGCCGGAACCTCGCGCCAAACCGCGATGGACGATCGCAATACGTGTCGGTGCTCTCGCTCGAGCCGTCGCCGTCGGGCGACATGGTCGCCGCGGTTGTCGGCAATCGCCGCGACCAGGAGCTCGACATCATTCTCGTGTCCGCGAAAGACGGCCGGTTCATGGGCAACCTCACGAAGGGGTTCGACAAGGATCGCGGGTTCGAATACATCGCGACCGCGGGCGGATTGCGCGGCAACCTCGTGCCCTGGATCGCGTGGGCGCCGGCGAGCGGGCCGGGCGAGTCGCGGTTCCACAGCGACCGCATCGCCTATTTCGCCAGGACCGAAAAGGAAAAGGCGCTCGTCATTCACAACGTCGTCACCGGCAAGATCGAGCAGAAGGTCGATCTGTCGATGGTGAACGGGCCCGAATCGCCCGCCTTCAGCCCCGACGGGAAAAAAGTCGCGTTCGCCGCGCTGCAGGAGGCCGTCCCGGATCTCTTCGAAGTGGATTTGGCGACGGGCGCGGTGAAGAACCTGACGAAAGACGCGTTTGCGGAATACTCGCCGACCTACGCGCCGGACGGCAAGTCGATCGTTTACACCCTGCGCATCAGCGGCGACGACAAGCTCTTCCAGCTCGATCTGACGAGCGGCCAGCGCAAGCAGCTGACGTTCGGCTCGCACGACGATACCGCCGCCAAGTTCTATGACGACCACACGCTGGTCTTCACGTCGACCGCGACCGATCCGAAGACGCCGGTTCCTGAGGAGATCGAGAAGAACGCGAAGATCCCGAACGTCTGGTCGCTCGATCTGAAGAGCGGCGAGCTGCGACAGTGGACCGATACGCTCACGGGCAACGTCTCGCCGGTCGTCCTGCGGAGCGGGAACACGCTGCGCGTGGCCTTCGTGTCGTACTACAAAGGCGAGAACGGCATTCACGTGATCTCGGCCGACAAGCCGCTCGCCGTCGTCGCCTCGTCCGACTTCGGTGAGCCGGCGCCGCCGATCGACTTCACGGCGCCGCTCAGCCATACGCTGCTGCGCGACAACATCCACAAGAAGGGCGCGTTCGAGAAGATGAGCCTGGCGGGCCGGCCGCCCGTCAGCCTCGGCGTCACGAGCGGCGGCAATTTCTACGGCAATACGCAGGTCACGTTCACGGACGTGCTCGGCGACAAGCAGATCAGCTTCTTCGCGCAGTCGGTCTCGCAGTACCGCACGACGGCGTTCACCTACGTCAACATCGGGAGCCGTCTGAACTACGCGATCCAGGGGTTCTCGCAGGATCAGTTCTACTACGGCCAGGCCGCGTATCTGGTGCCGCCCGAATACGTCGGCTATCTCGACCGCGATCTGGCCGAGGCCGAGCAGAGCCAGCGCGGCGGCACGGCGTTCGCGATCTGGCCGTTCAACCGGTACTCGCGCGCCGAGGTGTTCGGCGGCTACGTGCACTTGTCCGAGGAGTACATCAACCAGGGGTTCCAGGATCTGGTCAACCAGTACCAGACGGAACAGTTCGGCCAGCCGCTCTTCCGCGACGGGCACATGATGCCGCTCGGCGTCTCGTTCGTGCAGGAGACGACGATTTTCCGCGAGTACGGACCGGTCGCCGGCAACACGGTCAAAGTCTCGTTCGACGCCTCGCCGGCGTTTTCGGATGCGTGGCTCTCCCGCCGCACCATCGACGTCGACGCGCGTCACTATACGCGGCTCGTCGCCAACGGCGTGCTGGCCGTGCGGCTGAAGGGGTTCAAGAGCTGGGGGCGGAATCCCGACTTCCTGTACTTCGGCGGCAACTCCGAGATGCGCGGCTACGAGTATCTGCAGTTCATCGGGCACCAGGCGTTCTTCGCGAACGCCGAACTGCGGTTCCCGCTGATCGAGGCGATGCTGACGCCGCTCGGCGTGCTCGGCGGCCTCCGCGGCGTGTTCTTCGCCGACCTGGGCGCGGCCGGGTTCAACACGCAGTCGTACACCGTGATGAAGAACAACACGGAGATCTACCCGGCGATCGCCGGCTACGATCTGGTGAATCCGATCACGCTCGAGCTGGCGACCCGCTACGAGCCGGTCCGCGTCTCCGGCTTCCGCCTGGTCGACGGGCGCGCCTCGTACGGGATCGGCCTCGAAAGCTTCATCCTCGGCTTCCCGATGCACTTCGACTGGTCCTGGCGGACGCTCTTCAACAAGGACTGGGAGGATGCGCTGTTCCGGACCTGTCAGCAGGTCACCGCGACGTCCATCGATTGCCGATCCGACGGCGGGGCGTTCCGGAAGGTGAAGTTCAGTTTCTGGATTGGCTACGATTTCTGACGATTGTCAGGGCAAACAAAGGGCAGAGGGCAAAGGAGAGGTCAGAACTCAAAGGGTAAAGGTGTGGAGCATCCGAGCGTTGGTCATCTAAGCTTCAGATGGCACGCGACAGAAGGTTCCACACCTCTGCCCTTTGCGGTCTGCCCTTTGCCCTGACGATGTCCTTACCAGCGAAACGTCCGTCCGATTCCTACACCGAAATGGTGCAGGTCGTCCTGCCGAACGACGCGAACCCGCTCGGGTTCCTGCTCGGCGGCACGGCGATGCACCTCATCGACATCGCCGGCGCGATCGCCTGTCATCGCCACTCGCGCAGCCTCGCCGTTACCGCCGCGGTTGACGGACTGGTGTTCCTGCATCCGGTCAAGATTGGCGATCTCGTGGTGTTGAAAGCGTGCGTCACGGCGGTCTTTCACTCGTCACTCGAAGTCGAAGTGGAGGCGTATTCGGAGGCGATCCTCACCGGCGAGCGCAAGCTCACGAGCCGGGCGTATCTGACGTTCGTCGCGATCGAGCGGACCGGCCGCCGGGTGGAGATCCCGCCGCTGCTGCTCGAGACCGAAGAGGAGCGCCAGCGCGCACGCGACGCGGAAGTGCGGCGTGCGGCGAGGCTCGAAGCGAAGAACAGGCTCGGGGCTTGAGGCTTGCGCTCTGCTCTGCCCTTTCAGGCTTTCAGGCGTTCAGCTTCCCAACTCACATCTTCCGCAGTCTCACTCGTTGCACGAGATGATCGCGATCCTTCTCCAGGATCAGTCGCGCGCGCTCGCGAGCGGGCTGGATGTTTTCTCGCAGATTGACGCCGTTGATCGTCCGCCAGATCTCGCGCGCGGTGTCGGTCGCTTCCGCCTCGCTGAGGCGGCTGAATCGATGAAAGTACGAAGCCGGATCGCGAAAGACCGTCTCTCGCAGTCTCAAAAATCGCGCGACGTACCACGACTCGATATGCCGCTCAGCCGCGTCGATGTAGATCGAGAAATCGAAAAAGTCCGAAACGAACACCGGCTCTGTGTGCTCTGATTCCGTCGACTGGTCCGACGGTTGGATTGACGCGGATCGCTGCAGGACATTCAGCCCCTCGATGATCAGAATGTCCGGGCGATCGACAATCTGATACTCGCCCGGCACCAGATCGTAAATCTGATGCGAGTAGACCGGGGCGCGGACCGGACCCTCCGCGGCTTTGACGTCGATCATGAACTCGACGAGACGACGCACGTCGTAGCTTTCCGGAAATCCCTTTCGAGTCAGGATGCCGCGCGACTCCAGCGTCGCGAGCGGCCACAGGAAGCCGTCGGTCGCGACGAGATCGACCCGCGGGTGCGCGGGCCAGCGGCGCAGCAGCGCCTGAAGGATGCGCGCGAAGGTGCTCTTGCCGACCGCCACGCTGCCGGCCACGCCGATCACGTACGGCATGCGCGACGCGGGCGTCTCGAGAAACGTGTCCGTGGTCCGATGAAGATTCTGGGTCGCCGCGACGTGCAGGTTGAGCAGCCGCGACAGCGGGAGGTAGATCTCTTCGACTTCGGCGAGCGGCACCCGCTCGTTGATACCCTGCAGCTCCGCGAGATCGGCTTCACCCAGCGTCAGCGGCGTGGACGCGCGCAGACGCGCCCACGACCCCCGGTCGAAGTCGACGTAGGGCGTAGGCACCGGCGAAACGGGGCCTACTTCTTGAAGTAGTCCACGTTCTGCTGGATGTAGTCCTTCCACTTGTCCGGAACTTCGTCGAGCGCGAAGATCGCCTCGACCGGACACGCCGGCACGCACGCCCCGCAGTCGATGCATTCGTCGGGATGGATGTTCAGCATCTTCGCTGTTTCGAACGCCGGCTCGTCCTTGCGCGGATGGATGCAATCGACCGGGCAGACGTCGACGCAGGCGCTGTCTTTGGTGCCAATGCAGGGCTCGGTGATGACGTAGGCCATTCTCTCCTCAACAAAATCGTCGATATTACGCAGTCAGCCCCGGCGTGCCGACAGGCCAGACCCGGGGCGAACCGAGACCCTGCCCTGAGCTTGCCGCAGGGCCGCTCGGATGCCCGCATTGTAGCAGGGGCCGCGCCGGCTCTGCTGCCGCGCGCGGAGAGGTAATATGCGTTCGAGGATGAGACGCGTCACCGGCGCCCGGTTCGCGTGCGTACTGACCGTGCTGGCGGTGGCCGGTCTCGTCCGGCCGCCGGCGGCCCGTGCCCAGACGCGCGACGAACCCTACGGCTTCGCCCGCGGCCGGGTGACGTTCGGCGGTGAGCTCGCCGGAGCGCTGTCGCCGAAAGACAACGACGCGTTTTTCAACTACACCGATTACGAGCGCGACGCGTTGCGCATCGCGCGGCTGCGCATCTTCGGCCAATGGCAGATCGCGCGGCCGCTCGCGCTCGTCGGCGAAGTGCGGACCGAGAATGCCGACGCCCTCGAGGTCTCGGCGCTGTACTTGCGTTGGCGTCCGCTCGAAACCCAGGAGCTGGACATCCAGATCGGCCGCATCCCGCCGGTCATCGGCGAGTTCGCGCGCCGCGCCTACGGGCGCGACAACCCCGTCATCGGTCTGCCCCTCGCCTACCAGTACCTCACGTCGCTCCGGCCGGACGCGCTGCCTTCGACCGTCGACGATGTGCTCCGCATGCGAGGGCGCGGCTGGCGCCCGAATTACCCGATCGGATCGCAGGACATCGATACCGGGGTGCCGCTTGTCTCGGCGACGCGCTGGGACACGGGGATCGAGGCCCGGTGGCGCACGGGCTGGGTGGAGCTCGCGGGCGCCTTCACGCGCGGCGCGCCCGCCGTGCCGGTCGTGCGCGAGACGAACGGCGGCCGGCAGTG